>CBDUKB010000009.1:0-29230 GCA_965367695.1 uncultured Putridiphycobacter sp.
CACTAAAACATTATCAGTTTTTATGAAAAGACGGTGGCTAGCCATTCCTATTTTCTTATTGATGTTCGGGTCCGTATTTTTTATTGGTGCACAACTGAAATCTGAATTGGCACCCATGGAGGACAAAAGTCAATTGCGTGTTTTTTCTACTGCGCCTGAAGGGACTTCATATGAAGCCATGGACAACTACCAATTATCGATTATGCATCTATTGGATACCATTCCAGAAAAAGCATTTTTGTTAGGCGTGACCTCTCCCACTTTTAGGGCTTCTACTGCAGCCAACTCTTCCTTCGTTTTTATGCCTTTAAAACAACCTGGCGAAAGAGATAAAAGCCAAATGGAATTGGCAAATGAAATAAACGGTTGGTTAAAAAAATACACCTTTGCTCAATCCTTTGTCGTGCAAGAACCTACCATTAGTTCTGGCGGTGGAGGTGGAAAACTCCCAATTGAATACGTGCTTCAAGCACCAGATTTGGAAAGATTAAAATCTGTACTACCCGCTTTTATGGACCGTGTAAATGCCAGTCCAATGTTTTCAGCGGCAACAGTAGATTTAAAGTTTAACAAACCTGAGCTAACCTTAACCATCAACAGAAACAAAGCCTTGTTAATGGGTGTAGATGTCGCTGAAATCGCCTCGACTTTACAAGCATTTTTAAGCGACCAAAGAATTGGTTATTTTATCAAAGATGGAAAGCAATATTATGTAATGACTTCTGCCTTAAAAAGTCAAAAAGATGAGCCAAGTGACTTGAGTAATTTTACGGTAAGAAACAAAGATGGGGAAATGATTACCATGGACAATCTAGTAGACGTAGATTTTCAAAGTCGCCCTCCTTCATTATTGCGTTACAATCGTTTTACTTCCGCTACCATACAAGCAGCACCCGCAATGGGCTACACTTTAGGTGAAGGTATTGATGAACTCGACAAAATAGCCAAAGACTTATTGGACGAATCATTTAGTACTTCATTAGCGGGATCTGCTGCCGATTTTGCAGATAGTTCTTCGAGCACCAGTTTAATTTTCCTATTTGCCTTAATCTTAGTTTATTTAACCCTTTCTGCACAATTTGAAAGTTTTAAAGACCCATTTATCATCATGTTAACCGTACCGTTGGCATTAGCCGGTGCAATATTTACTTTGTGGATGTTTGATCAAACCTTAAATATTTTTAGTCAAATTGGTATGATTGTATTGGTAGGTATTGTAACTAAAAATGGGATATTAATCGTTGAGTTTGCCAACCAAAAAAGAGACGAGGGAATGGATGTAATGCAAGCTGCATACGAAGCTGCATCTCAACGATTCCGTCCAATTTTAATGACCAGCTTATCGACCGTTTTAGGGGCTTTACCGATTGCATTGGCCTTGGGAGACTCCTCTACCAGTCGAGTTCCAATGGGACTTAGCATTATTGGTGGATTAATCATTTCACTGGTATTAACATTATACATTATCCCAGCATTTTATACCTATATCGCTTCAAAAGAAAAAAATATTATTGATGAATCAAATTATTAAATATATACTCAGCATTTTCTTGTTGTCTGGTTTCCAACTTGGTTTTTCACAACCCTTGAGTGAATTGATTAATACGGCCCTTGTAAACAATTACCAAATACAAGTTGTAAAAAATGAATTGTTAAAAGCAGAAAACAATAACACTGCAGGGAATGCAGGTCAGTTACCAACTGTTTCGCTTGATGGAACCGTATCAACTTCTCTAAACAATACGTATTTACAATTTGCGGATGGATCGATTACTGAAGGAAACAATGCACAAACCACCAATATAAGTCTAGGTGTAATGGCAAATTGGACCGTTTTTAGTGGTTTTAGTATTTTAGCTAAAAAAGAACAATTGAGTAAATTAGTTGAACTGGGACAAGTAAATTCGGCTTATTATATTGAACAAACAGTGGCCGATATTGTGGCTGCATATTATCAAATTGTTTTTCAAAAACAACTGTTGACCACTTATGCTTCAGCAATGCAAATCTCATCTTATCGCTTGCAACTTGAAAAAGCGAAGAAAAATATAGGTAGTGGAACCATCCAAACCTATGGTCAAGCTTTTGTTGATTACCGTGTAGATAGTATGAATTACATCAAACAACAAAACATCATTGAAAGTCTTGAAATAAACATCAATCAACTTATCAACACCAACCTGAATCAAGCACTAAAAATTGAAGACCAAACCTTTGACAACAGTCTTTTATTGAACCAAGACAGTATCCTTTCTCAAGCAAAAACACAAAATAAAGCCTTAGCACAAGGGCAAATACTACAACAAATTGAGGAAACTCAATTGAGGATGAGCAAAGCCCAACGCTATCCAACCATAGGGCTCTATGCAGGATATAGCTTGAACAACAATGTAGCTGAGGTAGGTTTTATTAAACAAAACAGAAATTTAGGTCCTCAAATTGGTGTAAGTATCAGCTACAATCTGTTTAATGGTGGACAAAATAATACGGCCATCAAAAACACTGAATTGGATTTAAAAAATTCAAATCTAGAAACGGCTGACATAGAATTGACTTTAAATGCTGAAATTATGAAGTTTTATAAGGAATACCAATCCTTAAACAAGCAACTGATTTTAGCGGATGAAAACTGGAACATGATGCAAGCTGTATACCAAGTAGCAGCAGCACAATTGAAAGAAGGCAGCATTAATGGTTATGATTTCAGACAGACTCAATTGAACTTATTGAATGCTGAACAAAGTATGATACAAATTAAATATGCCCAAAAATTGATTGAAATCAACTTAAATCAAATGACTGGAAAAATTGTAAACACTTATATTTAAAACAGGGTCAATTGATTTTCGTCTCCTTTTTTACGCCTGGTTTTAGCAGGAGATTCCCCCATACCTTCCAAGGTTAGTTTTTGGGAGATGACAAAACCGTCGCTTTTAAATATAGGTTCGCCAATAGGTTGCAATAATCCCAACCCTTTATTTTTTGGACTTTTAATTTTAGGTGAAACTGGGTAAGCATTTAGTTTAAAATCAGGTAACACATCAAGGGTTTTCAAAACCGCAGCCAATTCCAAGTCTGGATTCAACCAATGCTCATATTGAGAAGGATTCATGACAATGGGTGAACGGTGATGGTGTATGGCTGCAGACACATCATCTGCGGCCCTTGTAAGGATAGCAAAAGAATGAACCTGAGTTTGGTTCGTGCTATCAACCCATTCGTCCCAAATGCCTGCAAAAGCCATTAATTCTTGTCCCTCAGGATAAACTAAATAAGGTTGACTTAATTTTTCGATTTTAGGACCTTCTAAAAAACCATTTGCCAATACCAAACAACGTTTTTTCCGAATGGATTGTCTGAACATGGGTTTATACACAATGCCTTTTGAACCCCTGAAATTTCGCACATCATCAGAATTATGGTCTCCTTCAGATCGAGCGTTTAAAATATATGCTTGCTTTTTTGCCCAATGTGGGGTAAAGCCAAAAGTGAAATTTTGAATATTTTTGGGATTGGCATCAGTAATCACCATGCCTTTGTCCCCTGCTGAAATATTTGGATTTGAAACTGGAGAAAGTCCAGGCATTAACTGCACATTAAAGGTATTTTCAACCGTTTCCACTTCACTGACCAAGACATATCTTCCGCACATAAAAGTAAAGTTAAAACATTTTGACGAGATAATAAGCTAATAAAGATTAATTTTTAATCGTTATTTAAATAGTTTTCATGGATGACATTCACATGGTGCATGGCGTGACCAACAATGATCCAACCAATCATTCTAGCGGTTAACTTTACTTGATTTGCAGTACCTACAAAGTCAATATTATCCATGTTTGCATTTTCAAACAATTGAATCGTTGATTCACGGATGGTCAAAAATTCAGTATGTATGGCAGCAAGAGATAAATCTTTACTTCCGTCCTCTTTTGCAAAACTATCTTCAGTATACCCTTTGAGTTCAGTTGTGTCCTTTCGTAGAAAACGAAGGGCACGATAATTCATAATGCGCTCCGTATCATTAATGTGCTGAAAAACTTGCTTTACCGTCCATTTTTTAGGTGCATAACGATAATCCTCTTGTCGCAAAGAAATGGATTCCATCAAACTGACTATTTGAAGCTTATTGGATTCCAAAGCAAGTATCAAATCTTCTCCTTCTGCCAGACGAATATAATTGGCGAAATAAGAATCGGGGTGCAAGTTGGTCGGCTTTATAATTGACATGTTTTTTTATAGCAAGATACATTTATTTCAATCATTCGATATTAAAAATGCTTTAAAAAATTGCATACGACAAGCCTACGCTTGCATTCAGCCGATATCCATTCATTGACAATGAATGAGGGCTCAATAGGTAATACAAATCTGAAGTCATGCCACCATTTCCAATTTGATAACTTGCATCAAAACTCAACCTAAAACGAGGCGACAAATAAATATAACTTGTGGTATAAAGTTTAGCAACCACGTTTTGATAGACAATTGAAGTCCCTACTTGAACCCCTGCATTAAAATTAGTCCTTGTATTCGGATATAATCCCAATTCGTATCCCCCAGTTACTGTTACATCAAAGCCCGTAAAATTATTAAAATAATAATAATCGCCTCCGAGTACATTGGCGTTAAAATTATGTTGTACCGCATAACTAGCCGGAATATCGTAATTCATTTTATAGAATCCACCGATAGGCAACACCCCTAATTCATGCCGAAACCCACTATAACGAACGAAATTTTTTGCATACAAATAAGCATCTGCCAAATAAACAAAATAAGTCATGTCAAATTCTGAAACCCCTCCAACTTCCTTCATTGTTTGATCTAAAGCCTCAAATTGTTCAATTCTTCTCAACCTAAAATCAAAGTAACGCACATTGTTAATTTCAGCAATTTTGTCGGCAATAACAGTCAACTCACTTATGCTATATGACTTTGAAAGTCTATTGCCCTTAGACAAAAGTTTTTCAATATCCATTGCATTCCTTGCGTATTGAACCGGTTCAAGTCTTCCGTTTCCTATAGAAACTAATGGAGTAATATTTGAAACAACGGTACTAACGGGTGTTAAACCTGAATAATTATTATAAAAATGTGTAACATTCAAAAATCCGTGCACGCCCACAAACCATTTGGGTTTAAAATAAAAACGATTTTCAGTATTCAAATATACCCCTGTGTTCGAAAATGTTTCTTCAATCAATTTCGTTTTATGCCATCCAATATTCGAAGTTAAATTTACCGATAAGAATCCTTGATACTTTTGGGAGTTTGAATATTGCTCGTAATACAAACTTGTATGCTCATTAAAACTACTTTGTTTTCCAACTGTATTATTGAAATCATCTCCATTGACATTAAAATTCAAGTCGAGCCGTTTTAATTTAAAGTCAGGTGCCTTATAATTCCGTAAAAAATCCTTGTCTTTATCGCCGAAAGATTGCCCAAAAATAGTGGTAGACCAAAATAAGAGTAGCATTGAAAACACCTTCATAATTGATTGTTTTTGATAACTTTATAGTCAGATAACAATACAATAATTGTGCCTAAGTCTATTTACTACACAATGGTTAGTATGATTGAGCAAAGGTATCAATTTGGATATAAAAATAAATAAAACTAATAACGCAAAAAGCCAATAACGTGTGTCATTGGCTTTTTGTTGAATGATAAATTATATACTATTTATTAATCAACGTTATCGTGTAAAAAAGAATTGTTTTCTTTTAAGCCGAATCGTTTTTCTCCGTTTTCTTCTGTCTCAGAAACGGTAAACTTACTTTTTGGCTCATCAGATGAATGTGCAACATCATCAAACCTGATGTCTCTTCTTTTATAAGCTGGTTCTTTTTCTAAATCATTAATGCCATTAGAAGATTTTAATTTAGAAGTGTAAGTCTGAATTCTTTCCATTCTTTCTTTCGCTCTTCTTTCTTGCTCTTCTTTTGTCAACACAACTTTTGGAGTAGTTGTATCTAATTCAATTTTCTCTTCAACTTCATCTGTTAAATAATGACGAATTTCTTCTTCTTTTTCTTCAGAATCGCTTTCTTTTTCCTTTTTATTTTCATTTTCGTTAAAAGTCCAGTTAATTTCTGTTTGTTCAGCATCATCTTCTTTTACTTTCAAAAATGGTTCTTCATAAGCCTCTTCTTCTATAGATTCATCAACTGTTTCTTTGTAATCATTTTCAACTGATACTGGTGATTCAATAGGTTGAGAAATAACGGTTGCTTTGGCATCATCCAAGGTATGCATTTTCTTTTCTGGTTCCTTTTCAAATCCTGTAACTGGTGAAGAATTGAAACCTGTAGCAATTAAAGTTACACACAAACCATCTCCCAATGATTCGTCATGTCCGTGTCCCCAAATTACATCAGCAGTTGAACCTGCTTCGTCTTGAATATAATCAGTGATGTCACCAATTTCATCCATTAATACTTCTTTGGTTCCATAAGTAATATTTAACAACACATAACGTGCACCGGTAATATCATTATCGTTTAGTAATGGAGATGACAAGGCACTTTTCACACAGTCCATTGCTCTATTTTCACCTTCAGCAGTTGCTGACCCCATGATGGCAACACCACTGTCACGCATCACCGTATTCACATCATTAAAATCGACGTTGATGGCACCAGTTACTGAAATCACTTCTGCAATACCTTTGGCAGCCGTCGCCAATACATTATCCGCTTGAGAAAAGGCATTCCCTAATGATAGGTTACCAAACATATCTCTTAACCTATCGTTATTGATAATCAACAAGGTATCAACTGACCTACGTAATTCTTCTAAACCTTCTTCTGCTTGTAATTTTCTTTTACGACCTTCAAATCCAAAAGGAACGGTAACAATTCCAACCGTTAATATCCCCATTTCTTTTGCAACTTTTGCGATCACTGGAGCAGCACCTGTTCCAGTTCCACCACCCATTCCAGCAGTAATGAAAACCATTTTTGTTTGCTTTCCTAAAATATCTTTGATTTCATCAATATTTTCAATGGCTGCATTTTTTCCAATTTCTGGAATAGCACCTGCACCACGTCCTTCAGTTAAGCTTGCGCCTAATTGAATTTTAATGGGAACTGAGCTAATATCCAATGCTTGTTGATCTGTATTACAAATAATAAAATCAACACCTTTAATACCTTGGTTATACATGTGGTTCACTGCGTTTCCGCCTCCACCTCCAACACCAATTACTTTAATAATTGAAGATTGGTCTTTTGGTAAATCAAATTCCATAATGGTAGGTTTTTTGGTTGTATTCTTTAATTTTTTTTATTCCTTCAAAAGTGGTTAGCTTTTGTTTATTTTCTTTTATTTTTATTCAATGACAAGTCATTTAATCTTCTTCTTCAAACCAAGCTTTGCTTCGGCTTACAATCGACTCAAAAAAGCTTCCTTTTCTTTTCGTTGAATGATTTTTAGCGGCTTTTCCATTTTCAACATAAGGCAATTTAGCTGATTTTTGGAATCCTTTTATCACCAATCCTATTCCTGTAGAATACATTGGAGAAGTAATGTTCTCAATTTTTGTTGATGGCGCCAAATGCTCGTTTGGATAGCCAATTCTTGTATCCATTCCAGTAATGTACTCAAACAATTGTGTAATGTGCTTTAATTGAGCTCCACCACCAGTAACTACAATTCCACCAATCAATTTCTTTTCGAATCCTGAGTTTTTAATTTCATAATGTACATGCTCAATAATCTCTTCCATTCTCGCTTGAATGATTGAGGCCAAATTGCGTACTGAAATCTCTCTAGGATCTCTTCCTCTTAGTCCAGGAATGCACACAATTTCATTATCTTGGCATTCACTTGCTAATGCCGATCCAAATTTAACTTTTAACATTTCTGACTGACGACTCATGATGGTGCATCCTTCTTTAATATCTTCTGTTATTACATTACCTCCGAAAGGGATGACTGCAGTGTGACGTATGATGCCATCTTGGAAAATAGCAACATCTGTTGTTCCACCTCCAATATCGACTAACACAACCCCTGCTTCTTTTTCTTCTTCATTTAAAACGGCCTCCGAAGATGCCAGTGGTTCTAATATCATTTCGTCTACAACTAAGTCAACTTTATCAACGCATTTTTTAATGTTTTTAGCAGCACCAATGTTCCCAGTAATAATATGGAAATTTGCCTCTAAACGAATTCCTGACATGCCAATCGGATCTTTAATCCCTTGCTCAGAATCAACAATATATTCTTGTGGCAATACATGAATAATTTCTTCTCCAGGTTGCATGATTAATTTATACATATCCTCCACTAGACTATCAATGTCTAATTGTGAAATTTCTGTATCTAAGTTATCGCGGGTTAACATACCGCGGTGTTGTAAACTAGAAATATGCTGACCTGCAATTCCTACATTCACTAATTTTATATTTAGGCTTCCTTCAATTCTATTTTGTGCTTCTTCAATCGCAGCTTTGATTGACTGTACCGTTTTTTCAATATTCGATACCATCCCTCTAGAAACACCAACGCTCTCTGATTTACCCATGGATAAAATTTCAATTTTACCATGCTCTGTTTTACGACCAACAAAACAAGCTATTTTTGTGGTACCAATATCTAATCCTACAATAATTTCAGACATACATTATCTTTTTGAACAAACAATCTGGTTTTTATACTTAACATTAATCGTGTCATATTGGCCCCAGCCGGCTTTCGCCATCCCTTCCTTATAAAACACTTTTAACTTCTTAAACTTCCCTGTTAAATCCTCACTATTTCCAAATAGAATCCTTTGTCTCCCAACCCTGGGAATGAATTCAAATTCTTTATTAGCATTGACATAAACATGTGTAATTTGGGAAGAAAAGAACTTATCAGAACAAACATAGTTTGAAATATTGTATAAATCATCTATGATTTCAATAGTTTTCAAACTATCATTGTTCATTACATCTATAATGTTCTTTTTAAAATTGGTTTCATTCACAAATCCATTGATTGTTAGCACATGGGCTACATAATTATCGGACAAGGGCATGAGGCTGCCATCTTTGTCGATATAACAACTGGAACCATCTAAGTTAAAGAGCCTTGCGATAGGTTGTCGGAGTTGAATATTGATCCGCCATTGTTCACCAATATTTGCAAAAACTTTCACAGATTTTATCTCACTCAGACTAGTCAAATAATTTTCAATTTCTTCAAAATGAATATCGCTATATTTAAATTCTTCTCCAACTAATTTTTTCTCTTTCAATTTATAAAGTACATCAGCCTCATTTAAGAAGAGTTGCTCTTTGTACATTTCAATGGTTATTTTTGGTAAGCCCATCAATCGGTTGTCCTTTGATCGTTTCACAAAACTCATTAACACAATTATCAACACAATAAATGAAAGCCAAATTATATTTTTCAACCAACTACTCATGATTTTTTTGGTTTAAACTCGGCCACAATTGGATCAATACAGGTGTCGATATCTCCGGCTCCCACTATCACAATTAGCTCATGATTAACTTTTTGTAAATCTTCTACAATATTGGCTTTAGTGGTACAAACTTTATATTTTACTTCAATTTTTTCTAACAATTTCTGACTTGTAATTCCTGGAATAGGCGCTTCTCTAGCTGGATAAATAGCCAATAAAAACACTTTATCTGCTAGACTTAAAGCACTGGCAAATTCATCCATAAAATCCTTAGTCCTGCTGAATAAATGTGGTTGAAAAACACAGGTAATTTTTTTATTTTCGTAAATATCTTTTACTGAATTCAAAAAGGCCGTTATTTCTCTTGGATGATGTGCATAGTCGTCAATGATTACCATCTTTTCAGTTTGAACATGAAATTCAAAACGTCTTTTCACACCTAAATAAGACTTAAAGCTATCTCTTAAGGAACTTTCAGGAATTCCATATTCATATAATAAAGCAAAAACAGCCAATGCGTTCTCTACATTATGTTTTCCAGGCAATCCAAATTCAACACCTATAAATCGTTTATTCTTAGAATGAATATCAAAATAAGTCTTGCCCTTTTCATAGCGGATATTCCGTGCAAACCAATCGGCTTCGTAGGCATCTAAACCATAAGTTAAACATTTGGTAGCACCAGCATAATTCTTAAAATCTAGTCCAGCTTGCACCAAAATGATACCATTGGCGCTGTTTAAATTAGCAAAATCAATAAAGGATTTCTCCAAAGTACTGGCATCTCCATATATATCTAGGTGGTCAGCATCCATAGAAGTAATGATGCTATAATTAGGTGATAATTCTAAAAACGAACGATCGAATTCATCTGCTTCAACCACCACTCTTTTCGCTGAAGGATTTACTAAAAAATTTGAATTATAATTGGTCGTTATTCCTCCAATAAAAGCATTACAAGATGCTTCTGTTTCATATAATACATGTGCCATAATGGAACTGGTAGTCGTTTTACCATGTGTTCCAGCGACAGCGAAAGTTTCTTGGTTTTTCGATATCAAGCCCAAAGCTTTTGCGCGTTTTATTACCTCGAAACCACCATTTTTAAATGCGTTTAATTCTTCAAAACCAACCGGAACTGCAGGGGTGTATATTACCAAAGTATGGGTAATATCCATTCCTTCGAGTGCCTTTGCTCCCCAGTCCTTGTAGTGAACCTCAACTCCTTCACTCACTAGGGTTTGTGTTAATTTTGTTTCAGTTTTATCATACCCCAACACCTTTTTACCATTGGCATTAAAATAGCGTGCCAATGCACTCATTCCAATTCCTCCAATGCCAATAAAATAGACGGTATGAATATTTGTCAACTTCACTGAATTATTTTTTCGATTTCAATTAGTATTCTAGCAGGCGCATCAGCTACCCCAAGTGTTAATATATTTTCCGACAATGATTTTTGTAGTTCAATGTCCTTATTTAATTTTATTATCGCTGGAATCAATTCCTGCACAGCTGTTTTGTCCTTTACTAACAAAGCTGCATTTTTATCTACCAAGGCCATGGCATTTTTTGTTTGATGATCCTCTGCTACATTTGGAGAAGGTACTAAAATTGTCGGTTTGCCAATTAAACACAACTCTGAAACCGACATTGCACCGGCTCGTGAAACAATATAGTCCGCCGCCGCATATGCTAAGTCCATTTCAAATATAAAATCATTTAAAAACACCAAATTAGCATCTAAACTTGATTTAAGTGGTTTTAAATTTTCAAAATAAAATTTACCACATTGCCAAATTACTTGCATGTCAGCATCCAATAATTGCTGAATGCTTTCCTTGAGGCTACTATTAATGGTGCCAGCACCTAAGCTACCCCCTATTACCAACACTGTTTTTTTATGAGGCGTCAGTCCAAAATGTTGAATCCCTTTTTCTTTTTTCCCAGCAATATCAACTACTTGAGTCCGGACAGGGTTACCCGTTTTTACTATTTTTTCTTTGGGGAAATATCGCTCGAGTCCATCATAAGCGACACAAATTTTCTTTGCCTTTTTCGCCAACCATTTATTTGTGATTCCTGGGTATGAATTCTGCTCTTGTACTAAAGTTGGCACACCTTTTTTGGCTGCCATACGGACTATTGCAGCACTGGCATAACCACCAACACCAATCGCCACATCAGGCTGAAATGATTTTACAATACTTTTTGCTTTACTTAAACTGGTGATTAATTTGTAAGGAAATTTTAGATTCTCTAAAGTCAACTTTCTTTGCAAACCACGAATTGGCAACCCAATAATTTGATATCCGGCTTGCGGTACTTTTTCCATTTCCATTTTTCCTTCTGCACCTACAAATAATATTTCAGCCTCAGGATATTTAGCCTGAATTTCGTTGGCTATTGCAATGGCAGGAAAAATATGTCCTCCTGTTCCACCTCCACTAATAATGACTTTTTTAAGCTCCATAATTACGTCACTGCATTTTGTAAAGAACCTGACCCAACAGTCGATTCACTACTTTTCGTTTCAAGTTCTCTACTTGCACTTAATACAATCCCCAGCGCTATTGCAGTAAACCAAGCTGATGTACCTCCCATACTTAACAAGGGCATATTTTGTCCCGTTACGGGAATTAATTTAGTGCAAACTAACATATTTACAATGGCTGAAAACATAATTATCAACCCTATTCCTATTACAACCAAAGCGGCAAACTCATTCTTTTCCTGAATTTTTAAAGCAATTCTAATCATCCGATAGAATAACATCAGGTACAAACTCACCAGCACTAAAGCCATTAACAACCCTCCTTCTTCAACAATTGCAGCAAAATAAAAATCTGCATAGGCTTCCGGAATATATCGCTTTAGCTCCCCGTTACCTGGTCCTTTTCCTATAAAACTACCATTTTTAATCGCTAAAAGCGAATTATTAATCTGCATTTGTTCTTGTGGATTCTCTTCAGCGGTCCACATATTTTCAATTCTGTTATTCCATGTAGTTACCCTTGGCAAAGCTTGAGGGTAAAATTTAGCAATTTGTAACAACATTAAAAACACTAACACTGCGGTGCCAACAGATAGCGCAATCCATTTCCATGGAAATTTTGCAAAAATCATCAGCACAAATGCAATCATACCAATAATTAAAGCCGTTGAAAGATTAGAGGGTAAGATCAAAAATACTGTAAGTGCAATCGGTAATAAAATATGTCGACCTACTAACTTTATGTCCCCAAATTCACTCCTTCTTTTAACTAATTGTTTTGACAAATAAAGCACCAAGGCCAATTTAGCAAAATCTGAGGTTTGAAAAGAGAATGGAACCAATGGAATTTTTAACCAACGGTCAGCACCATTCACACTTTCTCCAACAAACATGGTCAACACCAATAAAATAATGGCTACATAAAAAATTAACTTTGAGAGTTTTGAAAAAACCCGAAAAGGTAACTTATGTATCACAAACATGATGACAAACCCGAGTACCAGTAATATAAAATGCTTAAAAAAGAGAAAGGAATAACTCAGTCCTTTTACCTTCACTAAAATAGGTATAAAACTAAAGACAGAAACAACAGACAAAATACCTAGCAATAAGGTAATCACCCAAATATTCTTATCCCCTTTTAAGTATTTAAAAATGGTATTCAAAACAATTGATTATAATGAACGAACAGCTTTTTTAAACTGTCTTCCTCTGTCTTCGTAACTTTCGAATAAATCAAAACTTGCACAAGCGGGTGACAATAAAACAGTTTGATTAGCTTTTGCTAATTCATAACCATATGTTACCGCTTGAAAAGCAGATTTTGCTTCTACAATTTTATCAACTACGCCAGTAAAAGCTTCCAAAATCTTGTCGTTTTCTTCACCAAGACAGATAATGGCTTTTACTTTTTCTTTTACCAAGGGAATCAAAGAGTCATAATCGTTTCCCTTATCAATTCCACCAACTATCCATACAACTGGATTTTCCATACTTTCAAGTGCGTACCATGTAGAATTTACATTGGTTGCTTTTGAATCGTTGATAAATTCAATACCATTTACTTTGGCTACGAATTCTAAACGGTGTTCTACATTTTTAAAATCTTGTAAGCTCTCTCTTACAGACTCGTTTCTAATCTCTAATACTTTGGAAGCTATTCCAGCTGCTAGAGAATTTTGGGCATTGTGCTTGCCTTTTAAAGCTAAATCGTGAATCGACATAATTAACTCAGGTTTTAAATTAATAATTAATTGGTTGTTGTTTATATATCCAGTTACATTCTCAGTGGTTTTAATTGAGAATGGCGCTGCATTTGCTACTATGTTTCGCTTAGCCACTTCTGCCATAATGATCGGATCATCTGCATTGTAAATAAACCAGTCAGCTTTGGTTAAATGCTGACATATTCTAAATTTTGAATCGACATATTTTTGCATGTCATATTCATATCGATCTAAATGATCGGGTGTAATATTTAATAAAATTGCGATATCGGCTTTAAATTCAAACATTCCATCTAATTGAAATGAACTAAGTTCCAGCACGTACACCTCATGTTCATCTTGGATGACTTGTCGGGCGAAACTTTTTCCAATATTTCCAGCCAATCCAACATTGACTTTTGCATTACTTAAAATATGGTGTGTTAAAAAAGCAGTGGTGGTTTTGCCATTACTTCCGGTAATACATATTGTTTTTGCTTTGGTGTACCTGCCAGCAAATTCAATTTCACTGATGACTGGAATCTTTAAAGACAAGGCCTTTTTTACTATAGGAGTAGACTCTGAAATACCAGGGCTTTTAATAATTAAATCAGCCTTTAAAATAGTTGACTCTGTGTGTTGCTCCTCTTCAAAATTGATATTACTTTCCTTTAATTCAGTTTTGTAATTTTCTTTAATTTTTCCGAAATCTGAAACAAAAACAGCATACCCTTTGTGTTGCGCCAATAAGGCTGCCCCTACACCGCTTTCGCCTGCACCAAGTATTACTATGTTTTTATTTAATTTCATTCCCTTATCTCAACTTCAATGTCACTATAGTGATTACTGCCAACATGATTCCTACAATCCAAAATCTGGCAACTATTTTAGACTCATGCATTCCCAATTTTTGATAATGATGATGGAGTGGTGCCATTTTAAATATTCTTTTTCCCTCTCCAAATCTTTTCTTTGTATACTTAAAATAAGTCACTTGCATCACCACCGATAAATTTTCGATTAAAAAGACCCCACACAAAACCGGAATCAGTAATTCTTTTCTAACAATAATGGCAAATACAGCTATAATTCCACCAATAGCTAGACTTCCTGTATCTCCCATGAAAACTTTTGCTGGGTAAGCATTGTGCCATAAAAATCCAATACAAGCCCCGACAAATGCACCAATAAAAATTACCAACTCAGAAGAATATGGGATATACATGACATTTAAGTAATCTGAGAATTGAACGTGCCCTGATATGTATGCAAATATTGCCAAAGCCATTCCAATGATTGCTGAAGTGCCAGTAGCCAAACCATCTAATCCATCTGTCATATTTGCGCCATTTGAAACGAATACCACCCAAAAAATAACGACAGGAATAAAAATTAACCAACCTAATTTTGGACCTGAAAGCCATGCATAATTAAACTCATTCCCTTTGATAAAAGGAATTGTGGTCGTCATATCTTTGGTTTCCACCCATTTTTTACCCGCTACCTCATGATGTCTTTCTGATACATCTATGGAATTTTCCACAACTGTGGTTACAGCTACGCTTTTGTGCACTTGAATTTCAGGATGAAAATACAAAACTGAACCAACAAAAATTCCAACCACTATTTGACCAAAAATTTTGAACTTTCCAGCTAGGCCTTTCTTATTTTTTTTGAAAACTTTAATGTAATCATCAATGAAACCAATCACACCTAGCATCACAGTTGAAACCAACATAATGATGATATAAATATTATCCAACTTAGCGAATAAAAGCGTTGGAATAATAATAGAAGCCAAAATGATTAATCCACCCATAGTTGGGGTCCCTTCTTTTTCTTTTTGCCCTTCTAATCCTAAATCACGAATTGATTCACCAATTTGTTGCTTGCGCAATAGGTTGATAATTTTATTACCAAACATGAGCGAAATAACCAAAGAAGTGATTACCGCCATTGCTGAACGGAAAGATATATAATCAAATACACCTGCTCCAGGCACACCCAATTCGTTTAAATAATTAAATAAATAGTATAACATTACTTTTGAAGGTTTTTAAGGGTTTCTTTTAAAATTTCTAAGTCATCAAAAGGGAATCGCTCACCGTTTATTTCTTGGTATTTCTCGTGACCCTTACCAGCCACTAACAAAATATCTCCTTTTTCAGCCAAGGCACAAGCCACTTTTATTGCTTCAGCCCTATCTGTAATTGCCATCACTCTCGCTGATCTATTTGCAGGCACACCTTTTTTCATATCCAGTATTATTTCATCTGGATTTTCCGATCTTGGGTTGTCCGAAGTCAAAATAATTTTATCACTGTTTTCAGCTGCAATTTTGGCCATTAATGGTCTTTTGGACTTGTCTCTATCTCCACCACATCCTACTACAGTGATTACTTGCTCGTTTTTGGTTCTCACCGCTGCAATGGTGCTTAACACATTTTCTAAAGCATCAGGGGTGTGTGCATAATCAACAATGGCAATTATTTCTTTCTCAGACTTCATATACTCAAAGCGTCCTTCCACTGATTTTAATTTTGAAATAGCTGTTAAAACTTCAAGGATATCAAACCCTAACTCCAATGCTATTGCATAAACCAAAATCAAATTATAAGCATTAAACCCTCCGATTAATCGGGTCCATACATCCTGATTATTAATATTAAGCACCAAACCATTGAAAGAATTTTCCAATATTTTCACCTTATAATCAGCCATGTTTTTCAAGCCAAAAGTTTTCACTCTTGCATTGGTATTTTGGGTCATTACCAATCCATTTGAATCATCAATATTTACTATTGCAATGGATTTCGAACCCAACTGATCGAAAAACGCCTTTTTGGCTTTTATATATTCTTTAAATGTTTTATGATAATCTAAGTGATCATGCGAAATATTGGTGAAACCAGCAATTTTAAATTTCAAGCCTGCAATCCTATTTTGACTCACTGCATGTGAACTCACTTCCATAAAGCAATATTCACAGCCTGACGCTACCATTTCACGTAATAACTTGTTTAAAACTATTGGATTTGGTGTAGTATGCGTAGAAGGAATTTCAATTTCCCCAATTTTATTCACAACTGTTGAAAAAAGACCTACATGATATCCCAAAGAAGAAAATAAGTTATGTAGTAAAGTGACGGCTGTTGTTTTTCCATTGGTTCCAGTTATACCAATTAATTCAATTGAATGGGAAGGATTATCGTAAAAATTACCTGCGATAATACCCAACGCATAAGTAGCAGAATTGACTACAACATATGTAATTCCATTTTTCAAACTTTCAGGTAAAACCTCACAAACTATCGCACTGGCGCCAGATTGGATTGCCTTATCAATAAATTGATGACCATCTACTTTTTCACCTTTAATAGCAACAAATATGCTAGCATCAACTACCTCACGTGAATCAAATGCAACAGCATTCACAGATGTGTTTAAATCACCAATTACTTGAGTGATTCCAGAATTATATAATATGTCCTTCAGATTATTCATCCTAATACTAGTTTTATCTGTTGATTTTTTATCAATCTTGCGCCAGGAGTTATCGATTGAGACTTCACATCTCCACTACCTTCCAATAACACTCTTAACCCTTTTGTTTCAAGTATAAATACTGCATCATTCACTGGCATCCCAACTACATTTGGAATACTTGTTTTACCAACATACCTTTTTTCTAACTGCACCTTGTCCGCTTTATTTATTGCCACCGCCCAAGTATCGTTTTCTGTTTTATTTGCGTAATGCACACCCAATTCATTTAACACTGTTTGAATATCTTCTCGATTTCCATACTTTACATTCGGCAACTTTTTAGAAACTACTGTTGAATTGAATGAATTATGATACTGTAGTGAATTGGCGTAAACCCTATCAGCAATTGCCTTAAAAACAACACCAGAAACCTGAGCTCCATAAATCTGTTGAGTAGGACCTGCAATCACCACAATACAAGAATACTTTGGTTTGTCCGCTGGAAAATAACCGCAAAACGAAGCCTGATACTTACTTGTTTCGCTATATCCTTTATTATCATTTGAAAGTTTTACTGTACCAGTTTTACCTGCGATTTTAAAATGTGCCGATTGCAACTTTCTTCCTGTCCCATTCTCAACAACACCCTCTAAACATTCTCGTAATTTTTTAATGGTATTTGGTGAACAAATTTGCTCATTCAACACTACCTTTTTAAATCGTTTAATTATTTCACCATCTCTGCGCACTTCTTTCACAAATTGAGGCTTGATATACTGACCGTTATTAGCCACCGCATTATAAAAAGCCAAGGTTTGTAAAGGTGTTTGCTCAACCTCATAACCGATACTCATCCATGGTAAAGAAATACCAGACCAATTCCCTTCGTTTTCATTATTCAAAGTTGGAACAGGTTCACCTTTAATCTCTATCCCCAACGGTTCTCCTAAACCAAAAGCCCTTAGCCTATCTACAAATTTTTGTTCATCTCCTTTATAAGCCTCGTAAACCACTTTAGAAAACACATTGGAAGAAATCTCAAAAGCATGTTTTAATGAAATATCACCATACCCTTTTGGGTCAGAATCATGTAAAGAGCTTTCGTAAAAATCGTATTTACCATATGCTTTCACTTGTTGATTAATATCAGCTTTTCCATCTTCTAACAAAGCCATTAAAGAGGCTAACTTGAAAGTAGACCCTGGCACAGATTTAGTACCGATAGCATGATTGTACAATTCTGCATAGCCCCCATTTTTTGTTTTGGATAAATTCGCGATTGCTTTGATATACCCTGTTTGCACCTCCATCAAAACCACCACACCATGTTGGGCATTTTGATATTCCATTTGCTTCATCAATTCAGTTTCTGCCAAATCTTGAATATCTACATCAATGGCAGTAATTACATCTGACCCATTAACAGGGTCTTTTACATTTTCAGAAACCGGTTTCCAAGAACCATTTACAAACTTCTTAACTATTGTACCATATTCCCCAGCTAAATACTCATTATAAGCGCCATCAATTCCTACTGGCTGAATGCCTTCCCTTACGTAACCCAAACTTCTAGACGCTAGAATACCGTGAGGCTTGTGAGACTTGCTATAACGTTCAACAATAAAACCTCCTTTATATTTTCCTTCTTTTAGTATTGGATAAGACTTAACCTGTTGATAAATTGGATATTTGACCTTATTTTTAATTTTAAAATATTGGTTATTCTCTGCCCTACCTTTTCTTAATTTTCCCTCCCATTGCTTAGGCGAAAACTCTGGAAATGTATGTGATAAAGCGACTGATAAAGAATCTAATGATTCAAAAAACAATGTAGAATCAATAATTTTTAAATCAATATGCAAGTCATACAATGGAATGGACGTTACTAAAACACTCCCATCCTCCGTCAAAATACGCCCCCTTAAAGGCGCAATAGAATCCAATTTTGTATCCAATACCCTGATTGAGGTATTTTCGTTTTCTGGAATTACATTCCCTAATTGTATGGCAACTACACGCACAACCACAACCAACATGATAAACACTACTATGAAGTAGAGCAAATATGCTTTTGATGATATGCTGTTTTTAGTTGTCATTAAAAATTATATTTTTTTACTTTTATTTTCTTAGGCGGAATCGTACTTAATTTCAAATCTGTATCTTTTAATCTTTCAGAAACCTGGGTCTGTCTACTCAATTTATTGTATTCAACTCCTAATGAAAAATATTCTGAATTCAGCTCCCCTAGTGCTTGCTCTAGCTGCACTTCCTTTTTCCCTACAGTCTCAGTATAATATCCCCAGCCAATCAGAATCACCAACAGAAAACCTAAAAAAGAGATAAAAGGGATATTATTTACAATTTCATCTCTTGATAAAAAATCGCCATTTATCAGCTTTGCAAAAGACCTTTTTTTACCTGCTTTGTTTTTCTTAACCTGTTTTGGTTCCGATTTCTCCTTTAATTCGTTCATTCGGCATTTTTTATAGCAATTCTTAATTTTGCGCTTCTCGCTCTCGAATTAACCGCATTCTCTTCTTCAGTCGGGACCAATGGTTTTTTATTCACTGCACTCAAAGGCTTTATTATATTTCCATACATATCTTTTTCAGCTTCACCTGAAAACTTACCTGAACGGATAAAATTCTTCACCAAACGATCTTCAATAGAATGGTATGACATCACCACCAATCTCCCTCCTGGCTTTAGTACATCCGCTGCTTGTTCCAACATATCTTTCAAAGCACCCATTTCATCATTCACCTCTATTCGTATAGCTTGGAATATTTGAGCTAAAAATTGATTCAATTTTTTACCTATCACCAAAGGACTTAATAACTCAACTAACTGACCGGTAGTCTCAATAGGACCAAGACTTCTTTGTTTAACAATGGTATACACCACCTTTTTTACATTTTTTAAATCAGCGTAAGCATTGAACATGGCAAACAAATCTCTTTCGGAATACTCATTCACAACATTGAAAGCACTGACATCCGCTTGTTGATTCATCCTCATATCCAATTTTGCATCAGTACGAATGGAAAAGCCACGTTCACCAGCATCAAATTGATGAGACGAAACACCTAAATCAGCTAAAATTGCATCAACCTTAGGGTATTCGTAATACTTTAAAAAATTTTTTAAATACCTGAAATTGGCATTAACAAAAATGAGTTTATCATCTTCCACTATGTTCTCCATAGCATCTTCATCTTGATCGAATGCAATGAGCACTGATTTTTTATCAATCCTCTTTAAAATAGCCTTTGAATGACCACCTCCACCATAAGTCACATCAACAAATGCAGATCCGTTTTTCAAATCCATAGCATTTAAACATGCCTCAAACAATACCGGTACGTGATACTCATTAATCATTGTCACCTTCAATTTCACCCATCACCTCATCAGCTAAATCCGCAAAATCAGCCATATTCTCTCCCATTGTTGCAAAATATTCTTCCTTACTCCAAATCTCAATTCTATCGTTAAAGGCAGTCAACATCACTTCCCTAGTCAATTCAATACGTTTCATTAAATCTGCTGGAACTAATACCCGCCCTGCAGAATCTAAACCCAACTGTTTTGCTCCTTGGTGAAACAAACGATAAAACATTCTATTTTTAGGTTTAAACAAATTCAGCTTTGAAAGTTTCGCACTTACTTTCTCCCATTCATTCATTGGATAAAGTGTCAAACAATTCTCAAAACCTTTATTCATCATAAACATTTCATTTGCCATTGGAGACAATTGCTTGCGCAATCCCGCAGGGAATAAAAACCTCCCTTTGGCATCAAGCTTACATTCATATTCTCCAACTAATCCGGCCATTTATAATTCTGTTTTGTATTAATGGTTGTAAAGATATTGAATTTATCCCACTTTTTACCACAAAAATAGTCCTGTTAATAACTTTGGACTTATAAACAATAAGAGATAAATTTTAAAAAGTTACAGAAACCCTGTATTAAAGCTAATTATAAGCGAAAAATAAAAGTGGTAAAATGTGGTAAAATGTTAATAAACTGTAAAAATTACAATAAAATAAAAAAGCAATAAATAGACAAACCAAAGGGCTAGGCATTGCTTTTTAATTACAAAAATCAAATAGGAAAATGGAAGTAGATTTGAGAAATTTTAAATCACTATTTTTAAAAATAGGACTAAAATTAAAAGGGGGAAAATAAAGTAAATAGAGAAATAATAACCTAATGTAAACCAAGGTAATGGCTTTTTAAAAAGAAATATAAAAAAAGGAGTAGCACAAAGAAGTTGAATAAATGGGGTAAAAAAAGAAAATGAAAATACAGGGTACACCCTTGTTACTCCCGTATAAACATCATTAATCTGAATCATTTTTAAATCACCAAAAACGGGTGTAAACGTAGCAACAATAGAATTATTTTGAGTTAAACTTATAACATCTTGTATTTTAAACAAATAGGTATAACCTTGAACCGAGAAATGAAAATACCTTCCATGATGTTCATAAGCAGGTATAATTTCGGGTAAAGTCACTTCAGTCAGGAGGTAAAAATCAAGGAGCCAAAAAAATGAAAACAACAGGCCAAGTACACTGAACCAGAAATACACCTTGCCGGCCTTCCCACCTATCAGTTTTTCAAAATACCTCTTTTCCGCTATTGCCTCTTTCATTTTAGCCTCGTAATAACGGGCCCTGGCATGTTTCATTCTTGAAGCAAACAAATCTTCTCCAGAAACTGATTGACTAGGCACTTCCTTTTTAAATTTATTAAAAACCAACGCCTCATAGGCTTCTGTTAATTCAATAAAATACTTGGAAGCTTCTTCACTTTCATTCCGATCGGGATGCCAATAAAACGCCTTTTTTCTATAAGCCTTTTTTATCAACGCCTTATCGTTTGTTGGTTCAATCCCTAAAACCTTAAAGTAAATTGCCTTTTGTTGATTCACATGTATTTTTTACCAAATTAGAAAATTTCACCGAGTGAAAAGCCTAACATCTCTTTTTAACAAACATATTCATTAAAATACAAGACACAAAAAAAGTCACATCAAAATGATGTGACTTTATTAATAAGGGGTAAATGGTTTTTAATTATTTCACTGAATCAACAACAGCTTTAAAAGCTTCAGGGTGATTCATTGCTAAATCAGCCAATACTTTTCTGTTTAATTTCAATCCTTTGGCGTTCAATTTCCCAATAAATTGAGAGTAACTCATTCCGTGAGGACGAACTCCTGCATTGATTCTTGTAATCCAAAGCGCTCTAAAATTTCTCTTTTTTTGTTTACGACCTACATAAGCATATCCTAAACCTTTTTCAACAGCATTTTTTGCAACTGTCCATACATTTTTTCTTCTTCCAAAGTAACCTTTGGCCAGCTTCATCACTTTTTTTCTTCGTGCTCTTGCTGCTACTACGTTTACCGATCTTGGCATAATTTTTAAGTTTTTAGTATTTAGTGAAACAACTCAATGAATTCTTTGGGACTAAATACTGGGTTTAATTAACAATAACCTTCCGTACTTTACGGAAATAATTAGATACACAATTGTTGTCTGATATTAGCTTCATCTGATTTATGAACTAATCCAGCTTTTGTCAACCTTGCTTTTCTTTTCTTCGATTTCTTAGTCAAAATGTGACTTTTGAAAGCGTGTTTTCTCTTTAATTTTCCAGAACCAGTCACTTTGAATCGTTTCTTGGCACTAGATTTTGTTTTCATTTTAGGCATCTCTTTCTAAATTTAATTTATTTACCCCTTTATTATTTTTAACTTTTTTTCTTTGGATTAATCATCATGATCATTTTTTTACCTTCTAACTTGGGCATTTGTTCAATCACTCCGTAATCTTCCAATTCTTGTGCGAATTTCAATAACAATATTGATCCTCTATCTTTAAACACAATAGATCGTCCTTTAAAAAACACAAAAGCTTTCACTTTTGAACCTTCAGACAAAAATCCTTTTGCGTGTTTCAATTTAAATTGAAAATCATGGTCTTCTGTATTCGGACCAAATCTAATTTCTTTTATGGTAACTTTTGATTGTTTAGATTTAAGCTCTTTTTGCTTTTTCTTTTGCTCAAATAAAAACTTCTTATAGTCAATGATCTTACAAACTGGTGGTTTTGCATTTGGAGATATCTCTACCAAATCCAAATCAGCTTGCGTTGCTTTCTCTAAAGCCGCGCTTAACGACAATACTTCAGCACCATCATCAGACACCAACCTCACTTCTCTCGCCCTAATCAGTTCGTTTACCTTATAAGGTTCCTCCCGTTTCATGGGTCTCCTACCAGTATTTCTTCTTTTAATTGCTATAACTACGTTACTCCTTTCTTTTAATTAAGCGCCAATTTCTTTATTAACAGCTTCATTTATTAATTTAACAAAATCTTCTAAAGGCATTTCACCCATATCTCCTTCTCCGTGCTTTCTTAAAGAAACAGTGTTGTTTGCCTCTTCATTTGCTCCGACAATTAGCATATAAGGTATTTTCTTTACCTCATTATCTCTAATTTTCTTCCCAGCTTTTTCGTTTCTATTATCAACGAATCCGCGAATATCGGAATTATTTAGAAATTCTGAAACTTTTTTCGCATAATCATTGAATTTTTCGCTAATTGGTAAAACTGCAAACTGATCTGCCGTTAACCAAAGCGGGAAATTTCCTGCACAATGTTCTAATAAAACTGCAACAAATCTTTCCATTGAACCAAATGGTGCACGGTGAATCATTACCGGTCTATGTCTTTCGTTATCAGAACCTACATACTCCAATTCAAACCTTTCTGGCAAGTTATAATCTACCTGAATAGTACCTAATTGCCACTCTCTACCAATCGCATCCTTTACCATAAAATCAAGCTTTGGGCCATAAAACGCCGCTTCGCCATATTCGATCACTGTATTTAATTTTTTCTCCTCAGCAGCTTCAATAATTGCACTTTCCGCTTTCGCCCAATTTTCATCCGACCCAATGTACTTCGATCTATTTTCTGGGTCTCTTAAAGAAATTTGTGCTTTATAATTATCAAAACTCAATGTTTTAAATATGTAGAGTACCAAATCAATCACCTTCTTAAATTCCTCTTTCACTTGATCTGCAGTACAAAAAATGTGCGCATCATCTTGCGTAAAAGAACGCACCCTTGTCAGACCATGAAGCTCTCCACTTTGCTCATAACGATAAACTGTCCCGAACTCGGCATAGCGTACTGGTAAGTCTTTATACGATTTTGGTAAGGCTTTATATATCTCACAGTGGTGTGGACAATTCATGGGTTTCAACAAAAACTCCTCCCCTTCATGCGGGGTAGTAATTGGCTGAAAAGAGTCCTCCCCATATTTTTCATAATGCCCAGAAGTAATATACAAATTTTTATGTCCAATATGCGGGGTCATCACTTGTTGATATCCTCCTTTTTTTTGAGCTTTTTTCAAAAACTCTTCTAATCTCGCTCTTAAATCTGCCCCTTTAGGTAACCAAAGAGGCAATCCTTGCCCTACATTTTGCGAAAAGGTAAAAAGCTCCAATTCTCTTCCTAATTTTCTATGGTCACGTTTCTTGGCTTCTTCAAGCAACTCCATGTATTCAACTAGTTCCTTATTTTTAGGGAAAGTTATTCCATAAATCCTTGTCAATTGTTTCCTTTTCTCATCTCCACGCCAGTATGCACCCGCAATTGAAGTTAATTTTATCGCTTTGATAAAACCAGTATTAGGAATATGCGGACCTCGACATAAATCTGTAAAGTTTCCTTGTGTATAGAATGTAATTGTACCGTCTTCTAGACCATCAATCAACTCTAACTTATACTCATCATCCTTCTCAGTAAAATAAGTTATTGCATCAGCTTTAGTGACTTCTTTTTTTATAAACGCACTCTTTTGTTTTGCCAATTCCGACATTTTCTTTTCGATAATTGGTAAGTCTTCATCAGAAATCTGGTGTTCCCCTAAATCAATATCATAATAGAAGCCATTTGCTATTGGCGGGCCAATTGCTAATTTGGTGCCAGGATAAAGCGCTTCAATGGCTTCTGCCATTAGATGGGCTGAGGAGTGCCACATTACACTTTTGCCATCATCATCATTCCAGGTCAACAGCTTTAACGTAGCATCTTCGTTAATTGGTCCAAAAGCATCTGCTACTACACCATTAATTTCAGCAGCTAGAACATTTCTAGCCAAACCTTCACTAATGCTTTTAGCAACATCTAATGCTGTGGTTCCTGCTTCCACCTTTTTAATACTGCCATCAGGCAAAGTAATATTTATCATTCCCATCCTTTTGTAAATAATTCGACAAAATTAAATAAAAAAAAAGCTCCTTTGAAGACAAAGGAGCTTTTTTAGTTTAGTTTTTTATTAATTCTTATAACCCATCACTAAAACAACTGCTCCTCTATGTTCTATCGTAGGGTTTGCATTGTTTGCATCTGGGGTGGCAGGTATCACATAATCAACAAATACCCTTTTCAGTCTTGACTCGCTTCCGCCAGCCGCAACATAGGCATCATTTAAAACATCAGTTTCAACCACAATATTATTTCCTTTTATATCAGTAATTTCTTTCAATAAAATTCTATCAGCAACACTTTTACTTTCGTTGTAAATATTAATAGTAATGTTTTTTGAACATGCTTTACCATTAAAAGCTAACTTATACTCCGTGTTATTAAACAAGTATATCTCTACTTCTTTTGATTGCTTGTATGTTTTATAATTGAAATACGTTGTTTTATAACCATCATATAAATATGGTTTAATTGAGGATTTTGCTTCCGCTTTGTTTAATTTAATACTTTCTTTAAATTCAGTTAAATTAGTTACTTGTTGCGCAAACACAAGTGCAAATACTAAAAATCCTATCAAGACAAGTCCTTTCTTCATTTTAAATAATTTATTTTTGTACTATTTTGGTTCTTATTTCAATCACCTTATTACCCAACTTTTTAATCTCCTCTGGCGTCAACGTTAATTCAGCAGAATCGGGATTTGAATTAAATGCTTTCACCGAAGCAAATTCATTGAACATGTTTTCAACACTTGTCAAGTCATTCACAATCCAAGCTAAATCAAGATCACTGTTTTTTGAATCTTTTAAACCTTTAATGATATTCGATAATATTTCCATTTGCTCAGCTAACATCATGCCAACTCCAACTTTATCGGAATTATTTTTATAATCAGTAAATCCTAAATACATTCCTTCAACCCAGGCACCTCCATAATGAACAGCAGCTACATGCTCCATTTCATTATCCTCTAGGTACTCTTGTGAGCGTTCGTGAATTTCAACAATAATATACTCAATTGAATCCTGAATTTCTAAATTTTTATCAAATCGCTCCATCAAATCTTTGTTTTGAAAGATAGCAGCCATTCCTTGTTGCTCAGCTAAAGTTTGAATTGCTGTTATAAATTTACGAGCATCATTAGCTTGAGAATTAGTAATACAATAGGCCAAATCCGCTGAATAAACACCAAAGTTTAATTTCGATTGCTCGTCAGTGGTATAGCTAGATACATTATCAACAGAATTAGTCACACCTGCTGTGTACTTCATTCCAGATTTTTTGAAAATACTTGCAACTTGCAATGCTGAAGGCAAATGATAATCCAAGTCTGGTGACTCAAACGGATCAGCTTCCATAGCCATTTCAACTGTATCTACATCTTCAATCTGGATGTCATCATTAATAGAATCTCCTTCAGTACATGAAAAAAGAGAGACAGATAGTGTAAATAAAAATACACCCTTAAGCATTTGTTTCCTTACCATTTGCTACATTTTATATTATTCTGCTAAAATATGAAATGATTTTGATAACTACCATATAATTTCTTTCTTTTTTTTATATTTAAATGAGTTATGAAAGCACCTAAGATTCTTATAATGTGTATACCTTTTTGCTTGGGCATTGTATTTTCATTTTACTTCAATGCATATTCTTGGGTAAATAAGGCAAGCTTTATAATTTTAATTTTAATCCTTATTTTACTGATTTTAAATTCAGTAAAGACTTATAAGTCTAGTTTATTCAAAATAACTACCATCATCACAATGGCTTTTCTTGGCTTTTTGAATGCCGAAACTCATAAAAGTATTGGATCTAATAATTATTTTGATTCTGAAAACGACCTTTATTATTTAGTGAAAATAATTGAAAAACCTGTCCAAAAGAAAAATTCCACTAAATTTATTGTCAATGTTTTACAAAATAATTCTGCACCAACAAAAGGGAAAGCTTTGCTTTATTTAAAAAACAACACAAAAACCATGTCATTGTCTTATGGCGACATGATAAGAATTCGCAATAAGTTCAATATCATTCAACCAAACGGGAATCCATTCGAATTTGATTATGCAAGATATTTAAAAATTCATAACATTTACCATCAGGCTTTTTTAAATGATGAAGACTGGGCATTGTATTCCAAAGCTGAAACAACGCTTTACGGAGGCATTTTAAAAATTAGAAATTATTTTGAAGCGTTAATCGATAAGTCATCATTGTTTCCAAAAAACAAAAGTATTGCCAAGGCATTATTCTTGGGCGAAAAAGAAGCATTGGACAAAGATATTTTGCGCTCCTTTTCAAGTGCTGGCGCCATGCATGTACTGGCTGTTTCAGGGCTACACGTAGGGATTATTATGTTATTACTCACTTACTTTTTAAAGCCTTTAAAAAAAATAAAAAACGGAAACTTGCTTTACACCACCCTCATAATACTAGGCGTATGGACTTATGCTTTATTGACTGGTGGCTCCCCCTCTGTTATTCGATCAGCACTCATGTTCAGTTTTATTATTTTTAATTTGGGCCTTGAAAGAGAAAACACTGTTTATCAATCCATTTTAATTTCAGCATTTTTAATATTAATTTTCGATCCTTTTGCTATCTTTAAAGTAGGATTCCAGCTGAGTTATTTAGCGGTATTAGGCATTGTGTTTTTACAGCCGAAAATTTATAATTTATGGTATATTAAAAATAAATCTTTGGATTATTTATGGCAAATTACCGCAGTATCAATCGCTGCTCAAATTGCAACATTTCCTTTGGGACTATTCTATTTCCATCAATTCCCAAGTTTGTTTTTCATATCCAACATTATTGTAATTCCACTTGCATTTATTCTTTTATTTATTGGCTTCCTTTATTTTTCGCTTCACGCTTTCACTCCCATTAGATTATTCTTTGAAGAAATTCTCAATTTTTTGTTTTATATATTAAGTCAAAGTATGATTTTTATTGAACAAATACCAAATGCAATAGCCTGGGGTATTTCCATATCATGGCAAGAAACATTCATCATATACATGAGTATGATTTGTTTTATTTTTGCCTTAATTCATAAGCGATTTACACTATTAATGGCTAGTATGTTAGGGACTGTGTTATTAATTTCAATTTCTTTAGTTGAGAAAAGGAAAATATTACAAGAAAACAAATGCATAGTTTACAATTTAAAAGACGATTTTGCCATGGACGTATTTTTTGGAAATGATAACTTTTTTATTAGTACTTCGTCCTTACTCCAAAATGAATCGAAACTGCTTTTTAATGTGAAACACAATTGGTATCATTATAGAGGAGAAGCGTCTCCCTACAAAACAATCCTCCTTGATTCCTTCGCTAATCCCCTTTTTAAAATCGGCGATAAAACATGGCAAATCATCAATTACGACATAAAAAAACTAAAAACAAGTGACTACATTGTTTTGACTAAAAGCCAGTACATTAAAGAGGAATTTATTAAATTTTGGAAACAAGTCAAAAGCAAGGTGGTTTTACATCCAAATCTGAGTTATCGCGTTAAAAACTGGATCAAATCAAAGATGCCTAGCAACCAAGTATATGACATTACTGAAAAAGGAGCATTTATTAATCCTTTTTAGTTGTAAATAATCTTGTTATCAACGCTTCTATTACCAATACTACTTTTTATTACCGCAGACATGACAACAAAGTCGTTACTCAATTTAAACTTGTGGCTGTAATACACGTTGTAACCGTGTTTTGTTTTGATATTTGACCAAAAAATAATTTCAAAAAACTTTACCCTCACGGAATAACTATCAACAATGATTTGAAATTTCTGATATTTATCTTCTAATACTTT
>CBDUKB010000010.1:0-28566 GCA_965367695.1 uncultured Putridiphycobacter sp.
ATTATCCAACAACCAATGGGACAACTACCCAAAACGGTGCTTCTAATGATGCCGCGAGTTTTATTTTCGATTTTGAATTTAGTCTCCCATTAACTGACAATGATGTATTATCAGACGATACTTCAGCTTGTAACTTTCCTTTTCTATTGAGTGCCGCTTCTGCTGGTAATCAAAATGTGGAATATTTATGGTCGACTAATGAAACCACACCTACCATTACAATTTCTAATGCAGGGACCTATTTTGTTGAAGTGTTCAACCACTGTGATACGATTAGAGATACGATTGTGGTTACTGCATTAAATTTAAATGCAGACTTTACAATTGACAAAAATGAAGTATGTAAAAATGGTCAAGCCATCACTTTTTCAACCATTGACAACTTGCCGTCAGCAACTAATTACGAGTGGAAGTTTGGGGATGGACAAACAGCCAATAATGCTGTTCCTAGCCACGCTTACACCATAGTTGATACAATGACAGTAACTTTAACAGTTAGTTTGAATGGATGTACTTCTTCAGTGACCAAAGTAGATACAATAATTGTACATGGAAAGCCAACTGCGAATTTTAGTTTTTCACCTGATTTTTTAACCATTGAAAATACAACAGCTCAATTTATTAATACCTCCTCTTCGGATGTTACTTCCACCATTTGGAATTTTGGAAATAATTCTGGAGCATCTAATTTAACCAATCCCGTTTATGTCTATCAAGCAGAAGGTGGTAAAAGCTATGCTGTAAAACTGACAGTAACTAATGATGATGGATGTACAGATGTAATTGTAAAGTATATTGAAGTACAAGATGTGATTACTTTTTATATACCGAATGCTTTTACCCCTAACGATAACACTGGTGTAAATACTACTTTTAATGCGGAGATGACTTCAGGAGTTGATCCATATCAATACAAAATGTTAATCTTTAACCGTTGGGGAGAAATAATGTTTCAAACAGAAGACTATCGAACTGGATGGAACGGTAAATACCTAAATGAGGTTGTTAAACAAGGTGCTTACATTTGGAAAATTGAATTTAAAGAAACCATGTCGGATAAAAAACATACTTACGAAGGACATGTAACTGTATTGCGATAAGCCTACTTAATTTAAACTAAAAAAACGCCATTTAAGAAAGCTTAAGTGGCGTTTTTTATTTGTGTTTCTAATTCCAATATTTTAGCTTGATGCATTTTTTTTTCTTCGTCAGTCGCATTTAAAAACAAATGCCCTTTCAAAGCGTTTAATTTCTTTATTAATACAAGTAGTTGTTTGGTTTGATTTGAAAAAAATGAATTTGAAAAATGAGTATAAATATATTGAATAGCTTGAGGATTTGGATGGATTAAATCAGCTTCGTAAAATCGATAATCCCTTAAATCATCAACTTGTAGTTCATAGCTTGGGTAATAAATCACCTCTTTACTAAAGCTAGTTTTTAGCGCATGACAAAGCATCAGTAATAAAGACTTACTGGTGTTATTTTCGATTATTCCATCTTTAATATGTCGAACTGGACTTACCGTGAGCATTATTTTTAGATTTGGATTCACTTTTAGTAATTCAGTGAATACTATTTCATAAGATTTTGTTATTTCTTGAAACGATAGCAGTTTTTTTTGGAATAATTTACCAGGCAATTTCTGGCAATTCGCAACTATTTTTTTCGTTTCGATAAATTCATACACCCAAGCTGTTCCAAAAGTTAAAATTAAACAGTTGGCATCATTTAATACATTTTTTAAGTTCAGCTTATCTTTTTTAAATTGTTTTTCAAATTGATTTTTATTGGCTTGATAATATTTTGAATGAAAATCCAAAGACAGTACATGTTCCCTTTTTTGAATTAAATGCTGCACTTCCAAATCCTCATGTTTCAATACCTTTAATATTGAAACTGGATTAAATAATATTCCAAATGGATTAATTTTTATATTAAATCCTTGTTCTGCTAGCATGCCACCAATATTTTCAACAAAACAAGAGCCGATTGCTAGTACCTTACTCTGATGATTTATTTTAAAATCACTTTCAATTGGTTTTATTTCGGTTCTAAATTTCAATTAAAGACGCTTTTTAGGGTTTCACTCAAATCATTTGCATTATGGGTGCTAAATAATGTTCCTTCATCAATCCAAAGTAGACCATCACAGGTGCTTGGAATCATATCAATATCGTGTGTTGAATATAAAATCACCTTATTTTTCTCGACTGATATTTTTTTTAAGGTAGTCACAATTTTTCTCCTGTTCAAAACATCTAAAAAAGCGGTGGGTTCATCCAGTATTATTACCGGAGTATCTTGCGCAATTGCTCTCGCAATCATTACTAATTGCTTTTCGCCATCACTTAAAGTTTGGAATTTTTGATTTTGTAAATGCACAATTTCCATTGTATTAATGGCTGCTTTAATCAATATTTTATCTGTTTCACTCGATTGTCCAAACACATTTTGAAAAGGCAACCTCCCTAAAGCTACCACCTCTTCTACCGTGTAATTACCAAATAATTCAGGCTTGGTAAAAACCACACTAAATATACTTGCTTTTTCTTTTGCATTCATTGAATTTAAGGCGCTCTGCTTCCATAACATACTCCCTTTTTCTATAGGATGCGTTCCAATTATTGCCCTTATTAAAGTTGACTTTCCTGCGCCATTTCTTCCAACCAAAGCCCATAACCCCTGATTAAGCAAGAGTGATTCAGATGAGACCACCTTTTTTTTATCACCTAAATTAAAGCTTATATCTTTAAGAGTTAGCATATTAAAGTGAAGTTAGAAATTGCATGGTATCAACACCATCAGCATAATCGTTTAAAGTTGGTTGTTGACTATAACCAAAAGGTAAATAATCTTTACCAATTACTACTTGAATACTTGCTTCATGCTGATTTAAATAATCTTTAATTTCATTTTCAGCAGTATATGTATGGTAAAACAACACCCCAATCGGCGATTTTAAGTCCTTTGTTTTTCGCAAGAGCAAAAACTCATTATCTAGCAAGTCCTCTGTATTCAATAAATAAATGGCCTTATTGTAATCGTAGTTGTTTGCATATTTATGGTGATTGATAATTTCTTTGTAATCAAAAATATTTTCAAAAAACCGTTTCATCTCAAACCCTTCTGGTAAAAGCATTTGAGTTACGTTCCGGCAACCAAGTCCAAAATAAGCAAATATATCTTTCCCCAAAGCTTGAATTTCTTCATCAGATTCATCTCCTTTTAAAACTGCTACTGAAGTCCTGTTTTTACGGATTATATTCGGGTATTTATCAAAATAAGTATGGAAATAGGTAGCAGAATTATTGGACCCCGTAGCAATCACCGCGTCAAAATCAACCAACTTTTCTACAATGGTTAAGTAGGGTTTAAAATTGGCATCCAAAGTGTTAAATATCGCTTGTAAAATTGGCCACAATTGAAGGTCGTCGGAGGACAATTTAATTAAAGCTGAATGATTGGCCATAAAAACAGATAAGAAGTCATGAAACCCGACCAATGGTATGTTTCCTGCCATGATGATTCCAATGTTTTTTGATGGACCATTTTGAATGGGATATTTTGCTGCCCAATTTGAGAGATCATCATGGTTTAACCAAAGTCTAATTCCACTCAAGGCATCAAGAATATTTGATTCTGTATACCATCCGTTATGAATTTGCGCTTTTTTTATGGCAAGTTGAAATTGCTCATATAATTCCCTTGGTATTAACTGTTGACTTGCTTCGAAAGGCTTTAATTTGACGATATCATCTAATACATGTCCGAAACTTGACATTAATTCTATTCTTTCATTGGTTTTCATTCAAAGATATTTTAACTTTGCAAAAATAATTAAAATAACATAGAATGGCTATCATAATAACAGACGAATGTATCAATTGTGGCGCATGTGAACCAGAATGTCCTAATAATGCCATTTATGAAGGCGGGGCTGAATGGAGAATGTCTGATGGAACTTCATTAAAAGGTAAAGTGAAAGCACCAAATGGAAATGCATTTGATGCAGATGAAGACCACGAACCAGTGGATATGGATGTTTATTTTATTGTTCCAGACAAATGTACTGAGTGTAAAGGGTTTCACGACGAACCACAATGTGCTGCTGTTTGTCCTGTTGATTGTTGTGTTGATGACGAAGATGTAAGAGAAAGTGATGAAGCGTTGCTAGCTAAGAAAGATTTCTTACATTTATAATCTACATTAACCCTAATTAGCCCTATAAATGCCGCAAAAATCTAAAAACAAAATTGAGGTTTGTTTCAGCCCTCACGATTTTGATTTGTTTAAAACTGAATTTGAATTAATAGTCGTAATTGACGCCTTAAGAGCAACATCAGCAATTTGTGCTGCTTTTCAAAATGGGATTAAATCCCTGATTCCAGTTTCTACTATCGAAGAAGCACAGGAATATAAAAATAAAGGATATTTAGTAGGTGCAGAAAGAAATGGGCAGATTGTTGAAGGGTTTGATTTTGGCAATTCTCCCTATTCATATTTGAATCCTAAATTAAAAGGTGAAACTGTGGTCTTAAGTACCACTAATGGAACAAGGTCAATCAATATTGCTAAAGAAAGCGAAAACGCAACTGTAGTGATTGGTTCTTTTTTAAATTTAGATCACTTAAGTAATTGGTTAGGTAAACAAGAAAAAGACATTCTGTGTTTGTGTTCCGGTTGGAAAGACAAATTTAATTTAGAAGATACTATTTGCGCTGGCGCAATTACAACTCAATTATTAAAAACTGGTAAATTTTATTCTGATGAAGATTCATCAGTTGCGGCTAAGTATTTATTTTTAAGTGCAAAAGACAATATTTTTGGTTATTTGAAATCATCTTCTCACCGAAGAAGATTAAAAAAGCTAAACTTAAATAAAGATATTAAATATTGCTTGAATCCAAATTCAGCTCCTGTAATACCAATTTTAAAAGGAGATGAAATCGTTGAGCTAAAGCACTATTAAATAGCTTAAATGTCGGCTGAGGCATGCTCACCGTATGATTCAATACCATCTTCAGTAACTATATAAGTTTTGTGAATCCCGGCTTGACGAGAGAATAAAATTTCAAAATCAAACTTATTCTCCACCCTCATAATCATCAATGCATAGTTTGGATGCTCTTTTGAATGTATGGTTTCATTGCATTTCGGACAAGAAAAATTGACCAATTCATTTTTTAGAAAAACAACTTTAGGTACATGTTTATAATCATAAGACCCGAAAGAAGTGGATAAATACATATCTCCTTTGTCTCCGTTTTCTCTTTCAGTTTTTAAATGAATTTGTCCTGAAGCATCAAGTGCTTCGCTGCATTTTGGACAATAAAAATTGTATTTTTCTAAATTCATGGGGATCAATCTTATTAGGTGAATATATGAATTTAAATCGAGATTGACAAAGAAAAAATGAGGCCTGCTTTAAATTAACACTTCCGATTCACGCAGGTTACTTTGATATGACCCACCAGGATAACTGTCGTTATAATCAAAATTTAACCAAATAAAACCTTTATTATCTTGGTAATAATTAATATTCTTACCTTTTGTTTCTTCCGGAAAATAGATATTCTTAATTAAATATACCACCGCCTCTAATTCTTTTACATCTCCAAACTTTACTTCTGGATACATATGCCCTACTGTACTCCCATCCTTTAGTTTAACTTTGGTCTTTACCAATCTAACTTCTCCTCCAACAGCCTTAATTATAGCCGCCATTAAAATTGAATGATCGTCACAATCACCTTTAAATTTATTATCGAAGTTTAATTGTTCAATAGTTTCACTTGCTTTTGCATAATAATCTTCATTTTGAGGGTCATAGACATAATTCCACTTTTCGTGGACATCTTTAAAAACACTAAAAAAGTGAACCCACTTTAAACTGGGTGATAAATTTCTATTTGATTCAAAATGTTTATTCGCAATGTTCACTGCATAATTTCTAACATTGGGATTTGAATAATCAATCGCTTCCCGTAATTTTTCTTCTTTTAGGAATTTTACTTCATTTGTAAAAAACTTTTGTTCAATTGTATTATTTGAAATGTCATACAATAGCGTTTTATAGTCATGGTATAAATTCCCCAAAGTGTATATATTCATAAAATTGGTTGCCGTTAATACTATGGCGCCAGTAAAAACAATAATAAGGATTAAGACTCTTAGTTTTTTTAAGAGATAGAAAATAACAAAAAATAAGACTAAGAAAAGAATGATATGATCTAAACGGATGGGGTTTTCACTGAGATTTATGGCTATTGAAGGAAAATATTTATAGAGAAAAATAAAAATTGGAATCGTCAGTATACCAGCAATCAAGCCTAGTATAATAATGGTGTACGCACTGTTTGATTGGGTGTTTTCTTCTTTCAGGGTTGTCATTGCTCAAATTTAAAATATTAAACCGAATTAGATTTGAGAAAGTCTTGAAAAATGTAACTCATTTATTTTTTGAATAATTACTATCTTTAGCCTTCAAAAAATAATATTCAATGAAAAACATATCAGTTATTGGAGCAGGGACAATGGGCAATGGAATTGCGCACACTTTTGCACAAGAAAATTATCAAGTTAACTTAATAGACATTTCTGCGGAGTCTTTGGAAAAAGCGATAAAAACAATCGCAAAGAATTTAGACCGTTTGGTGCAAAAAGAAAGAATTTCAGAAGCAGATAAAATTAAAACTTTAAGCAATATCACAACCTTCACCGATTTGAAAGAAGGGGTGAAAAATGCGGATTTAGTGGTAGAGGCTGCAACTGAAAATGTTGATTTAAAATTGCGTATTTTCAAAGACATGGATGCAAATGCACCCGCAAATGCTATTTTAGCTACAAACACTTCATCTATTTCAATTACTAAAATTGCTGCGGTTACCAATCGACCTGAAAAAGTAATTGGAATGCATTTCATGAACCCAGTTCCAATTATGAAACTGGTAGAAATTATCCGTGGATATTCTACTTCAAATACGGTTACTGATGAGATAATGGAAGTTTCTCGTTCATTAAAAAAAGTACCAGTAGAAGTTAATGACTATCCCGGCTTTGTAGCGAATAGAATTTTAATGCCAATGATTAATGAAGCTATCATTACCTTAAACGAAGGAGTTGCTGGCGTTGAAGAAATAGATACCGTGATGAAATTGGGTATGGCTCATCCAATGGGACCTTTGCAATTAGCTGATTTTATTGGATTAGACGTTTGTTTGGCCATTATGGAAGTACTATATGAGGGCCTAGGAAATCCAAAATATGCCCCTTGTCCTTTATTGGTAAATATGGTGACAGCAGGTAAAAAAGGAGTTAAATCTGGAGAAGGATTTTATAGTTGGGGTCATGGCACAAAGGAGCTTATTGTATCCGACAACTTTAAGAAATAAGCATGCACTACACAGACAATAAAAGTCTGTGTAGTTTTTTACTTTTATTTACTTTTTCATCAAAACATCCTTTAAATTAGTGCACTACAAATTAATAATTCTATGACTACGAAAGAAGAAATTGTAAATAATTGGCTCCCAAGATACACAGGTAGAGCATTGGCTGATTTTGAGCCCTATATTTTACTTACTAATTTTAAGGGTTATTTAATAGAATTCTCAGAATTGTACGATACTGAAATAATTGGTCAAGACAAAGCTATGCCCAGCGTTTCCGCCAATGGAATTACCTTAATTAACTTTACCATGGGTAGCGCCAATGCGGCAACCATTATGGATTTATTGAGTGCAGTAGCACCGAAAGCATGTCTGTTTTTAGGAAAATGTGGTGGATTAAAAAGAAAAACATCCTTGGGTGATTTAATTTTACCCATTGCAGCCATCAGAGGAGAAGGAACATCAAATGATTATTTTCCACCAGAAATTCCAGCTTTACCTGCATTTACATTACAAAGAGCGGTATCAACAGCTATTCGGGAGCATAAAAAAGACTATTGGACCGGAACAGTCTACACTTCAAATAGAAGGGTTTGGGAACATGATGAAAACTTTAAAAATTATTTAAGAAAGACGCGTGCAATGGCCATAGATATGGAAACTGCTACCCTCTTTATAACTGGTTTTGCAAATAATATACCAACGGGGGCTTTGTTATTAGTATCTGATCAACCAATGATTGCAGAAGGTGTTAAAACTGAAGAAAGTGATAAAAAAGTGAGTTCTGACTTTATGAAAATGCACATTTCAATTGGTGTAGATGCCTTATTAGAAATTAAAACGAATGGGACTTCAGTCAAGCACTTGAAATTCCCATATTCAGAGGAGTAATTAGCGGATTTTATTAGTTTTAGCCAGTAATAAATGGTCGAGTAATACCAAAGCGGCCATGGCTTCAACAATTGGGACCGCTCGTGGAACCACACAAGGGTCATGTCTTCCTTTACCTTCTAAAACAACTTTTTCTCCATTTTTATTCACGGAATTTTGCTTTTGCAGAATGGTTGCTACAGGTTTAAAACCTACATTAAAATAAATGTCTTGTCCATTAGAAATCCCACCTTGAATGCCACCAGAATGATTAGTTGTTGTATAAATTTCTTCATCTTCAATATCAAAGACATCATTTTCAACGCTTCCATTTCTTTTACAACCTTCAAATCCAGTCCCCAACTCAAAACCTTTCACAGCATTAATGCCGAACATGGCAGCTGCCATACTTGCACTTAACTTATTATAAATTGGTTCACCAAGTCCAATGGGTGTTCCTTTTACTACACAGGTTACTACACCGCCAATACTGTCCCCCTTTTTCTTAGTTGCTTCAATTAAAGTGACCATTTTAGCTGCTATTTCATTGTCAGGACAACGCACCAAATTATTTTCTGCATTGGCAAGATTGTAAATTGCATAATCAGCTTGTGTATTTAAATCACCAACAGCACTTACGAATGCAGTAATTTTTATATTGTATTTAGCCAGTATTTGTTTTGCAATAGCACCAGCCACTACCCTACAGGCTGTTTCCCTTGCACTACTTCTACCTCCTCCTCTATGGTCACGGTGACCATATTTTTGCTCATAAACAAAATCGGCATGAGAGGGCCGAAATTGGTCTTTTAAATGACTGTAATCCTTCGATTTTTGATCTTTATTTTTTATGAGAAAACCAATAGGTGTTCCTGTTGTCATTCCCTCGAAAACACCAGAAAGAATCTCAACTGTATCAGGTTCTTTTCTTTGGGAAACAATGTTAGATTGCCCTGGTTTTCTTCTATCTAATTCATTTTGTATTTGTGCCAAATCAATGTGCATACCAGCTGGACAACCATCTAAAACACCTCCTATTGCGACCCCATGCGACTCGCCAAAAGAAGTAAATTTTAATATGTTGCCATGTGTATTACTCATGATTTAAGCCCCAATTGTTAATTTACAATTTTCAAGAATATGTCGAACTTCTTTTAAATTTGGAGCTTCTGCATAGGTTCTTAGCACTGGTTCTGTACCTGAAGGTCGAATCATCAACCAACGGTTTTCATCAAAATAATATTTAAAGCCATCCATATTCTCCACTTTCTCAACTTTATATTTTCCGAAAAAGTTGAATTTTCCCGTTTTACATTTTTCAACAATAATATCTTTTAAATCATTGTCAATGTGTAGATCAGCTCTTTCAAACGCAAATTCGCCAACTATTTCATACACTTCTTTAATTAATGTATCTAAGCTTTTACCCGATTTTGCCATGAATTCCCAAATGGTTAATCCAATCCATATCCCATCTCTTTCAGGAATGTGAGTTTTGATAGCGATTCCTCCGCTCTCTTCTCCACCTAATAAAACGTCTTCATTTTCATCAGCCATAATTCCAGCAATGTATTTAAAACCAATAGGTACTTCTACGTGTTCGATACCATAGTGAGCACACATTTTTTTAATTCTAGGGGTACTACTAAAGCCTGTTACCACTTTCCCTGATAAACCTTTGTATTTTACCAAGTAATGAATTAATAATAAAATAATATGGTGTGAATCAACAAATTCTCCTTTTGAATCATACAAACCAATTCTATCAGCATCTCCATCTGTGGCTAATGCACAATGAATGTTTCCTTTTGACTTAATAAAGCTTGACAGTTCTGTCAAATTTTTTGCAATGGGCTCAGGTGCTTGCCCCATGAAAGAAGGATTGTAATCACAATGTAAAAAATCGAGATTTGGTAAAATTCTTTTCATCACACTTTGACCAGCCCCATACATAGCGTCGTAAGCTAGCTTTAACCCCGACTCTTTAATGGCTTTTAAATCAAACTCTTTCTCCACTGCATCCAAATACTCTTGCTCCATATCAATATATTTCAACAAGTCTTCAAATTTACGGTCAGTAATTTTGACAGCTGCTAAATCCACTGAATTTACATCAGGAATCAATGCTTCAATTTCTGCTACTTCGTCAGGTAATAATGGACCACCAAAATTCCCTTTTAACTTATAACCATTGTATGAAGGCGGATTGTGGCTAGCAGTAATGACTACCCCTAAAGAGGCATGATGATTTAATGTTGATAATGAAACCATTGGGGTGGACACAAATCCTTTTTTGGTTGTAATCACCTTGATGTTTTGACTAATAAAAATCTTCAATGCAGTTTCAACAAATAATGCACCGCCAAAACGACAATCATGTCCAATTACAATACTCGGTTTATCAAAATTACTTTTTAACCAAGCTGATACGCCTAATGATACTCTCGCTACATTATCCACGGTATATTCTTGTGCAATAATAGCACGCCAACCATCTGTTCCAAATTTAATTTTAGTCATTTTTTTATTTTAATAGTTTTATTCTGTCCAATCGACAAATATTCTCAAATCAATTTCATCTTTTAATACCACGATAGAATCGGGATACTTTTCTAATTCATTATTCGCTTCATGCATATAAGCATCAAAATTAACAGAAATAATCCCCATGGATTCAACTGTAAAATCATCTGCTTCATATATTTTAAAGAAAACTGCACCTTCCTGTTTGCTAAATCCAATATTTGATGGAAATTTCCAAGATATACTTGAATTAACATTTGTAATTTCAGGAGTTTGGTATTTTACTACATCAGCAGAATCTGTACACCTGAGGAATATATCTGGATAACTATTTGCATCCCAACTAGCCCCATTTAAATCAACTTCAGGATAGGATGCTAATTCAATTTTTACCACATTTCCTTTTGTGTAATATTCGCAAGTTCCGTCTTCTTTTTCCGCACTCGGACTATAATTCTTTGCATACATAGTCATGCACCCTTTTTTCTTACAAGCAGAAAAGGACAAGGTAAGTATTGCTATGTAAAGTAATAATCTCATCATCTTACATTTGATTAGGAACTTCAATCCCTAATAAACGCATACTTTTTTTAATAGTTTCACCTACGTTTTTACTTAAATTCAATCTTAAATTTATTTTTTCATTATCCGTCTCTTTGAAAATGCTGACACTTTGGTAAAAAGAGTTATACAACTTCACTAATTCATAAGTGTAATTTGCAATTAGCGCAGGACTCAATTCCGTTCCAGCTTCTTTGATTACTTGAGGGAAATCAATTAATAATTTAATTATTTCTCTTTCAGAATTATGTAATTCCACTTGGTCCAATACCTTTTTAACTTTAAAGTCTGCTTGAAGTAAAGAATTAATTCTGGCGTAAGTATATTGGATAAACGGACCCGTATTCCCATTTAAATCAACTGATTCTTCTGGGTTGAACAACATTCTTTTTTTAGGGTCTACTTTCAATAAGTAATACTTTAAGCCTCCCATTCCAATCATTCGGAATAAATTATTTTTTTCAATTGCTGACATGCCTTCTAGATGTCCTCGCTCTTGAGATCCAGCCCTCGCCTTTTCAATTACCTCAGACATCAAATCATCAGCATCCACAACTGTTCCTTCTCTTGATTTCATTTTTCCTGTAGGCAAGTCAACCATGCCATATGATAAGTGAAAACAGTTTTCAGCCCATTTATAACCCAATTTTTTTAAAATTAAAAACAATACCTTAAAATGATAATCTTGTTCATTACCAACTGTATAAGTAATGCCATTTAACTGTGGAAAATCGATAAAGCGTTGACTCGCCGTACCCATATCTTGAGTCATATAAACGGCTGTACCATCTCCTCTTAATACCAATTTCTCGTCCAATCCATCCTCTGTTAAATCTATCCAAATGGAACCATCTTCTTTTTGAAAAAACACTCCTTCTTTCAGTCCGTTTTCTACCAGGTCTTTACCCGACAAATAAGTTTCAGACTCATAGTATAATTTATCAAAATCAACCCCCATTGCTTGGTAAGTACTATCGAAACCATCATAAACCCATGAATTCAAAGTTGCCCATAATTTGTATACTGCAGGATCTTTTTGCTCCCATTTTAACAGCATTTCTTGCGCCGATTTCATAATAGGTGTTTGGTTCTTTGCAAGCTCACTCAATTTATCAAAAATGCCTTTTTGTGCTGTTTCTTCATTGGCATGATAGGCTGAAATTAACTTCAAAACTGCTTCATCTAGTCCGTGATTATCAGCTGATTCACTCACCCATTCACTTACCAATTCTTTGGTTTCTTTTTTTAATTCTTGATCAAAACGAACATAATATTTACCCACCAACTTATCACCTTTTAAACCTGTGCTTGATGGTGTTTCACCCTTACCGAATCTTTCCCAAGCCAACATACTCTTACAAATATGGATCCCACGGTCGTTGATAATTTGTGTTTTCACCACATCAAAACCGTTTGCTTTTAATATTTCAGCCACAGAATAACCAAGAAAATTATTTCTTAAATGACCTAAATGAAGTGGTTTATTGGTATTTGGTGATGAATATTCAACCATATACAATTTACCATTGCTAGGTAGAAATCCGTAGTTTTCAGTATTTGAAATGGTATTTAACTGCGCTACCCAGAAGGTGTCTACAATTTTTAGATTCAAAAAACCTTTCACCACATTATATGCTGCTACTAAATTCGAGTGATTCAATAAGTATTCCCCTAATTTTTCTCCAGTAATATGAGGTGCCTCTTTAGAAAATTTTACAATCGGAAAAGTAACCAATGTGATATCACCCTCAAATTCTTTTTTCGTTTTTTGAAATTGAATTAAATCATCATTAAATGACTGGTTATATAATGTTTGAATTCCAGTTTTTACGGAAGTTAATAATATGTTTTCTAAACTCATTGACTTGTTTGGCAAAATTTTCATAAAAATAGTAAATCCGCCTACATTGGCAATATTAATAAGCTTAAAATTGAAGTTATAGCAAAGACATGCTACTGATTCAGGTAAATTTGATAAAATTTCTTCGAAAATTAATTTTTATTCCAAATTTCCCAAGCTTTTTCGGCTTGTTGGTGTAGCATTGTTAAACCATTGATGGTATTTGCACCTTCCTTTTTTGATTTCTTTAAGAATAAAGTTTCAACCGGATTATAAACCAAGTCGATTACCAAGTGATTTTTACTTAAATTTTCAAATGGAATATCATGATAATCAGTAATATTAGGAAAAGTACCAAGCGGAGTTGTGTTCACCAAAATGTGACAAGCGTTAAGCATTAAGTCATTTACTTCTGAATAAGCATATTCGTTTGCTTTTTTCGGATTTCTTGAAATAAAAATAACATTTGAACCCAATTCTTCTAATACGTATTGAACAGCTTTAGAAGCACCTCCAGTACCAAAAATGATCGCTCTTTCGTGGTTGTTCTTAAAAAAAGGTTTTATCATTTGTTTGAAACCGAATACGTCGGTATTATAGCCCACCCATTTATCGCCTACTTTCTTAATAGTATTCACTGCGCCTACTACTTTAACCAAATCATCTACTTCATCAAGTAAATCTACAATGGCTTCCTTGTAGGGATTAGTGATATTAAATCCGGTTAAAGGGGTGTTTTTTAATAAATCAGCTACGGCATCTATAGAAACACATTCAAAATTATTATAAGATGCATTTAAATTTAAGTGATTAAATTTATCTGTAAAATAAGTTTTTGAAAAAGAATGCCCCAAATGTTTCCCAATCAACCCAAATTGCTGGATCATATTTTAAAAATCCAGTTGTATTTGTCTTCTACCAATCCTAACTTATAGTCATTGATATAATTCTTCAGTTTATTTGAAAAAGTTCTTGATTCAATTGAAGGCAATTTAAAATCAACACCTTTATAGCCAATTGAAGAAATAGGTGCAATGGTTGCAGCAGTTCCAGCCCCAAAGGCATCTGTTAATTTATTTGACTTGATAGCATCTATAACTTCATCTACCTTAATCAACCTTTCCTCAACTTTATAACCCCAATCTTTTGCTATTTCTAGTACCGATCTCTTGGTAATTCCTTTTAAAATGGTATCCTTTTCTTCGGTAGGTGAAATAATCACATCATCAATTACAAAAACTACATTCATAGTACCTGCTTCTTCGATAAAAGTATGAGTTTTAGCATCCGTCCATATTAATTGACGATATCCTTGTTCTAAACCTTTTTTTGCTGGATATAAAGAAGCTGCATAGTTACCTGCGGCTTTAGCTCGACCAACACCACCTTCTGCAGCCCTGGTATATTCCATTTCAATCTTCACCTTTACAGGTTCAGAATAATAGGCTCCCACTGGAGAGCAGATGATTAAAAATTTATAATTATCCGAAGCTTTTATACCAACATATTCATCAGTTGCAATCATAAACGGTCGAATGTACAATGATTGACCTTCTGCACTCGGCACCCAATCTCTATTCATATCCAATACCACCTTCATGCCTTCTAAAAATAATTCTTCAGGAACTGGTTGCATACACATTCTTACAGCTGATTCATTGAATCTTTTTGCATTCATGTCTGGTCGAAACACCAAGATTTCACCAGCTTTATTTTTGGTTGCTTTCAAACCTTCAAAAATTGCTTGTCCATAATGTAATGCGGAAGTAGCAGGATGCATAGAAAGATTTTTAAAAGGGACTACGGTAGGTTGTTGCCAAACACCGTCTATAAAATCCATTTCAAACATATAATCTGCAAAATGTTTTCCAAATGGCAAGTCATCAAAATTAACTTCATCTATTCTAGAAGATTCAATTTCTGTTATTTTTATGTTATTTGAGGTTGATATCATTTTGATTATTTAGTTTTGCAAATGTAAGTAATTAACCACATTTTATCAAATCAAATATGGTCAAATATTGTTAATAATACATGAACGGTTTTTTTTAAGTAAATTTAACCGTATTATATTCTAAATCACGACTTCAACTTGGATCAAAACTTATTAAAAATATTAAAACAATATTGGGGACATGATGCTTTTCGTCCGAAACAGCTTGATATCATACAGGCAGTTTTGAATAATCAAGACACTTTGGTACTGCTGCCAACAGGCGGGGGGAAATCGATTTGCTTTCAAGTGCCAGCTTTGGTAAAAGAAGGTATTTGCATAGTCATTAGTCCGCTGATAGCACTCATGTACGACCAGGTTAAAAACCTTAAAAGCAAAGGTATAAAAGCATTAATGATTCATAGTGGCATGTCGGCAAGAGAAATTGATATCACATTAGACAATGCCGTTTATGGAGATTTTAAATTTTTATATGTATCTCCAGAAAGGTTAAAAACCACAATGTTTATTGAGCGGTTTAAGAAAATGAATGTCAGCTTTGTAGCGATTGACGAAGCACACTGTATTTCACAATGGGGATATGATTTTAGACCTGCATACTTAGAGATTGTTAATTTAATAACATGGAAACCAGCAATTAAATTTCTTGCGCTTACTGCAACAGCGACCACAAACGTAGTTGAAGACATTCAAAATCAGCTTCAATTTAAAAAACATCATTTAATTCAAAACTCTTTTAAACGAGCTAACCTAGCTTATATCAGGTATCAAACTGAAAATAAGTTAGATTTTATTATTCGTTTATGTCAACATAACAATACAACAGGTATTATTTATTGCAATACAAGAAGAGACACCAAACTATTGTACCAACACTTATTCAATAAGGGAATTTCGGCTGGTTATTACCATGCTGGATTGACTAAAGAAGAAAGAGAGCGCAAACAGAATGAGTGGATGAGTGGCAAATTGAAGATAATGATTTCAACAAATGCCTTTGGGATGGGTATTGATAAATCAGATGTGCGTTTTGTCATTCACTACGGAGTTCCTTTTAATATTGAAAGCTATTTTCAAGAAGTTGGGCGAGCTGGAAGGGATCTCGGTCCTGCACAAGGGATTTTATTATTTAATAAAAAAGACATTGTAGAATTAAAGGCGAATTTAGATTTAAAATACCCTGAGATTAGCTTTATCAGACAAGTTTATTTTTCACTCGGCAATCATTTACAAATAGCAGTTGGTGCAGGTGAAAAAGAAACTTACCCCTTAAATTTAACTGAATTTACAAGTAAATACAACTTAAATCTTTACAGCACCTATTCAGCTCTTACCATCTTAGAGTCAATAGATTTAATACAGCTAAATGAATTTAGTTTTTTACCAAGTAGATTAAAAATCCTTGTTAAACAATTAGACCTTTATCAGTATCAAGTGAAAGACAAAGTGCTTAATTTAATCATTCAATTTTTATTAAGATCACATATTGGCTTATTTGATAATTACCTCACAATAAATGAAGCAGTAATTGCTAAAAAGATAAATATATCTCTACAATCTTTGATCGAAAAACTTGATTATTTAATGCAACAACAGGTAATCGATTATGTGAAAAGCTATAAGGGACAGCAGGTATATTTTATAAAAGAAAGGTTGGCTGATCAAAATTTCAGCATCCCAAATAAATTCTACAATCAAAAAAAGCAAGCAGCTAAAGATAAGCTAGACGCCATGCTTGGATTTTTAGAAACAAAAACATGTACCCAAATATATTTGCTCGCTTATTTTGGAGAAACTACTACTGAGAAATGTAACAAGTGTAACAGTTGTTGCAACAACCCATTTGTGGTATCAAACTCACTCATGGAGGAAGTATTAAGTTTTTGTTTAGAAAATTTGAAAGTAAAATCCAGTTTAAAAATTGACGATATACTTCACAATTTCAAGGAGGTAACTTCGGAAGTAATCCTAAACACCTTGCGTTGGCTAGCAGAATTTAAGCACTTTAAAATCAATATTGAAGGTAGGATAATTTTCAATGAAGAAGAAACACCCCTTCTCAACTAACATCAGTCTGTTAAAACAATTCTGAACAATTATGCTAACGGGTAGCTTTATTCAATAATTTAGCTGTTTAAACTGCAAAACAAACAATGCCCAAAAAGTCAAATTCTTATTCAAATTCGAAGGAAAGTTCAAAAACTACCAAAAAAAGTAAACAGCCTAAAAAAAAGTCTTTCAATTTACTTAAACCAATAAAGGATTTATTTACAGGAGAAAGAAAAAAACTTAGATTATCTGTTGGAGGTATTTTTTTACTAGTCGGTATTTACCAACTCTTTGCTTTTTTGTCATATTTATTCACCTGGAAAACAGACCAAGACAAAATAATTTCTAATTCTTTTTGGGATTTGATATTTGTAAATGGAGATGTCAACATAGATAATCATTTAGGGAAATTAGGAGCCTGGACTTCACATTTATTTTTTTATGATTGGTTTGGCATACCTTCTTTTATATTTCCATTTTTATTTTTAATTTTTGGGTTGTACCTCCTTTCCAAGTATGCAATTTTACCTTTGGGAAGAACATTAGCCGTTTCCATTGTCAGTCTTGTTGTTTTATCATTAGTGTTTGGTTTTTTTAATAGCCCAGACTCTTTTCCATATGGTGGATCATTTGGTTTTCAATTCAATACTTGGTTAAAAACAACTGTAGGCGTAATTGGCGCAGCACTTTTCTTGCTCTTAATTATTTTCATCACGGTTGTTATACTTTTTAATCCAAACTTTAAAGCACTCATTGCTTTTTTCCATTTAGACGATTTATTTCATAAAAAGGAAAAGTCAACAGCTGAAATGGAAACAGCAGACCAATCGAATTTGATTATTAATGATATTGTTGCTGTAAATTCAATTAAAGAGGAGGAAATTCAAAAAGATGAAGTAAGTCAAGCAGTTAGTTTTGATGAAGAAAATGATGATACAAATTTGGAAGTTGAAAAAGACATTCAAGAAACGGACGATTTCGAAATTGAATTAAATCAAGAGGAAACAATTACCGAAGTAGCAAGCACTGAAAGTAATGTTGAAGCTGAAGGAAAGGAAGATTTTCAAATTGAGATAAAAGAAGAAGAAATACTTGATGATAGTGAACTTGATGATAAATTAAAAGAATTTGGTGAGTATGACCCAAAACTAGACCTTTCAGCCTATCAATTACCAGGCGTAGACTTGTTAGAAGCATATGGAGGCAAAGCCTTGAGTATTGATAAGCAAGAGTTGGAGGACAATAAAAATAAAATTGTTGAAGTATTGGGGCATTATAAAATTGAAATTTCAAAAATAAAAGCAACTGTAGGCCCAACAGTAACTTTATATGAAATAGTACCTGCTCCTGGTATACGAATTTCTAAAATTAAAAATTTATCAGATGACATAGCATTGAGTCTAGCCGCCTTGGGGATCAGAATTATCGCCCCTATTCCTGGAAAAGGAACCATTGGTATAGAAGTGCCAAATTCTAAGCCTGATATTGTTTCCATGCGTACCATGATTGCTTCAGAAAAATTTCAAAATTCGGATATGGAGTTACCTGTTGTATTAGGGAAAACAATTTCGAATGAAACCTTTATTTTTGATTTAGCAAAAGCCCCTCACTTATTAGTGGCAGGTGCAACTGGACAAGGAAAGTCGGTTGGATTAAATGCAATTTTAGTTTCCATTCTTTACAAAAAACACCCCGCACAAGTAAAATTTGTGATGGTCGATCCTAAAAAAGTTGAATTAACATTATACAATAAAATTGAAAGACACTTTTTAGCGAAACTACCCGATACGGATGAAGCCATTATTACAGATACAGGAAAAGTAGTGAATACAATGAATTCATTATGTATTGAAATGGATGATCGGTATGAGCTGTTAAAATTAGCACAAGTAAGGAACTTAAAAGAATACAATACAAAATTCATAAGAAGAAAATTAAATCCAGAAAAAGGTCACCGTTTTTTACCCTATATCGTGGTGGTAATAGATGAGTTTGCCGATTTAATTATGACTGCGGGTAAAGAAATAGAGCACCCAATAGCACGTTTGGCCCAACTAGCCCGTGCAATTGGTATACATTTAATCGTTGCAACCCAGCGTCCTTCTGTAAATGTGATTACAGGTATGATCAAAGCCAATTTCCCAGCGAGGATTGCCTTCAAAGTTTCCTCGGGTATTGATTCAAAAACTATTCTCGATTCAACAGGTGCTGACCAATTAATTGGTAGAGGAGATATGTTGATTTCTTTTGGTAATGATTTAACAAGGGTACAATGTGCATTTGTTGATACACCTGAGGTAGAAAGGATTTGTGATTTTATTGGTGACCAACGTGCCTATCCAAGTGCATTGATGCTGCCAGAGTATGTAGGAGAAAGTGAAGAAGGTGGAAATAAAGACATAGATTTGGATGAAAGAGACGATTTATTTAGAGATGCTGCAGAAATTTTAGTTACCCATCAACAGGGCTCTGCTTCCCTACTTCAACGAAAATTAAAAATAGGTTACAACCGAGCAGGTAGGATAATTGATCAGATGGAAGCTTTGGGCGTTATTGGACCATTTAAAGGTAGTAAAGCCAGAGAAGTACTCATAAGTGACTTGGTTGCATTAGAGCATTTTTTAAATAATTTAGATTAAAAATTAATATTCACTTATTATTTAATAATTTTGGCACAGTTATAGCATAGCTATGATTGTAAATAGAAAACATTATGAAAACATTATTAATAGGATTGGTTGCGTTAGTTGGATTCGGATTTAACAGCCACAGTCAAACAGATGCGAAAGCAAAAGCGATATTAGATAAAGTAAGTGCAGTTACAAAAACTTATAAAACAATTAAACTATCTTATAGTTTGAGTATTGTTTCACCAGAAGGTGCACCCATTACCCAAAAAGGGGAAGCGTATTTGAAAGGTGATAAATACTTAGTTACCACCAATGACCAAGAAATTATATCGAATGGCACTAAGGTTTGGACTTATTTGAAAGCAGATAACGAATGTTATGAAAGAGTAGCAGGTGATGATGAAGATGAGATTTTACAACCGAGTAAATTAATCACTATTTGGGAAGATGGATTTACTTTTAAGTATAGCAAAGAAACGACCTACAAAGGAAAAAATGTTCACGAAATATACTTGTATCCAAAAGATAAAAAGAATAGTAAATACCATACAATTGTTTTATTAGTTGATGGTACAAAAAACCAAGTTGTAAGTGTCCACATTAAAGGAAAAGATGGTTCGCATACAAAATATAACTTAGGGTCTTTTGAAACGAATGTAGAAATTCCAGACAGTAAATTTGAATTTGTAAAGGCAAAACACCCTGGTGTTACTGTAATCAAAGAATAACAAACAATATTGAATGAAGAAAGCTCCACCCTTATTGGTTGGGGCTTTTTTTTTGCTTTATCAGCAATTAAAAAGACAAAGCCAAGGCTTTTTACTGTGATACTACTCATTAAATAATCAGTATCTATATTGCTCTTATTTTATTCTTGTATAGATTCCATAACCTAAGATTAACAATTAAGGTAACACTGACAAAGGTTAATTAATTGTGAAAAGTTAAATGGCGCACCAAAAATCATTGTATACAGAATCTTCTTTCAGGCCTCATTAAGGGATATAAAAAAACCTTGACAATTATTTGTCAAGGTTTTAATATCTTATTTAATTGAGTTAATTACTTATCGACGAAAGTATATCTAATTCCCAAGCTCAAAATATTTTTTATTTGAGCCAATGCAACTGGTACACCTAGGTTAGTCCCGTCGTCATTAATTTGTTGAATTTTTATATCATCATCATAAATCACCGTTGAACTCCAGCTTGCCGATAACCATTTATTAATTTTAAAATCAAATAAGGCTTCCGCGTTAATGTCAATATTTTGTGGATTGTTTAAATAATTTGAGAATAATTCAAGTCTACCTTTAAAAGTAACGTTTTTCATGATTTCATCCCTGAATAACATTTTTACAAATGCACCATATTCTGCTCTAAATACTTCACCTGGGTCTACACCAAAAGCACCTGCTTGAGAAAGTGTAAAATCATTTACAAAAGTCATTTTAGCTGTCAATGGAGATACTAAAATTTGAAACTTATCATTGGGGTGGTAATCTAATCCTAAAGCAATAGTTAAGTAGCCTGGAGCCATGAATTTTGAAATTAAGTCTCCATCAGCATTTTTTGACAAGTCAAATTGTGATTTGTAATCAACTAATAAGGCAAGGTCTAGGGGTTTGTAAATATTGTATCCAAATTTTGAAAACATGGCAATCACATCATCTGTCTTTGCCCAATCTTGTCTTAATATTCTATTTTGCCCATAAGCTAAATTCAATCCGCTTTCCCAACGATATTTAGCCTTTTTCCAATTTGCTTGAGCATCAAATAAGGCAATCCAAGAAATAGTGTTTTGCCCACCTGCATTCCAGTTTTTAAATGAGGCATGTGTGCCATTTAGTCCACCAACAGCTTTAAATTTCCAATTTGTAACTTCTTTTTCTTCTTGTCCAAAACTCGAAAAGAAAACAAAGCATATTGCAATGGTTAAAATATTTTTTTTCATAGTATTAATTTTGTTAATGTTGCAAATATATATGATATAATTTTGAATGTTAAATAGGACATTAGATTTTTTACATTTACTTGGATAGTTCTACTTTCAGTAGATCTGCTATTCGAAATGAATTGGCATAAATAGTCCAAGTATAAGGCACTGAACCTCCTGTAGGCATAAAACTTGCATCTGCAATGTATAAATTTTTACAATCATGTACTTTACAATCTTTATCCAAGACAGAAATAGTTGGGTCTTCACCAAACCGACAACCACCCGCTACCAAATTTGGTGAAGGGGTTGAACTAATTCCAGTACTAATGTTTTTTGCACCAATTTTTTCTAGGATTTTCTCGGCTTTTTGCGCTAAAAATTTTGCAACCACTAAATCATGAGGATGATATCCAATTTTAACTTTTGCAACAGGATCCCCCCATTGATCTTTTTCTGTTTCCGATAGCGTTACATTACAGTCATCAGTTGGCAACCAATCATTAAATATTTCAAATTTTATCTTTTTTTGATTATGAAAATAATTATGGATATTTTCCTTTAATTCCTTGCCGTAAACCAATCCATTTTTACCCCATTTTTGTCGCATAAGCTTTGGCATTGGATTGGCATGTTCAAATACAAAATCTACAGTTCCACCTTTAGCTTTTCCATTCATTTGAAGGTCATCTATTTCATACCAATGCTGAATTGCCCTATTGACCCATAAACCTGGAGTACTAATTTTTTTTATCTCTTCTTCAGTAAAATCCTTATGGAATAAATTTCCTCCCCCTATTCCACCCGCAGAAAAAATCAAGTTTTTACCTACTTGTCCATATTTATTCCCAATGCCATTAGGGTGTACTTTATTTTTACTCATTAATAATAAGCGACTACTTTCAATTGCTTGTGCAGCAACAACAAAAAGGGATGCATTTATTGATTTTTTTTCTTTATTTAAATAATAATGAGCCTTTACAACTTTTCCTTTTTCATCTGTTTCTAAATGATATACTTTAGCATGTGGTATCAGGGTACAATTTCCAGTTTCCAAAGCTGGATAAATTAGGGATACCCTGCTGCTGCTTTTCGCATCTGAAGAACAGCCATAGCTGCCACAAAAATTGGAATAATAGCAAGCATTTCTATTTTCTGTAGGTCGAGAGATAATGCCTCTTGCAACTGATACCAATGAATAACCTTCGGATTCTGCTGCTTTATCCAACCAATCGCTTATTAAATTAGTTTTTAAGGGAGGATAAGGAAAATCATTGGTTGATCGTGGTTCTTGAGTGGAGTGCATTCTCACTTCTCCTGAAACACCCACAACTTTTTCAACTTTTGCATAATAAGGTTCTAAGTCATCATAACTTATGGGCCAATCCACCACATTTGCTCCTTTAATTTCGCCATAAGTTGAAAGTAATTTAAAGTCATTGGGTTTCAAGCGGTGAAAATATGCACTCATTAAGTTCGAAGACCCACCTACCATATTTCCATTCCAATATGTTCTTCCTGTGGCTTTTGTAGTAGCTAATTTCCACTTTTTACTTTGAGAATGATAGCTTTCTATTTCGTGAAATTCTTTTTGTAAATCAGATGCATAAACATCTTTTCTACAAGCCAAAAATTCATCTTTATTAAAATCTTTAGTTGCTAGGGCTGGACCTTTCTCAAGTACGCAAACTTTAAATCCTGCTTTTGAAAGTTCGTATATGATTGGACCAGCGCCGGCTCCACTCCCCACAATACAAATGTCGAATTTATTCATAATTGGTGATTAATGATAAAAGAAGGGTATAAGTCATTTGGGTTGGCTTTAGGAAAACCAGCTTGATGATTCAACCAATTCCATCCCACTTGATTTGTATTTACTTGATAAGCCTCATCAATTGCAATAGATTCAAAAATAAAAGAGAGCAACATAGAGCAAGTCCGTTCACCCCAATCTGTTTTCGTTATCTTTTCAATCACAATTTCTTGGCTTTCTGTATTCAATTGATAAAAAGGTTTGTTAAAATCGTTCAATACCAGTTCCTCTAATTGAAGTAAACCTGCTATTATTATTTTTTTTGCGTATCCATCTGAATGAGGATCTTTTAATGACCACAAAATATGGTGAAATGTATTTAAATCTTTAATGGAAGGCCCATTGCCATCATCTGGAAACAGAATGTTTAAAACTGAAAGTAGTGATTTATTTTGACGCGTAGAAAAAACATCATTTTCAACACTTAATTGATGTAATTTTTCTTCACAAGCAGTTAAATAGCCAAAATTTAGTACCAATCCACCTATCGTTAATTGTTTGATAAATTTTCTTCTATCTGTCTGTTTTATTTGATGAATTTTTTGAGTCATACCAAAGTGAAAAGATAAAGATAATTGATATTATATTACAAATTCTATTGTAAGATGTATTTGGTGCATAAAAAAGCCCCGACAAGAATGTCGAGGCTTTTATATAAGTTTTTAATTGTTGGAATTAGTGTCCACCGTCACATTTACCTTCTTCACATTTTCCTTCTTCACATTTGTGCTCATCCATTGCTTCTTCTGCAGCATTTTCAACAGCCTCAACTGCGTTATCTCCAGCTTCTTCAACAGCTTCAACAGCTTCTTCTACGTGCTCAGTTGCAGCATCTGTTGCTTCACTTGCAGCATCTGATGCAGCTTCACAGCTATAAAACGCCATTGTTCCAGCTGCTAATAATACTAATCCTAATTGTCTTAAATTTAAAAGATTCTTTTTCATCATTTTGGTTTTAATAAGTTAAATAAAAAGCTTGCGCTCATAACAAACATACGTAATAAATTTTAAAATGGTTTCAATGTATTTAAAAAAAATATTGACTATTGTTCCTTCATAACTTATTTCTAATAGTTAAGTTTGAATAATGAAACCTAAAATTGCTATTATTGGTGGGGGTGCATCAGCTTTATTTTTCGCCAGTCAAATCAATACACAGCTATATGATATTCAATTATTTGAACAAAAAAAAACTTTAGGTAGAAAATTATTAGTAGCGGGAAATGGAGGCTTTAATCTTACCCACTCAGCACCTGTAAATCAACTCGTAAAAAAGTATTATCCCACTTCCTTTCTATCAAAAAAAATGAAAGCATTTGACAATACTTTTTTTAGAAATTATTTGAACCAAATGCATATTCCAACTTTTATTGGTAGTAGCAAGCGTGTTTTTCCAGAACCCCCAATCAAACCAATTGAAGTTTTAAATGAACTTATAAAGGTGATTCAAGATAAAAAAATTCAAGTAAACACCCAACATAAATGGATAGGTTGGAATAATGACCTATCCAAATTACAATTGATGAATGAAAAAGGATTATTGGAAGTGGAATTTGATAAGGTTGTTTTTTGTTTGGGAGGTAAAAGTTGGAAAAAAACAGGTTCTGATGGTAAATGGTGGGACCTCATTAGTCAAAAAAATGTGCTTTGCAAGCCATTTCAATCCTCCAATTGTGAAATGTTGATAGCTTGGTCTGATGCATCCATTCAATCGCTTGCAGGTACACCATTAAAGAATATTCAAGTAACATCAAAATTTCAAGCAATAAAGGGAGAATTGATGATCACTAAAAATGGCATAGAAGGCAATGCAATTTATGCCTTAAGTCACGATATTAGGTCAGCCCTTAAAAAAGAAAAGACGACAACAGTACTTCTAGACCTTAAACCTAATTTATCTACTGATAAAATTATTGAAAAACTAGCAGCCTATAAAAAGGGTAATTGGACGACATTTATCAAGCGAACACTTAAATTAACTCAAGTTGGACTTGTATTGATTCAATTAAACTCCGACAAAATCACCTATACCAATCCAGAAAAATTGGCTGTTTTAATAAAAAATATTCCACTTCAAATCCATGGTTTAGGACCAATAGATGCAGCAATATCAACAGTAGGTGGTGTTGATTTAAGTGAAATAGACGAAAATTTTGAACTGCTTAAACTTCCAGATCATTATGTAATTGGCGAAATGCTTGATTGGGATGCACCAACTGGGGGGTACTTATTGCAGGGATGTTTTACAATGGGTGCTTATTTGGCTAATTATTTTAACAACAATACTGTACCATAAATTTCCTTTTTTTGTGCATTGTTCTTTAAATGATAAAATATTTTCCAAGTATAAATACCAAAAGGAATTTCACAATTGTTCCCATAACAACCATTCCAACCATAATTAGGATCAAATGACTGAAATACAATTTCTCCCCACTGATTAAAAACACTGAATTCATAATCATAAACATCAATACCACTTGCTAAAATTGGTTTGAAGGAAGTATTGTTGTTTCCTAAATTAGGAGAAAAAGCATTTGGTACATACATCAATAATTCTTCATCAAAGAAAATATATTGACTCAATAATGCTTCACAGATACCATTAGATGCAGTTAATGTTACCTTATAAAATTCATCATCAGAATAAGCATAAAGGTATTGAGGGTTTTCAATGATACTCGCGCCCATTCCATCACCAAAGTCCCATATGTAATTGCTCGCCTCATCTGTTAAATTTTTAAAATTGACAATTGGTGAATTCCGGTCTATTTTATCAGGTGAAAAAACAAAGTTTACTTTTGGAGATTTGTTGACTTTTATATAATTATGTTTCTTTAGCGTAGTCCCACAATATTCGGAAGTAACAGTTAAACTGACGTTAAAAGTCCCATGATTAAATGTTTGTATCCCCCCATTCGCACTATTAGAAATTTGTCCATTTCCAAAGTTCCAGAAATAGTTATTATTTGTTTGATAATTAAGTAAATTAAAACTTGCATCATGTGGTTCACACCCCATGGTATCTGCACTAGCAAATTCAGCAATTGGCAAAGGATGAATATTTAGTTTAAAAGTATCTGAAATTCCGGGGCAAACACCATTACCAACAGGTGTAACTTTAATATTTACAGTGATTATACTGTTGGTTGCTAATGATACAAAAGTAGGGATATTGCCTGAACCAGTAATTCCAAATCCTACATCAAAACCTTCTAACACTTCCCAAGTCACACCTGAACTGCTCGCATTATAATTAAAAGCTGGAATAAATGTCTGTGTTAATTGACAAGAGTTTTGATCAGCTGTTTCTACAATTGCTGGACTGAGGCCTGCATTTACAATTGCAGCATTGGGAATGTTTTCAACACAACCATTGGTATCGGTAATCGATAAATTATAAGTACCAGGGCAAACATTTTGAATACTACTTCCTTGTAAGTTTTGTGGTTGCCAAAGCACTTGATAAGGCGCAACCCCACCATTAATGTTTGCATTAATTGAACCATCACAAATACCAGTACATGAAGAATTTATACTATTTATTACTGCTGATATTTGTGATGGTTCAATAATATTAAAAGCGATATTGGCCACACAACTTGGGTGATTCAAATCGGTTCCCACAACCGAATAATTGTTAGGTGTTAATCCAGTTCCTACATTGCTATTTTGACCCGCTCCTGGTGCAGGCGTCCAAGAATAATCAAGTGCTGTATTAATTCCAGTGCTACTCAAAACAGCTTGACCATCATTGGCTCCAAAACATGAAACATTAATAATTGTATCTACAGCGATATTAAACACGGACACATCAAATTGTAAAGTATCGAAAAATGGACCACCACAACCACTGGTTACTGCAGTTGAAGTTTGAACAATTAGTGTAACTGCATAAACACCCGCTTGAGTATAAGTATGAATTGGATTTTGAGCTGTTGAAGTTTGATTGTCACCAAAATCCCAAAACCAGTCGGTTGGACATTCATAAGACTCATCAATAAATTCTATTTCAAATGGTTGTGGGGTACATTGATAGGAAGCTGCTGCGGTGACTGTCGCATCACAAACTTTAAAATTATCGACTGTAGCCCCGTAATTTTGACAAGTTGAACCAGTTGATATTCTAAAACGAAAACGTACACTCCCTTCATTTGCCAATCCATTAATACATTTTCTTACCAATACCCAATCAGTTGGACCACCTAATCCAGAAAAGCAACCACCAACATTCCCTCCCCAATTGTCAGGATAATTATACCAATTTTGATCGTAACAAGACCCAGTTCCAATTGGTGTTGCTAAGTCAGTCCAAGTATTGCCATTGTTTAAACTGTATTCCATCCAAATTTCGTCATAACTTGTACTGCCTTCGTTAGACCAGTAAAAATAAAAGCTCAAAAATGGATTATTAACGGCACTTAAGTCGTATTCTGGACTCATGGCCCAAGAGTTTTCGTTCGTATTGTAAGTTGATGTTGTGGTGTTTCCACCTAAAATTAATGCCTTCCCTCCTATTGAAATGTCATCAGTAATTTGTAATTTATTTGGATTTGCCCAACTCCAAGAGGCATTCGTCCCACCAAAAGTCCATGGATTTGTATTGTCGAACAATTCAGTATTAGCACAAGTATTGGCATTGACTACAATTTGTGAATGAGCTTGTAATTGACAAACAGTCAGGTAGAAAAAAAATACAATTTTAAAAAAACTAAAATAATAATGCTTCACTCATTTAATTTCACTCCGCTATTTTGTAATGGTTTTGGAAAATGGATTTAAGCCATTCCTATAGGATATCAAAACAAAATTTTTGCAAATATAAATATAAAAAAAGGGATGCACACATTAATAAAATGTTAAATTTTTATTTGAATAAATGAATTTATGTGCATCTTTGTCCCCTTCAATTAAAGTGAGGTGGCCGAGTGGCTTAAGGCGCACGCTTGGAAAGCGTGTATACAGCAATGTATCGGGGGTTCGAATCCCTTCCTCACTGC
>CBDUKB010000011.1:0-26150 GCA_965367695.1 uncultured Putridiphycobacter sp.
ACCCTATAGATTTTAAGGATTTTAAAATTTAGCATGGAAGCGGGAGGTGGGACTACTTAAAAGAAGAAAATACTTTTACAATCACTACTGGTCATCAACTTAACCTTGCAACAGGGCCACTTTATACTATTTACAAAATTCTTGAAGTCATTAATTGGACAAAAAAAATCAATGAGCAACAAGGTGATATATACATGGTCCCTATTTTTTGGATGGCAACTGAAGACCATGATTTTGAAGAAATAAATCATTTGAATTTGTTTGGTAAAAAAATAGAATGGAATCACAATAATGAAAATGGAAGTGTTGTTGGAAGGATTGAAACAAACTCAATGACTGATTTTGTCGAAGCTATATGTGAGAAATTTGGAGATGAAACTTTAAAGGGGAAAGTACAGCAATATTTATCTGCTTATCAAAAAAACAGTACGCTAGCAACTTCAAATCGAATGTTGATAAATGAATTTTTTGGCGCTTATGGATTGGTGATTATAGATGGAGATGATCCAGAATTAAAAAAAGAAGCCACGTCGATTTTTACGACGGAGGTGGAATCGAGTATTATTTTTAATTCGGTGAATGAAACGAATGAATATTTAGCCCAAAATGATTACCATCAACAAGTTTTTGTGCGCCCTTGTAATTTGTTTTATATTCAATCGAATGGTGTTCGTGATCGCATAGAAAAATCGGGAGATGATTTCATTATTGCTGACAAAACATATACAGAAAGTGAATTAGTTGATGAAATAAAAAAATCCCCTGCTTCATTTTCTCCCAACGCATTATTTCGACCCGTTTATCAAGAGACCATATTGCCTAATTTGGTTTATGTTGGAGGAGGAGGTGAAATTGCGTATTGGTTACAATTAAAGTCGAGTTTCGAAGGTTTTGAAGTTGACTTTCCTTTGTTAAAAGTGAGGGATTCGGTGTTGCTAATCAGTGAAAAGTTAAACGAGACAATTAATGAATTTGGCTATTCCTTAATGGAATTGAAAATGCCAATTGAAGACCTCTTGAAAGATTACATGCAAAAAAATCATGGAGATGTGTTGAGTTTAGCTACCGAAAAAGAAGATTTGATTCAAATTAAAAAGCAATTATTAGGCAAAGCCATTAAAATTGATCCAAATGCAGAGCGGTTTGTTGAGGCAGAATTTCAAAGAATGGAAAATCAACTTGATAAAATGGAGAAAAAATTCATGCAAGCTGAAAAAAAACACCATGAAAAGTCACTGAAACAACTGACAAGATTAAAAGAAAGTATTTATCCAAATGGTGGGTTTCAAGAAAGGTATGACAATATTTTCATGTACATTCAAAACGATTCCATTATTCAGCAATTGCAAAAACATTTATTCGAACAAATGTTAGAACAGCCGGTAATTCATGTTGTAAATGTATAATTGTTTACCAAGCGTAAATTGGAAATTGGGTCATCAATGATTTAACAGCGTGTTTTATTTTAGCTAACTCATTGTCATCTTCATGGTGATTAATAACTTGATCTATTAATTTCACTATTTCATGAATATCATTTTCTTTTAATCCTCTTGTAGTTACAGCAGGCGTTCCAATTCTGATTCCAGAAGTTACAAATGGCGATTTGTCATCAAATGGAACCATGTTTTTATTCACTGTAATATCTGCTTTTCCTAAGGCAATTTCAGCTGCTTTACCAGTAATATTTTTCGAACGTAAATCAATCAACATTGAATGGTTGTCAGTACCCCCAGAAATGATGTCAAAGCCTAGGTTTACTAATCCTTCAGCCATCACTTTTGCATTTTTAATCACCTGCTCTTGGTATGTTTTAAATTCTGGTTTTAAGGCTTCACCAAATGCAACTGCTTTGCCTGCAATTGCATGTTCCAATGGGCCACCCTGAGAGCCAGGGAAAACGCCACTATCTAGTAATGCGCTCATTTTTCTTAATTCTCCTTTCGGCGTTTTGATACCCCATGGATTTTCAAAATCATTTCTCATCATAATTACTCCACCTCTTGGACCTCTTAAAGTCTTGTGAGTTGTGGTAGTGACAATATGACAATAATCAAAAGGATCATTGAGTAATTTGGCTGCAATTAATCCTGCTGGATGAGAGATGTCTGCTAAAATTACAGCACCAATTTCATCTGCTACCGCTCTCACTACTTTATAATCCCAGTCTCTTGAATAGGCAGAAGCCCCTAAAATAATCATTTTAGGTTTTTCTTTTCTCGCTATTTCTGCTAATTTTTTATAATCAATTCTACCTGTTTCTTTTTCTACACCATAAAAAACATTTTCGTAGAGTTTTCCCGAAAAATTAACTGGTGAACCATGTGTTAAGTGTCCACCATGCGAAAGATCAAATCCCATAATTTTATCACCTGGTTTCAAACAGGCAAGCATAACAGCCGCATTGGCTTGTGAGCCAGAGTGAGGCTGGACATTGGCCCATGTGATTTTGAATAAGGCTTTTAATCGGTCAATTGCCAATTGTTCAACTTGGTCAACTATTTCACAACCACCATAATACCTTTTACCAGGCAATCCTTCGGCATATTTATTTGTCAATATTGAACCAGTGGCTTTCATTACAGTTTCACTTGTAAAATTTTCAGACGCGATTAATTCAATCCCTTCTATTTGTCTTTTATACTCGGCATCAATTAAGTTAAATATTGCTTGATCATTCATGGTGTAAAATTTAGAGCAAAGATAAATAATCACATTTAATACAATTCAATTAATGAAATAAATGTTAGATTTTTAATGTAATTTCTTGGGTAGAAAAAATTCTTATTGTTCTTAATTAATTTTCTTATTCTATAATTATATAAAAAAACTATCTTTGTTTGCTTAAATAAACTTGAATGAGTACACCTTCTAATATTCAAAATCAACAAAAATTAATACAGACTAAAGATTTAGTATTTGTTTGGAGATTAATTCGGAACAATCTTGGGATTATTATTTTTACTCCTTTATTGGCTTTATTAATTGGTTATGTATATACTTATCGTTTGTCTGATGTATACGGTGCAAAAGTTCAATTATTATTAAAATCAAATGATACATACGATTATCAAGATCAAATTTATCAAGGATTAGGGGCTTATGGCGCTTATATGGACGTGCAGAATCAAATGCGGATTATTCGATCTAGAGATTTAATCGGAGAAATTGTTGATAAAATGAATATTAACACTTCTTATTATGTGGTAGGAAGGGTTAGAAGAAAAGAGGTTTTCAATACCTTGCCTTTCGTTTCTGAAGTTGAAGTGATAAATAGTACATTATTTGAACAACCTGTTTATGTATTTATCCTTGATGAAAACTCATATAGAATAGAATATAATATCAATAATGAAGAAAAATCGTTTACAAATGATTTTGGTAAAGTGTTTATTAATGAAGATTTTAAAATCCAATTAAAGAAAAGTTATTCCTATTCGGTAGAATCCATTGATAGAATTGTTGATGCAGAATATGAAATGGTTTTTCATTCAAGGAATCATTTGATTAATAAATACAGAAGTAAAATAAACATTGAAAATCTAGAGTATACAAGTATTTTGGAAATAGGTGTTTTGGATGAAATTGGTATTAGAGGTAAATTGTTTTTAGATACATTGACATCAGTTTATGTTGATTATTCCAAGCGGCTCCAATTAGAAGTAAATAAGAACACAATTGATAATATTGAAAAGCAATTGGATACAATAAATAGATTTATAAATGCAAAAGAGTCTGAAATTTTACGCTATAAAAATAAGAATTCAATTCTAAATCTACCTAAAGAAGAAGAGGACTACTTTCAAAGATATGTGGAAAGCCTAAGTCAAAAAAGAAACCTAGAAATTAAAAAGAATGCCTTAAAGGCGCTGGAAGCTTATATTATTAATTTAAATGAGGAAAACTTTTTACCACCAAGTTTTGATGTGTTAAAAAATGATGTCTATATCACACAGACAATCAAAAAAGTTTATGATTTACAATTAGATTTAAAAAGTAAGAGTTCCTCTCAATTAACAAGTAATGCGAATATCATTAAAAATCAAGCTGAGATTAATAGCTTGAAAAAAGATGTGTTGATTTATATTAATAATCTAGAAGGTGTGGTTTCAAAAGAAATAACTGCTTTAGATGCTTATGTAAGTGCAAATAGAAATAAGATTAAAAAAATTCCGGTTTCAGAACAAGGATTGGAAAATATAACAAGAGAGCTAGATGTAAATAATAAGATGTACTTATTCTTATTGGAAAAGAAAACAAATTCTTTAATTACCAGAGCCGGTATTATTCCTCAAGTCCGATTGGTTGAGTCAGCTTCTCAATTGGGTGTTGTACAGCCTGATAAAGATAAGATTATGAGACTTTTTGTCTTGGGAGGTTTATTATTTGGAATATTTATAGCATTGATTAGAAAATTATTTTTTGAAAAAATTCAAAATATCAACGAATTGAGTGAAGCCAGTTATTTGAATGTGGTTGGAGGATTGCCTTTTGTTAATCAAAAAGATTCAAAATTAATTGTCACTGAAAAACCGAAAGAACAAATTACTGAAAGCTTCAGAACTTTGCGAACAAATTTAAATTATCTAGGAGACTTGGATAATAAGAAGGGTGCGAAAAAGATTTTAGTTTCTTCCTTTTTTCCAGGTGAAGGAAAAACTTTTACATCTACCAATGTGGCCAGTATTATTGCTATGAGTGATAAGAAAGTGGTGCTGGTCGATTTTGATTTGCATAAACCAAAAGTGCATAAAACTTTTGATATAGAAAATACAAAAGGAGTATCAAGCTACTTGATTGGTAAAGATTCATTAGATGATGTGATTCGAAAAGATATGTTGACTAACTTAGATGTAATCACTGCAGGTCCAATTCCTCCAAACCCATCTGAAATAGTGTTAAAGGCAAAAATGAACGAATTGTTTGCCGAGCTCGAAAAAAAATACGAATATATAATAGTGGATACGCCCCCATTCGGTTTATTGAATGATGGAATTGAGCTGATTAAATATTTGGATGTGTTTTTAGTAGTGTTGAATACCAAATACATTAAACAAAAAGGGATTCGTACCATTGAAAACTTATTAAGTAAACACGATAACATTGAGGTTGGATTAGTATTAAATGGAATAAAACGTACCAGACTACAGTATTACTATTCAAAATACTCCTATAAATACAACTATAATTACGGGTATAATTATGGGTATGGATACGGAGATACATATTCTGATTACGTAGAAAAGGATTAGTATTCTACTGTTAATTTTTTCAGCCAAAAAAAAATGACTATTTTTGCGTCCTTAAAAACGTTGAAAAATCATGATAACTGTTAATAACCTTTCTTTACAATTTGGCAAAAAAGTATTGTTTGATGATGTAAATTTAAAATTTGTATCCGGTAATTGCTATGGCGTAATCGGTGCTAATGGAGCAGGGAAATCAACTTTTCTCAAGGTGTTGACTGGTGAACAAGATCCAAATTCAGGACACATTGCAATTGAAGCAGGGAGAAGAATGGCGGTACTGAGCCAAAATCATCACGAATTTGATGAGTTTACTGTTTTGAATACCGTCATGAAAGGGCACCAAGAATTATGGAGAATCATTCAAGAGAAAGAAGCGATTTACGCAAAACCTGACTTTAGTGAAGCTGATGGAATGAAAGCCTCTGAATTAGAAGCTGAATTCGCAGAAATGGATGGTTGGAATGCTGAAACTGATGCGGCAACTATTTTAAGTAATTTAGGTATATCAGAAGACTTGCATTATACCCTTTTAAAAGACATTCCCGGTGAATTAAAAGTAAGGGTATTGTTAGGACAAGCGATTTTCGGAAATCCTGATATTTTAGTATTAGATGAGCCTACCAATGATTTGGATATCAAAACCATTTCTTGGTTAGAAGATTTTTTACTAGACTTTAAAAATTTGGTTATTGTGGTTTCGCACGATAGACACTTTTTAGATACAGTTTGTACTCATGTTTGTGATATCGATTATGGAAAGATTAATCTTTTCACAGGTAATTACACATTCTGGTATCATTCTTCTCAATTGGCCTCCCGTCAAATGTCTGACCAAAACAAAAAAATGGAAGACAAGCGAAAAGAGCTGCAAGAATTTATTTCTAGATTCTCTGCCAATGCATCTAAATCAAAACAAGCGACCAGTAGACGAAAATTGTTAGATAAATTAAAATTAGAAGACATTAGTCCTTCTTCAAGAAAATATCCAGGAATCATTTTCGAGCAAGAAAGAGAAGCAGGTGATCAAATTTTACACATAGAAGGTTTGTCAAAATCCGTGGATGGACAAGTCTTGTTTAGTAATTTAAATATCAATGTTTCCAAAGGAGATAAAATTGCTTTCCTATCAAAAAACAGTTTAGCAATGACGGCCTTATTTGATATTTTAAACGGAACAGAAACTGCAGATTCAGGTACCTTTGAATTTGGTTCAACGATAAAGGCAACGCACTTACCAAATGAAAACGCTAAATTTTTTGATTCAAACCTTTCTTTAATCGATTGGCTAAGACAATATGCCGAAACAGATGAAGAGAAAGAAGAGGTTTATTTAAGAGGTTTTTTAGGGAAAATGTTGTTTTCAGGTGAGGAAGCTTTGAAAAAATCGAACGTATTATCAGGTGGTGAAAAAGTAAGGTGTATGTTGTCACGTCAAATGCTTGGCAAGGGTAATTTGTTAATGCTCGACGAACCGACAAATCACTTGGATTTGGAATCGATTACAGCTTTTAACAATGCTTTAATTAAATTCCCAGGGACCGTGTTGTTTACTTCTCATGATCATGAATTTGTTCAAACTGTTGCAAATAGAATCATTGAGTTGACACCAAATGGCTATGTAGATAAATTGATTTCTTACGACGATTACTTAAAAGACAATAAAATTCAAGAACAAGTTCAAAATTTATATGTTTAAAATTCTTTTTACCTTTAGGGAAAAGTAAATTTAGCATATGGAATTGGCTGCATCATTTACCGATTATCTTGCAAAAAAAGACAATTGGGAACGAGAATTAATTTTACTTCGTGAAGTCATTTTAAGTACTCCTGTAAAAGAGACGATTAAGTGGGGAGCTCCTGCCTATACTTTTAATGATGAAAATATCATTGGTTTAGCTGCCTTTAAAAATTATGTCGGTATTTGGTTCCATCAAGGCGTCTTTTTAAAGGATGCCCAACAGGTTTTGTACAATGCAAATGAGGAAAATACAAGAGGGCTGAGACAATGGAGGTTTTCAAACTTAAAAGAAATTGAAGAAGCTTCAGTAATAATAAAAGCCTATGTTTTGGAGGCAATTGAAAACCAAAAAGCCGGTAAAAAGATTAAAATAAACCGGAACAAAAAATTGATAATTCCGCAATTGATAGCAGATGAATTAAATAATAATGAGGGTTTTAAGTTGAAATTTAATTTATTTTCAAATTCAAAAAAGCGAGAGTTTTGCGAATATATAATTGAAGCAAAACAAGAAAAAACAAAATTAAAAAGGTTGGAAAAAGTAATTTCTTTCGTGCAAATAGGGAAAGGATTGAATGATCACTACAAATAAATATGAACGCAGAAATTATCAAGTACAGTATTATTGGGTTTATCCTTTTTGAATTTATTTTTAATAAATATTTATCCTATTTAAACAATAAGCATTGGTCGAGTAAAGTGCCGGAGGAAATGAAGGATGTGCTAAATGAAGAAAAGTACGCCGAATCAGCTTTATATCATAAGGCAAATGGTAAAGTTGAACTGCTTGCTTCAGTGATTTCATTAATAATAACGCTGGCTGCAATCCTTTTTGGTTGGTTCGGAATGTTGGATGATTATTCAAAATCAATCAGTGAAAGCGTTTATTTTCAGACTGGTATATTCTTTTTTGCCATCTACTTTTTAACATTACTCATGGGTATCCCATTTTCTTATTATGCAACTTTTTATATTGAAGCAGCATTTGGGTTTAATAAGACCAGCAAAACAACTTTTTGGTTAGATCAATTGAAAAGTTTTTTCTTAACACTGATTGTAGGAGGTTTACTAATTAATTTGTTGGTGTTTGTCTATCAATATGTCAATGAAGGTTTTTGGTACTGGTTATGGATAGGCATGGTTATTTTTATTGTGTTGACTAATATGTTTTATGCAGATGTAATTTTGCCTATTTTCAATAAATTAAGTCCCTTGCCTACAGGAGATTTAAAGGCTTCTATTCAGCAATACGCCGAGACGGTTGGGTATAAAGTTAAACACATTTATATCATAGATGGATCAAAAAGATCGACCAAGGCAAATGCATTTTTTTCAGGTTTAGGTCCCCGTAAAACAATTGCATTATACGATACTTTGATCGAAAAAAATACGACTGAAGAATTGACAGCCATTCTGGCCCATGAAATTGGGCATTATAAGAAAAAACATGTCTATACAAGTTTGATTTTGTCCATACTCCAATTGGGGATCACTTTTTATTTGTTGGAATATACACTTTCATTTGATGCAGTTTCAATGGCGTTGGGAGGAAAAGACCAATCTTTGGTACTCGGTTTAATTGCTTTTGGGTTTATTTTTAGTCCTGTTGGTTTGTTCTTGGGTATCATCATGAATTTCATTAGTAGAAAAAACGAATTTGAAGCTGATGAATATGCCAGGTCAACTTATGATGGATTGCCGCTGATAAATGGTTTAAAGAAATTATCTGTCGACAGTTTGTCAAATCTGCATCCTCATCCATGGTATGTGTTTGTAAATTATTCTCATCCTCCTTTGTTGGAAAGAATTAAGGCATTAAAACAATAAGACCGTTATTTTTAAGTTTGAAGGAGCTATGCAGTTAATTGCACATACAAATATTGATAAAGCACGTTGGGATGCAATGGTCTCTAAAAGTGAACACAGTCAATTATTTATGTATTCCTGGTATTTAGATGTGGTGTCCCCAAATTGGTCGGCACTCATTTTGAATGATTATAAAGCAATTTTCCCCCTGACTGAAGTAAAGAAAATAGGAACAAAACAAATCATTCAACCTATTTTCACCAGAGAGTTTAATGTCATTGGTCAAGGATTTTCTAATGCAGAAGTGTTGTCGTTTTTACAAACCAACTATCAAAACATTTCATTAAGATTTTCTACAGAAATGGATGCTTTTAAACCTCAGAAAAGGGTAGCGCAGTTGATTGATTTAACAACTTCATTCAAAGAAAAATATTCCACTAATGCAAAGCGATTAATAAAGAAAGCAGCAAAGCATTTCGAATACAAACAAATCAATGAAGTTGGACCATTAATGAAAATGGTAAAGGCTATTCTAGTTGAAAAAATTGAAGAATTCACACCAGAGAATTTGGATGTTTTAGAAAAATTAATGAATAAGACATTGGAGAATCATAATGGAGCGTGTTTTGGGGTATTTCAAAATAATGAATTTGTGGGTGGTGGATTCTTTTTTACTGCAGGTAATCGGGTTACTTACTTAAAAGGAGTCGCTCATTATGAGGCAAAACGGCTGGGTGCTATGTACGGTTTAATGGATTTTGTCTTTGAAAAATATAGCAATACTTATAAAGTATTTGACTTTGGTGGTTCTAATGTGGAGAATGTTGCACAATTTTACAAAAAGTTTGGAGCAATTGATTATACATATTTTAATTATGAAATTGATCAATTACCAGCTTGGTATAAATTAAGTAAAAAACTTTTTAAAAAATGAAAAAAACTGTTTTGATTATCGGAAGTTCTGGAGGGATTGGGACTGAATTAGGGAATTATTTTTTGAATACTGATTATCAAGTGATTTTTCATTATTTTAAACATGAACCTAAAGTTGCTAAAAGAGATTGTGACCTGTTTATTTCAGCAAATGTGACGGTTGAAGCTGAAGTGGAAAATATGGTTGCCATCATTCAAAAGCGTTACGATAAGATTGATGTGGTGATTAATAATGCAGGTGTATCGATCTCTGAAATATCCTGGAAAACAAAGCTATCGAATTGGGAAAAAACCTTAGCGATTAATCTAACAGGGCCATTTTTGGTTAGTAAACATGTTGCGCCTATCATGCGTGCAAATAAGTGGGGTCGCATAATTTTTATTTCCTCTATTGTAGCTCAAACTGGCTTTGCAGGTACATCTGCATATGCGGCTTCCAAAGCAGGTTTACTGGGTTTAAATAAGTCATTAGCAAAAGAATTGGCGCCAAGTGGAATTACTGTAAATGCAATTGCATTAGGTTATTTTAATGTTGGAATGATTACAGATGTCCCTGAAGAAATGAAGCAAAACATTATTAATTCAATCCCTAAAAAAGCACTGGGTGATCCCATTCAACTATTTGAAACTATCCAATATATTGTTTCTGAAAACAGTGGTTATTTAACAGGTCAAACAATTAATTTGAATGGTGGATTATATATGTAAAATTGCATGCAAATAACTCAAAAATCACTTATATTTGTTGTAAACACCTACTTATGATTCATAATTTCAGTGAAAAGCCTTCTATTTTTCAAAACTATATTGCAGAAATAAGAGATGAAATAATTCAAAAAGATGCCATGCGATTTCGCAAGAATTTAACGCGGATTGCTAGTGTACTTGGTTATGAGTTAAGTAAAAAATTAAATTATAAAACCCAAGAGGTTAGAACCCCATTGGGATTAGCAAATGTGGCGGTGTTGGATGAGGAAGTTGTAGTTGCTTCAATTTTAAGGGCTGGAATTCCCATGCATAATGGTTTGTTAGAAATTTTTGATAAAGCAGAAAATGCTTTTATCTCAGCATATAGAAAACCACATAAGAATGGAGCGTTTGAAGTTCATGTTGAATATCTTGCTTCTCCAAATTTAGATGGAAAAACCTTAATTATCGCCGATCCAATGTTGGCAACAGGTAGCTCATTGGTATTGGTCTATAAATCCCTCCTACAAAACGGAACGCCTAAAAAAGTACACATTGTTTCTGCAATTGCCAGTTTAGAAGCGGTTGATTTTATTAAGTCAAAATTACCTAAATCAACGGAATTATGGCTAGGAGCAATTGATGAAGAACTGACAGCTCAGTCTTATATTGTACCTGGTCTTGGAGATGCCGGTGATTTAGCGTATGGGAGCAAATCTGCTTCATGAAGTGGGGGGTATATGCACTTGGGTTTGGTCTTGGGACGGTGAAATATTTGCCTTCTCAATGGATTATGGTAGAATCTTTAAATAGGTTAAGTGAGCACGAGTTAAACTTTTTTGAAATATTTTTATCAACCTATAGTGGGGCTTTGGTGTGTATGACAGTTTTTTATTTTGGCAGTGAATTTTTTATGGAAAGAGTTGCAAAAAAAAATAAGTTAAAAGAACAAGAAGCACTCGAAAAGAATATCCCTTATCAACCCAAGAAAAAATTTACCCGAATCAATAAATTAATTGTAAGAGTAAGACAAAAGTTAGGGATTTATGCATTTACATTTCTTGCACCATTATTCTTAAGCATTCCACTTGGCGCGGTTGCATGTGCTAAATTTTATGGTCATCATAAACGAACATTTCCTTTGATGGTATTGTTTACAGGTATTTATGGGCTTGTTATGACCACAGTAATGTTAATGATTTATGAATAATGTCAAACATATATTTTTTGATCTTGACCATACTATTTGGGATTTTGAATCCAATTCAAGAGCAGCCTTGCAAGAATTATTTATTGCTTTTGAAGCCCAACTCAATGGGGTGAACTATGAAAGTTTTATCAATTTATACGAAGGTATAAATGCCGCATATTGGGATAGGTACAGAAAGAATGAAGTAACAAAAGAGCAATTGAGGGTTGGCCGGTTTGTGGATGCATTTTCTCAATTGGATTTTCCTATTTCGAATAGTTTTGCGTCCGATATCGCAGATGCCTATTTAGCCAGTAGTCCCTATAAAACCAATTTATTTAATGGTGCACATGAAGTATTGACTTATTTGAAAAGTAAATATCAGTTACACATCATTACCAATGGATTTGTAGAAGTACAACATATCAAATTAGCCTCTTCTGAACTTCGGACTTATTTCGACTTGGTTTTGTGTTCTGATGAAGTAGGTATTAAAAAACCAGACCCACAAATCTTTCAAATTGCATTAGATAAAACAGGGGCTTTTGCTTCGGAATCAATCATGATTGGTGATTGTATAGAAGCAGATGTAAGGGGAGGAGCAAGTGTTGGTATGCATGCCATTCATTTCGATCCATTTCAAAAAACTAAGCAGTATGAGTTTAAGTCTATTCAATCTCTTTTAGAGTTAAAGCTTATTTTATAAAGCTTATTTATTTAGAATTATTCTAAATTACGACAATACTCGTTTAAAACGTATGCTAATGAATGCATATTTATAAATTTGTGACCTTAAAATAAATTCCAAAAGATATGTCCAAGACTATCAAAATTAGGAAGGGTTTAGACATAAAATTAAAAGGAGAAGCGGAAAAGGTAATTACTTCCGTTGATTTGAATAATAATTTTATTGTTAACCCAACTGATTTTCATGGCGTAGTGCCAAAATTGGTCGTTAAAGCAGGCGACAAAGTGAATGCAGGAGATGTTGTGTTTTACGACAAGAACAAAGAAGAAGTTAAGTTTTGTTCTCCTGTTTCCGGTGAAATTTCTGAAATTGTAAGAGGTGCGAAAAGAAGAATTCTAGCAGTAAGAATTATTGCAGATTCTGATATTAAATATACACCATTACCTGCAATTGACCCGAAAACTGTAAGCAAAGAAGATGCAAAATCATTTTTATTAAACGCTGGCTTATGGCCTTTTATAAAAATGAGACCATTAGATATAGTTGCGAACCCAACTGACAGTCCGAAAGCAATTTTTATTTCAGCTTTTGATTCTTCACCCTTGGCGCCTGACTACGATTATTTATTGCATGATGAGGCTAAAAGTTTTCAAGCGGGAATTGATGTTTTAAAAAAATTAACCGACGGTAAAGTTCATTTAACGATCAATAATTCAGCAAAATCTGACGATATTTTTAATCAAGCTGAAGGTGTTCAAATAAATCATATTAATGGTATGCATCCTGCAGGAAATGTAGGAACACAAATCCATCATATCGACCCAATTAATAAAGGAGAAGTTGTTTGGACTGTGAATGCCTTAGATGTTGCTTTAATTGGACGTGCTATTCAAACAAAAAAGTTTGACCTGTCAAGAGTAATCGCTGTATGTGGTTCTGAAGTAAAAGCGCCTAAATATATGCGTGCAATCATTGGAGCTGAAGTTTCACCTTTCTTAAAAAACAATTTAAACGAAGGTGAAGTACGTGTGATTTCCGGGAATGTATTGACTGGAACTAAAATTGAGCAAAATGGACATTTAGGTTTTTATGATGCTCAAATTACTGTGATTCCAGAAGGTAACAAACCTAAATTCTCGTTTACTGAAGGATGGATGGAGCCAGGATTCAAAAAATTCTCAGTGAGTAGAACTTATTTTTCTTGGTTAAGTCCAAATAAAAAACGAGTGATTGACACCAATACAAATGGAGAAGAACGTTCATTTGTTGTGACTGGTGAAATGGAGAAAGTATTTCCATTTGACATCTTGCCAATGCATTTGACTAAAGCATGTATTTATCATGATTTAGATGAAATGGAAAATTTAGGAATTTATGAAGTAGCGCCTGAAGATTTGGCACTTTGTGAATTTGTATGTACTTCAAAAGTAAACATCCAATCAGTCATTCGTGAAGGATTAGATGAAGTTCGAAGAGAAATCATGTAATAATATTCATTAAAGAAAAGATAAAGTGAATTCAATAGAAAAGTTAATGCGAAAATTTGAACCCGACCATGATGGTAAATGGGCCAAATTTCACCCAGTTTGGGACGGTTTTTATACGATTTTATTTACACCAGGAGAAACCACTCAAAAGGGTTCTCATATTAGAGATGGTGTAGATTTAAAGCGTACCATGATGATGGTTATTATTGCCTTAATTCCTTGCTTATTATTTGGAATTTATAATACAGGACATTGGCATTATGTAGCAACAGGAGAATCTGTAGCTTACATGGATATGTTTGGTGCAAAAGTGGGGTACGGTTTAATAAAAGTATTGCCATTGGTAATTGTATCTTATGGTGTTGGTTTAGGGGTGGAATTTTTATTCGCTATTAAAAATCAACATTCAGTTCAAGAAGGATTCTTGGTTTCAGGAATGTTAATTCCATTAATTGTACCAGCTGATGTGCCACTGTGGATGTTAGCTGTTGCGGTAATTTTTGCCGTAGTTATAGGTAAAGAGGTGTTTGGTGGTACTGGAATGAATATTATAAACGTTGCCTTAACAGCACGTGCTTTCTTATTCTTCGGTTATCCAACTAAAATGTCAGGAAATGATGTTTGGATGAGTGGAATTGCGGATGTTGCAAAAAGACCAGATGGTTATACTGGTGCAACTCCTTTAGGTGATTTAGCGAGCTTTGCATCCGACGAATGGGTGTATGAGTCAGTAGATAAATTTTCAGCAAAATGGTCTTTAATGGATTCAATTTTCGGTTTTATTCCTGGTTCAGTTGGTGAAACATCAATGATTGCAATTGGAATTGGTGCCTTGATATTATTAGGGACAGGAATTGCAAGCTGGAGAATAATGTTATCGTTTGTTGTAGGTGGTCTAGCAATGGGTTATTTATTTAATGCGACTGCAGTTAATCCATTTATGGAATTGAGCCCTTGGCATCAAATTGCTTTAGGTGGGTTTGCTTTTGGTGCGGTGTTCATGATTACTGATCCAGTAACTGCTGCACAAACTAATACAGGTAAATATATTTATGGATTTTTGGCAGGTTTCTTTGCCATCTTGGTAAGGGTGTTTAACCCTGCTTTCCCTGAAGGAGTCATGATGGCAATTTTGTTCTTTAACATTCTTGCACCATTAATCGACCACTATGTGGTTCAAGCAAATGTAAAACGAAGATTAAAACGTCTTAAAACTAAAACCGCATAATTATGGCAGTGAATAAAGATAGTAACGGTTATACTTTTCTATTCGCAATTATTTTAGTTGCAGTAGTAGGTACAAGTTTAGCCTCTTTGTCGGTAGGTTTAAAACCACGACAAGCAAAAAATGTTGAAGTAAAAAAGAAAATGGACATCTTAGGTGCCGTTAAAGTTGAAAGTACACGTAAAACTGCAACTGAAATGTATAGCAAATACATTTTAAGCGAAGAATGTTTAATCATCAACGAAAGTGGTGCTGTTGTTGAAGGTGATGCTTTTAAAGTAGACATTAAAAAAGAATACAGAGATAAGAAGTTACCAGTAAAAGATAGAAATTATCCTTTGTATGTAGCTTCTATTGATGGGAGTAAAAAATACATCATTCCTATGGTCGGTTCTGGTTTATGGGGTCCTATTTGGGGATATATCGCTGTAAACGAAGATCAAAAATCTATTTATGGTGCTGTATTCGATCACAAAACTGAAACACCAGGATTGGGTGCAGAGATTAAAACGGCTGCTTTCCAAAAACAGTTTGTTGATGAATTGATTTCTGAGAATGGCGCATACAAAAAAATGAGAATCGTAAAAGATGGTTCGGGTAGCGCAAAAGAATATACTGTTGACGGTATTACTGGAGGAACAATTACTTCTAAAGGTGTTGAAGAAATGTTGGATAGAACAGTTCAGGTTTACGTAAATTACTTTAATAAATAATTGAGATATGAGCGAGGTAAAATCAAGAGAGCCATTATTCTCGAAAAAGAATAAAAAATTAATTACTGACCCATTAAATGATAACAATCCTGTTACCATTCAAGTATTGGGTATTTGTTCGGCATTGGCAATTACAGTTTCTATTGCACAAGCATTGACAATGACAGCTGCGGTGGTCTTTGTACTAGTTTTGGGTAATGTCATTGTATCATTGTTGAGAAACTTAATTCCATCAAGAATTAGAATTATTGTACAATTAGTAGTCGTTGCCTCATTGGTAATTATTGTAAACGAAATATTGAAAGCATTCTTACCTGATTTAGGTGAAAAATTATCAGTATTCGTAGGATTAATTATTACCAACTGTATTATTATGGGACGATTCGAAGCTTTTGCCATGGGGAACAAGCCTTGGGCAGCTGCTTTAGATGGGTTTGGAAATGCGATTGGATACGGTATTATTTTGGTAATAGTTTCTGTGTTTAGAGAGTTGTTCGGAACAGGTAAATTAATGGGATATGAAATATTCGGTAATGCAATCGCAGGGGAAGAGACTGGTTTGTACACGATAGGATATTACAATAACAATTTAATTATTTTAGCACCTTTCGCTTTAATAACAGTTGCCTTAGTAATTTGGGTTCAAAGATCAAGAAATAAAGCATTAATTGAAGAACATTAAATAGAAAAACAATGCAAGATTATTTAAATATATTTATCAAAGGCGTTTTCATTGAAAACATGATTTTCGCCTACTTCTTAGGTATGTGTTCATACTTGGCGGTGTCTAAGACTGTAAAAACGGCAGTTGGTTTAGGGTTTGCTGTAATATTCGTATTGGGTGTGACTATTCCTGTGAATTGGCTATTAGAAAACTACATTTTAAAAGATGGAGCTTTGGCTTGGTTAGGAGCAGAATATGCACAGTATGATTTAAGCTTTTTATCTTTTATCATGTTTATTGCAGTAATTGCTTCTATCGTACAATTGGTTGAAATGATTGTAGAAAAATTTGCGCCAGCTTTGTATGGTGCATTAGGGATTTTCTTGCCATTGATTGCAGTTAACTGTGCCATTTTAGGTGGTGCCTTATTCATGCAAGACCGTCAATATTCAACAATTGGAGAAGCAACAGTGTTCGGATTAGGTTCTGGAGTTGGTTGGTTACTAGCCATTGTTGCTATTGCAGCAATTAGAGAAAAAATTAGATACTCAAATGTACCTGGTCCGTTAAAAGGTTTAGGAATAACTTTCATCATTACTGGTTTAATGGGGATTGCATTTATGAGTTTTAGTGGAATTGATTTATAAAAAGAAATAGAAGAAAATGGGAGCAGTTATTACAATCACACTCGTAGTTTTTACCGCAATGATTTTATTGTTGGTGAGCTTGCTATTATTTGTTAAAGCAAAGTTATCGCCAGCTGGTAAAATTAAAATTACCATCAATGGGGATAAAGTATTAGAAGTTGATGGAGGGGGAACCTTGTTGTCTACTTTGGGAAATGAAGGTATTTTCTTACCATCTGCATGTGGTGGAGGTGGAACCTGTATTCAATGTCTTTGTCATGTAAAATCAGGTGGTGGAGAAATTTTACCTACAGAGAAACCTCACTTTTCACGTAAAGAAATCGCTTCTGGTATCCGTTTAGGATGTCAGGTAAAAGTGAAAGAAGACATGGAGATAGAGGTAGAGGAAGAAGTATTAGGAATTAAGGAATGGGAAGCAAAAGTAGTTTCAAACTATAATGTAGCGACATTCATTAAAGAATTTATCGTTGAAATTCCTGAGGATATGGATTATAAAGCGGGTGGTTACATCCAAATTAAAATTCCTAAATGTACAGTAAACTATTCTGAAATGGATATTACTGCACACCCACAAGATCACCCAGGTGAGCCAGATAAATTTAAAGCTGATTGGGAAAAATTTGGTTTGTTTCCATTGGTAATGAAAAATGACGAGGAAATCGTTAGGGCTTATTCAATGGCTTCTTACCCTGCTGAAGGTCGTAAGATTATGTTGAATGTAAGGGTTGCAACGCCTCCATTCGATAGAGCAAAAGGTGGCTGGATGAATGTAAACCCAGGAATTGCCTCTTCTTATATCTTTAATTTAAAAGTAGGAGATCCAGCTATTATTTCTGGACCATATGGAGAATTCTTTATCAATGATTCAGATGCAGAAATGCTTTACATTGGTGGTGGAGCAGGAATGGCACCTATGCGTTCTCACCTTTATGAATTGTTTAAAACAATTAAAACTGGTAGAAAAGTTTCATATTGGTACGGTGGACGTTCTAAGGCTGAATTATTCTACTTACATTATTTTAGAGATTTAGAAAAAGACTTCCCAAATTTTAAATTTCACTTAGTATTGTCTGAGCCATTAGAATCAGATAATTGGAAAGAAAAGAAAAGTATGGATGATGAAGGAGATGGTTTTGTAGGTTTTGTTCACAATGCGGTAATTGACCAGTATTTGAGCAAACACGAAGCACCTGAAGATATAGAATTTTATTTCTGTGGACCACCATTGATGAATCAAGCTGTTATTAAAATGTGCGACGATTGGGGTGTACCACCAGAAAATGTAAGATTTGATGATTTTGGAGGATAATCCTTTAAAAATCGAATAAATATTAAAACCCAAGCAGTTATTGTTTGGGTTTTTTAGTATTAGATTTTATAGATGGCAATTGTTGTATTGAAATTATATATCGGTACAAATGAAGATTTTGTAATTTTAAAAGTTATTCAATAATCTACGCAATATGCTTGTGCCGTTTTCCAATATTTTATTATATTCACGTCATTAATAATAGTAAATTAGTTCATATTTAGTCTCTTATTCAGTTAAACGATTGTGAATTCATCTTACTTTAAACTTTAAAAATGAAAAACCTTAAATTGATTTCTTTCCTTTTATTACTTCTATTTATTCCGTCAAAATTGAACGCACAATTTGGTGGCACTTGTCCTAGTAAAGTTTTAAAATCAAGATTTTTAAATAGCACTGTGCTTGTAATTTCAACCGGCTCTGAAGAGATGGATAAGCGATTGAAAAAAGGATTTGATAAATATTGGACCATAACTGATTATGAGTTTGTTGATCAAGATTATAAATATGATGAGAAAGATCATTCTATTTCATATTTAATCCCTGTTACAATGACAGTTGAAGACCAAATGTCAACACAAGAATACAATCGATATGCCTTGGTGATGGGGGGGGAAGAAGATTTGTTTTTCAGAACAGTCGCAGATGTAGTGTTGGATAATTTTTCTCATGAAAAATATGTTACTGATGCAGCATATAGAGCAACAGGCATTGTTAAAATGATGCATGATTTCATTGAGATGAAAGTGAATGGCGAAAAAGTGAATGGCGAAACAATAGTTAAAGTTCGATACAATACTGGGCTTATTTACAATAAAAGAAGTACTGAGATTAGAAAAAAGACCTTATTGATAAGTGAATCAAACATGCAATACGGTCAATACTTTCCTTTTGAAACTGGTGGGAGAACACTATTCGAAAAAGAAAAATTTGAAGAGATATATCAAGGAAAAGTAAAGTTTGTTTCGGATGAAGAATTACAAACTTATATTGATAGCAATGAAGAAGGTTATTGTTATTTATTACCTGTCTTTACAAGAAAAGCATATCTCTTTGTAATTGATTGCGAATCTGAACGCGTTTTATACAATGGTTATAAAACGAGTGGCATGCGCATTTCAAAAGGAGATATAAAAGCACTTAATAAAGCAATTTTAAAATAATCATAGTGAACCTTGCTTTTACTAACCTAATGTTTAAAGTCGGTTATTAAAGTATTTTATAGCTGAGATTAAAATGTGCGACAATTGGGGTGTACTACCAGAAAATGTAAGATTTGATGATTTTGGAGGGTAATCCTTCGTAAATATTAAAAAACCAAGCAGTTAATGTTTGGGTTTTTTTGTATGTTTGATTAAAAAGTATCATATGTTTAAACAAATTCTATTCGCATTGTTTTTTAGTATTTCAACAATGGGATTCACGCAAATAGGAATCGGTTCAGGTCCTTATTTTGTTGCAGATAAAGTTGCTGATTTTAGTGAGTCTTCACTAAATAAATTGAAGGCTTCGAAAACGGTTTTTTTATATGGAGAAAAAGATGATGTCATTGAGCTTGAAAGAATGATTAACTCAGTTTGGACACTTACTGAAATTGAGATGTTACATTTTTCAAAATTTGAATCAATAGATTTTGAGAATACTTCAATATTTAGCATTGAAGAAACTCGAGAGCCGAATAGATTATCAATTTGTTTGCAATTATGGATGCAAGTGAAGAATAAAAAAGGGAAAATGGAAAAACTCTTTTATAGCCAAATTAATCTTCAGCCTAACAGTGATATTAATATCATTTCTAATGATCTTCATAGAATTCGTAATAACATGAAATCAAAGGAATATGAAAGTTTTTACGAATATTTTTATAATAAAGAAAGATTTGAAAACTTGAGTGTCGGGCTAGTAAAAAATTATTTAATAAATGTAAATGATAAATTAAGCAAAGGCTTAACTCTTTCACCTAATGAAGAAAGCATTGATGTTGATCAAATGAGGAATTTAAAAACAGCTATTATTTATATACCTGAATACGCCGTGTTAATGCATAATATGAAATCGGAGTCAAGTAAAAGATCTGAAGCAGAATTAAAAAAACTATTCGATTCTTATCCTTTCGAATTCATTATAATAAACAATGAAGATTTGAATAAGAAAATTCTTGAATCAATTGAACCAATTTATTATATGAATTTTGTTAGAATGCCCACTCGAAGTGAAATAACTATTTATAATAGTGTCAGTGCTGAGATTATTTACAATATTGGAATTCATCCAACTGAAAGTTTAACTCCCAAGATTTTGAATAAATTAGTAAAAGAGATAAATGGTGATTAAAAAATTCATTTTTTAATCTAATGTTTTATGCAAACAATTTTAGTGTCAATAATAGGTGTTTTTTTCATAATTGTCTGTCTGTGGTTATTCATCAAATTCTTTAAAAAGCCTATCTATTTAAAACCGCAAGGAGAAATGGAGGCAACACAGAAAGCTATTCTTGAAGAAACAATATGTTTTTACAGGGATTTATCTTTAGCTGATAAAAGAAGATTTGAGTTTAAAGTACAGGAGTTTTTATTGAATTACGAAATTATTGGCGTGGAATGCGACGTCACGATTAAAGATAATTTATTGGTAGCGTCAAGTGCAGTTATACCAGTTTTTAATTTTGATCATTGGCATTACCCAAACCTTCATCAAGTGTTATTGTATCCTTCTCATTTCGACGAACACCATCAAGTTAAGGGAAATGGACGTAGTATTCTTGGTCAAGTGGGTACTGGCGATATGTCAGGGACCATGGTATTATCCAAACTATCCTTAGAACATGGTTTTAAAAATGAATTTGATAAACAGAACACTGCCATCCATGAATTTGTTCATTTAATTGATATGCGAGACGGCAAAGTGGATGGAATACCAGAATTGATTATGAATCGTCAATATGTAATTCCTTGGCTTCACTTAATTAAAACTGAAATGTTGCGAATTAATAAAGGTAAATCACCGATTCGAAATTACGGTGGAACAAATAATGCCGAGTTTTTTGCTGTTGCTGCTGAATTCTTTTTTGAGCGTCCAAAATTGATGGCCAAGAAACATCCCGAGCTCTATGGCTTTATGAATCGTATGTTTGGTAAAAAACACACATAAATGACTAGGAACTGAATGAAGCAATGATTTTTTTTGAAGTTAGCTTACCCATGTACGGCTTATTTTAATTGAACGAATTACAGCATGTAGAATGATACATTCCATTTATTGTCATTGTTCAATGTTAAAGCAGCCATTTATTGCATTTAATCGTCTAAATATTGCTTACTTTTAGGCTAATAAAAACAATTTACATGCAGTTAAAATTCATATTTATTTTTGTTTTATCATTGTTTGGAGGAGTTTTGAGTGCTCAGATTAGCACTGGTACCGGAACAAGTACGAATCAATCCTTACCTTTAACCACATCCAAAGATTATTCATACAGTCAATTTATTTACACCCCCGCAGAAGTTGGAAGCTCTGGTGGTATTAATGGATTGGTATTTTATAAAAGTGGACCGAGCTTATTAAATGCTGACCAATGGAATGTTTATATAGGAACAACGACTAAAAGTGGTTTTTCGAATGATTCAGATTGGGTGGCTATAGCTGATTTAGATTTGGTGTTTAGCGGAACAGTAACACAAGATGCTTTAGGAGCAGTAAGTGTTAGTTTTACCACTCCTTTTGTATACAATGGCGTAGATAATTTGTTAATAGGGATTGATGAGAATGCTGCTGGTCAAGGAGGTACAAATGATAAATTTTATACGTCTTTAAAGACGGGTAGTCGAGGTATAGTATATTCAAATAACGGCATTGCGAATAATCCTGACCCCTTGAATCCACCCAAGGCTACAGTTACTGTAGGAGGTCTAAAATCGGCAGTTCCTAACATTACATTTTTAGGTATTTCAAACGATTGTTCTCAAGCTAAAACACATATATACACCCAAGATTTTGTAAACTATTTACCTACTTGTTGGGAAGAAAAAGAAGGTAGGTTAGGAGCTGTTAATTCTAGTTTTGTCAACAATACTAGTTCCGATTGGGATGATGGAAATTTTGGCAATGTGACTGGTTTTAATGCTGCAACGGTAAATATGTCGTGGACAAATCACAGGGAATGGCTAATTTCTCCTTCTTTTGATTTAGGGACTGAAAATTATGCATTGTCTTTCGATATCGCCATGACATTGCCAGGCAATTCAGACCCAACAATTTTAGATCCTGATGATACTTTGGCTTTTGTTATTTCCACCGACAATGGAATAACTTGGAATAATACGAATATTTTGCAAATGTGGACGGGTGGAAATGTGATTCCAAATACGGGTACACATGTTGAAATTGACCTTTCAGCTTATTCAGGAATTGTAAAAATTGGAATTTATGCGGGCTCATCTCTTTCAGTAAATTCCAAACTAATTGGTGTCGATAATTTTTTCATCACCAAAAGTTCTGCTTGCTTGAAGCCTTATCAGCTAAGTGCTGCCAATGTAACAGCCAACGCTTTTGATTTATCTTGGGACAATGCTGCCATTTTAAATACCCAAATTGAATATGGATTAGTAGGGTTTGAATTAGGAACTGGCACAAGTGTATTGGTAAGTGGAAACACGCATACTTTGAGCGCTTTGAATGCAGGAGCCAATTATCAAGTATATATGCGCAATATTTGTGCAGTTGGAGATACGAGTGATTGGTCAATACCATTGACAGTTATTACAACTTGTCCTAGTTCTTTTACACCGCCATACACCCAAAGTTTTGATACGTATTTACCCTTGTGTTGGACAGAAGAACAAGGAACGTTGGGAAGCTCAAATACCGTTTTTTCGAGCAGTGGAACTTCTTTATGGGAGGGCTATTATTTTGCTAATATCCTCGAATCACAAGGTGTAAGAATGATGTTACAAGCAAATTCACCCCGAAGAGAAGAATGGTTAATTTCTCCTACCTTCGATTTAGGTACAAGTAATAGTTTACAAGCTGAATTTGAAGTCGCATTAACTCAATGGAACAATTCAGAAGACAATACTTTTGATTCAGATGATACTTTAGCATTTGTAATTTCAACTGATAATGGGACTACTTGGTCTACAAGTAATATTATAAAAACTTGGAAAACAGGTGACGAACCTTCTGGTATGGGTGACTTTGTTAATTTTGATTTGTCAGCATATACCGGTTTGGTGAAATTTGGGTTTTATGTGGCATCTAGTTCAACTACTGTTGCTAAAATGGTTTTTATTGATAATTTTAAAATATTGAATGCGCCATCTTGCAACAAGCCGCAAACTTTTATAACTGATAGTCCCGGTATTAATAGTATAGATTTAGAATGGACGGGTGCCAGTTTAAATGGAGTAGTAGTTGAATACGGACCTAGTGGCTTTGTACTTGGATCAGGAAATATAATAGCAGCAAGTACTTCACCATATACACTTACCCCTTTGCAAGCAGAAACAACTTATGATGTGTATGTTAGGAATAATTGTGCGGTAGGAGATACCAGTGATTATTTTAATAAACGAACTTTTACCACCCTTTGTGATACTGTTACTCCCCCATATTATGAAAACTTTATGGTCATGCCCGCTAATTGCTGGAATAATGCGAGAGGTGTATTGGGAAGTACGAACACCACTTTTACAAATCCATACGCTAGTTGGTACCAAGATGGTTTCGGAAATATTGGTACAAGTGGCGCTGCAAGATTAAATTTACAAGGAGCTTATACAAAAGATTGGCTAATTTCTCCAAGTATTAATTTAGGCAGCAGTAATACCTTTTATTTGACTTTTGATGTTGCCTTAACTTCATGGAATGGTACTTCTTCAAGTTCATTTGGTAATGATGATACTTTGGCAGTTGTAATTTCCACTGATAATGGTGCTACTTGGAAACAAAGTAATATTCTCCAAATTTGGGAAGATGGAACAGAACCTTCGAATTCAGGTGATGCCATTAGTATTGATTTGTCTTCTTATTCAGGGGTGGTCAAATTTGGTTTTTATGGGTCGGCCACTTCAAGTGGAGGCAGTAAGTTTGTATATGTCGATAATTTTAGAATAGACAATACACCTACTTGCTCGAAGCCAACTGGTTTAACTATTTCAAATATCAGTGATAATACAGCTGACATTGCATGGAATACAGGAGGTGCAGCAAATGTGGAAATTGAATACGGTCCATATGGGTTTATACCGGGGACTGGATTTAAAGTAGTAACAAGTTCAAATCCCTTCACTTTGTCAGGTTTAACAGACTTAACAAATTATGAAGTTTACATCCGTGATATTTGTACAATTGGTGATACCAGTTATTATACTAGTCCAATAAATTTCACCACAACTTGTCCCACTTATTACCCAACGTATACACAAGATTTTACAAGCTATGTACCCGAATGTTGGGAAGAAAGATTAGGTAGGTTGAAAGCAAGTGGTACAATCTTAAGTGGTACTTCTTCTGGTTGGTTTCCTGCTGGTTTTGGAAACGTAGCTGGAAATGCGTCAGCAAGAACAGTCATCAATGGAACAAATGTAGATGAATGGTTAATCACGCCAACTTTCGATTTGGGAACAGGAATTGCCTACCAAGTTGAGTTTAAAGTGGCGCTTACCCAATTCGCAAATTCCAATGCAACAACATTTGATGCAGATGATACTTTAGCCATAGTTATTTCAACCGACAATGGGGTAACTTGGTCTACAACTAATATTTTACAAGCTTGGACTATTGGAAATGAACCTTCGAATACAGGTGATTATGTAGCGATAGACTTATCAACTTATTCAGGATTGGTTAAATTTGGGTTTTATGCAGCGAGTACCACAAATTCATTTACATCTTATGCTTTTATTGATGATTTTAGAATTTTACCCATTCCGAGTTGTGTAACACCAACAAACATTACACTCTCTAATTTACTAGCTAACTCGGTTGATATTGCATGGTCGAGCACTGCAGCCAATGCTCAAATTGAATATGGTCCAGCAGGTTTTGTTCCAGGTTCTGGAACCTTATTGAATGTTGCTTCAAACCCCTATAATTTAAATGGTTTGACTGATCAAATTACTTATGATTTTTATGTTAGGACAGTTTGTGCAGTAGGTGATACCAGTAATTGGTCTTTGGTAAAAACTTTCACAACTCCTTGTCCGATATATATTGCACCTTATTACGAAGACTTTGTGGAGTATCCAGCAAATTGTTGGACAGAAATGAGTGCAAACTTTGTAAATGGAAGCCTAAACATAACAAAAGTCAATTCAGGATGGAATCAAGATGGATTTGGAAATGTTGGGTTTTCTGGAGCCGCAAAAATGCATTATTGGTTAACTTCACACAAGGATTGGCTGGTTTCACCAAGTATTGATTTAGGTACAAGTGGTAATTTTAGATTGGAGTTTGATATTGCCATGACCAATGATAACAATACTACTCAAGGAACGTTTGATGCGGATGATTCTTTGTTTTTATTTATTTCTACTGATGATGGACAGACTTGGAATCAAACTGATTCTTTAATGCAATGGTATACTGGAAAAGAGCCATCAGCGACAGGAGATTTTATTTCTATTGGCTTATCGGCATATTCAGGTGTCGTTCGTTTCGGATATTATGCAAAGTCTTCTGTTACAGGTGGAGATGTAAATGTGTACATTGATAATTTTGAAATTCCATATTGCCCACGACCATTTGATGTCAATATTGATACCTTGACCGCTAACAGTGCGCTTATTAGTTGGAATATTTTGGGCGCGCATACTTTTA
>CBDUKB010000012.1:0-25954 GCA_965367695.1 uncultured Putridiphycobacter sp.
TAGCCTTTGAATCTGCTTCCACTAGATTGCCAGCTATTCCAGTAACCGTTTTAGTTAAATTATTTAATTGCCAAACAGTATCACCAACATGAATGATATAAAAATTAGCATGACTATTTTCTGTCATTATTGCTGAATTATCAGCTGGTAAATGATGTGGTTTAACCATTTTTATATAGACACAACTGCATAAAAAAACGGTGCACAAAACCAGTATTTTTACTGTTTTTGAAAGATGCTTATTGTTAGTTTTCATAATTTTATTTTAATAGTCAATTAATAACTTAACTTGTTTAATAAAAAAATGGCCTATATAGAAACCAAAGCAAAAAGCATATGATACTGCGCATATAATTGTTTAGAATACCGCGATAATCCAGCTTCATTTTTAAAATTAGCCAGCGCCTCTTTATCAAGTTTGCCATCATACTTTTTCATGGGTAAATAATACCCTTTGCTGTGAAGAATAATTGTTCTATTACCTTCATTTCTTAGGGCATCAAATCTCACTAACACTTCATTTGATTTTTCCACTCTTTCCATATATTGATCATCATTATTACTTAATTGAGCCGTATAATCTTCACCATTGCTATCTGCAGCTTTTATTGGTTTTAAATGTTGAACTGACAGGGTAGCTGGTTTTGAAAAATCAATACCGATATAATCCATTTGCCAAAATTTAAATCCTGAGCGGATTCTTATTTCAATATCCGCCCCAGTAATGAAGCTTTTATCAATTGGAATGGCAAGGGTATTGTAGGCTACATCTCCTACCAAATCTACAGCTTCAATCACTACCCATTCTTCTCCTTTTTTAATGGAAACCACTAACGGAATTCCAGCTTTAATCATATTAGTTTTCACTTCCTCGAGTGGTTTTTTAGCATTACGCCTCACCCAATTGTCATAATATTTACCGAATAATTTAGAAAATTCACTGTAAACAAAACCCGACCAAGCGCTATTCTTTACTTTTAAAATAAGCTTGGTGTCATTTAAATCTGTTGGCTTTTTAAAAGTGGCAAATACATCAGCGTAAACACCCGAACTTGCATTGTCAAAATCGAAGCTCAAATCATCCTCAGTCAACAGTTTGTCATTTAAGTTTTCATTTGTAACTGTTTTTGTTAGAAATGGGCTTTGCAAGTTTTGAATTGTGTAAATATTTCCTTGCTGGTCTGAAACAACTTTTGTTTTTTCATCATGTTCAACTACAATTAATTCGAGTTGGTTGGTAAATTGTTGCTCATTGTCTTCATTATAAACTGCTAAATCATAAGTAGTTGATTTCGGGAAATAATCAGGCATAACTTGATAATCATTTCTTTCTAAGGTTGCAGATGATGCCCCAGTGAATAAAGTGTTGTTATAAATATATTTTTCACCATCATAGATATACACATGTGGACAATTACAAGCAATTGCAAGAAAACCGCCAATTGCAACTGCTGTTACACTAGCACCAATTATTGCACTTTTTCCTGGGTCGTTTTTATATATTTCTACCTTTGTTATATCAGCATGGCTAATCACAACATTTGCCCCATCTTTTTTAATCTGGTCTGCAAAAATATGCGTCTGACGTGCATACTTTCTATTTGCAAAATGCACTTTTTTAGAATGGTTCGAATTTGCCTGCGCATAATATGTCATCACTAAAGGATCTACTTTTGTTAACATTCCTGAAATACTATTTTCAGAATTATTGACATTGTTCAGTTGCCATAATTTGTCTCCAATATGCAAGACATAAAAATAAGAATCACTGGCATCAGCAATTATCTGCTTGTTACTTAAGTTTTCACCATCCGTATTTTTTAACTTAATAAAAGCACAGTTGTTTAATAAAAAACTACACGTCACTAAGATTACTAATCCAAAGCTTTGTTCAATTATTTTTGTTTTCATAATACTTTGATATTAATTTAAATTTTCAAATTTCCCACAGCCTTCATCTTTCAATAATGCAAGTGTTTTTTCATGATCATCATCTAAAATATGATTCATTTTATTTTGGCAAAAAGGACAATTACTGATATAACCATCAGTGTCAATGTATATATATTTGGAACCAGCTCCCGGACAACCTGTTTTTCGCTGATGGTAGCCAGGGAACAACACAATAGGATAATTTTTGTACTTCGGATTATTGTTTGTTTCAAGAAAAAAAGTTTCAATGGTCTGAATATGTTCTGGCCCCAGCAATACATCTTGTCCTGCAAAATTCCCAGCTGCTCTTGGTTCTAATATTTGAACAAATGAAGCACCCATTTTTTTTGCTAATTCTAAATAGCTCCATAAATTTTCAGGTGTGCAAAAATCTTTTGTTGCACAAAGACTTAAAGTAATGACTAATTGCGCATTTAACGCACTTTTAGCTGCTTGTTGGGTCCATTCAAAAGCATCCTTATGTCTTCTAAATTTATTATGCATTTCAGGTAAATGATGGTCTAAACTAATTGCCACCCCAGTAAGGCCAGCCGCTTTTAATTTCAGTGCATTCGGTACCGTTAAATTAAATCCAGAAGTAAAAATCCAAAAATCAGCAGTTTTTTCTGCAGTCCTTAATAATTCAACTAAATCATTGAACTTTGCCATGGGCTCACCCCCGCCAAAATGTATGACTGAAATACCCACACTTTGAATTTTTTTAAGGATGGCTTTATGGTCATCAAGTGTTAAGGTATCCTTATTATTGAGCACCTCCCCTTCATAGCAATGCACACAGTTTAAAGGACATTTTTTTGTAAATGCTATTAACACAAGTCTCAAATTTTCAAGATTTGAAACATCTTTATAAATGGCTTGTCTCGCTTCAATATCAATTAATCGATTAAAGTGCTTCCCTGGCCATCCTGTGTTATTCAAATTGAAAAATATGCGTCCATCAACATAGGCTAATTTTTGATACGTATTTTTTATGGTATACCTATTTTTCAAGGCATTGACACGTTTTACAATTTTCAAAAAACTAACCGGATTCTTGTATTTTTTTAAAATAAAAAATGAAGCACTTAACCACATGGTCCCCATTTTTCTAGTTTTTTTGAATCCCGAATAAAATGCAGGGTAATTCGAATTAATTTCTGTATTCATCTGATAAGTTTAGTTAAATATACCTTTAAAATTTGGATGAGAATTATTGATTATCGCAAATCAAATTTCGATTTGCAATTATTACAAATGGAAGCATAGGGCATTTTAATAATTTGAACCTAAGCGTGAATCGTTTCATTCAACATCATTAAAAAGATGATAAACTTGATGAAAACAAACTATTTAATTATTGAAAAGTAGGGTTAAATCAATCAGCATGATTAACTTGTAAAGAAAAGTAAAAATGCATTTCTATTCTTCAATAATTATTTATCTTTAGATAGAATCAAACATTACCTGCTAAAAAAACTAAAATGAAAGTAACCTTATGTTTACTTCTTGGAATTTATTTTCAGCTATGTAATGCCAGTCTTTTAGGGCAAGAAAAAAATTACTTTTCATTTGAACTGGCGGGAAGTGGTGGATTTGGATCGCTTAATTATGAACATCCTATTTACCAAAAAGGCAAGCTTGCTTTAAACATGCGTTATGGGTTTAGTTTCACTCCCATTGATAAAAATAATGGTATGGTACTTATTTTCCCTGTGATGTTACATGCTTTAATTGGTGAAAACGCTCATAAATTAGACCTTGCTGTTGGTCAATCCATTTCATTGACCACTCGGGGGGCTTTCTTTTTAATTACCCCAATGGCAATTGGCTATCGTTACCAACCTCATGATAAAAATTATTTCTTGCGGATCGCATACACCCCGCTCCTTTCTTATCTGGTTGATGTACAGTGGCAAAATTGGGCAGGTTTTACTTATGGATTTCACTTTAATCGAAAAAAATGAAAACAGGAAGCATACTTTTCTTTTGTTTTTTATTGTTGTCTTGTAACAAGGAAAAATACTTTGATGGACCCAATGCTTTTCAGGAGGACTTTGGGAGCTACCAACAAATTGAAGACATTGTATTAGGTGACAACATCAGGTGGTCTTTTTTTCAAAAGACTTTTGAATCGAACGAATTATCCATTGATACTATAATTTACCATTCCGCTGGAAAGAGTTTTAAATCATATGCCCTTCCTTCAACAGAAGAAAATGGGGCTTCAAAAGCAAGTATCAACAAACAATTTATGGCTTTTTGGGAAGGTGAAACAGTATCCGTTGAAGCATGGTATTATTTAGTCGACACCTTATCTGTAGACTGGTTATTTATATTTGACTTAGAAGAAAAGACCAGTATTGGAGCAGGTCCAGGCATGCGCTTGGCTTTGGTCGATAATCGATTACGGGTAGAACACAAATTCCCAAATCCAGACATTAAACAAAAGGAAGGCCTTGAATTAGATTTTCCAAGAAATCAATGGGTGAAAATTAAATTTGAAAGTAAATTATCACAGAAAAAAGAAGGCAGTGTAAAAGTGTGGCAAGATGATGTGCTCATTATCTCACAAAACAATTGGAATACCTTACCAAAGGATTTATTGTATGCTGTTCAAGGAACAAAAGGAATGTACAGTCAAATTGAATTTGGTGCGACTGCAAATTCATCTGCGCATGAAGTAACCATTTATGTTGATGATATTGATGTGAAAATACTTGAATAAAAAAAATAAAATTATGAAAAATCAAAATCCTGTAGTCTGGTTCGAAATTTATGTAAATGACATGCAACGGGCTAAGAAATTTTACGAAAATGTACTAGAAACAACATTAACTGCATTGCCAAACCCGACTGATGATGGTGCAGAAATGTTTGCCTTTCCAATGGACATGAAATCAGAAAACCGCGCTTCTGGTTCCTTGGTAAAAATGGAAGGTTTTGAAGCGGGACGTAATAGTACCATTGTTTACTTTATGAGTGAGGATTGTGCCATTGAAGAAGCAAGAGTAAAAAGTGCTGGTGGAAGTATTTTTAAGTCTAAAATGGCTATTGGAGAATATGGCGCCATGGTGCTCGCGAGAGACACAGAAGGTAATATGATCGGATTTCATTCAATGCAATAAGTCGGTATTAAATATGTTTGAATTCAATGCTGATTTAGCTTTAATTGGAATTAATGCTTATGTGCTTGTTCCAAATGATGTTTTAGAAAGTATTTTCAAACAATCAGGAATAAATAAGCAACATATTCCCATAAAAGGAACTGTGAATCAAATGCCCTATAAACAAACATTAGTCAAATACAAAGGCTTGTGGAGACTATATATTAATACTGTAATGCTTCAAAACGCACCACAAAGAATTGGAGAGAACATTCACTTAACAATTGAATTTGATCCAACAGACAGGAGTATTGAGCCTCATCATTTATTAATTATCGCCTTGCATAAGCATGCCGAAGCGAAAGCAGTATTTGAAAATTTATCCAAGTCGAAACAGCAAGAAATAATTCGCTATATTTCTCGTTTAAAAACCGAGGAAAAAGTAATACACAATGTAAATAGGGCAATAAATTTTCTCAAAGGAAAGGAAAGATTTCTTGGCCGGGACAAACCCTAAAAACTAATGGATAAAATTGAATATTATGGAATTGATAACTGTACAAACCACTATTAAAGCAAGTATCGAAAAAGTTTGGAATTGTTGGACACATCCAACACACATAATAAATTGGAATTTTGCATCAGATGATTGGTGTTGTCCGAAAGCAGGAAACGATTTAAAACCAAATGGTAAATTTTCATGGAGAATGGAAGCCAAAGATGGCAGTATGGGATTTGATTTCACAGGAATTTATGAACAAATAATCGAAAAAGAATTGATTATTTATAAATTGTCAGATGGTCGACTAGTAAAAATCGACTTTTCTCAACAAGGAGCCGAAGTGAAACTAAGTGAGACATTTGAGCCAGAAGGAATCAATTCAGGTGAACAACAAAGAGCAGGCTGGCAAGCCATTTTAATAAATTTCAAAAACTACGTTGAATCACAAGCTTAAAATCTACAATGAGCGCACAAAAATTTATTGATGCCTACAATACGATAGCACAAAAATTTTCTTTTTCGATTCCAAAGCGAGAAATATTTGCATTGTCAAAAACATTTCAAAAAATGCCTGTTATTGAAGTAATTGAATTGTTAAAAAATGATGCTGCTGATCTCAGGCTTAGCGCGGTATCAATTTTAGACTGGAAAGCTAGAAATAAGAAAACCACTGAACTAGAAAAAAAAGCAAGCTATCAAGCCTACATTGATTATCATGAAAGGATTGACCATTGGGGAATGGTTGACAGGGCTGCACCCTATGTGATTGGAGGATATTTATTTGACAAAGACAGAAAACCATTGTATGATTTAGCAAAATCTAAAAACCCCATGGAAAGAAGGACGGCAATAGTGAGTACATATTATTTCATAAGAAAAAATGAAATTGCAGATACTTTTAAAATTGCTGAAATGCTCGTGAATGATAAAAATGAACATGTACAAAAAGCAGTGGGAAGCTGGATAAGAGAAGCTGGTAAAAAAAATGAATCGCAATTGAAATCCTTTCTGGATAAATATGCCAAAACACTTCCAAGAATTACCTTAAGGTATGCAATTGAGAAATTTGATACAACCACCCGCTTGTATTATTTGAACTTAGGAAAGGAGAAAAGACCTTAAAAATTGAATCCAGAAAAAATAAAAGTATCTTAGAGAACAAGCACTAAATACAAACAAAATACAGTTCCTTTGCTTTCGTTAAGTAAAATCAATCAGTACACATGAAATCATTAAAAGAATTTTACCTCAAGTTTAAAAAAAGAAAAATTTTATTCTTCCTAGTAAAATCTTTTATTGGCATATTGGTAATTGGCTTTTCTCTCTTATTCCTTTTATTTGCTTTGGTATATTTTAATGTATTCGGTCAGTTGCCTGATGAAGAAAAATTAGCTACTATCATCAACGAAGAAGCCACTTTAGTCTATTCATCAGATGAAATATTGATCGGTAAGGTATTCGCTGAAAACCGTACCAATGTTAAGTCAGAACAAATTCCAACCCATTTAAAAAATGCCCTCATTGCTACCGAGGACAAACGTTTTTATGAACACATTGGTTATGATAGTCGAAGCTACTTGCGGGTGTTTTTTAAAAGTATTCTCATGGGAGATGAATCTGCTGGTGGAGGGAGCACCATAACACAGCAATTAATAAAAAACCTTTACGGTAGACAATATACAGGCTTTTTAAGCCTACCCATCAATAAAATAAAAGAACTGATTACAGCAAAAAGAATTGAGAAAATATATTCTAAAGATGAAATACTATTATTGTACTTAAACTCAGTCCCATTTGGTGAAAATAGTTATGGTATAGAATCGGCTTCTAATCGCTTTTTTAATAAATCAGTGAATCAATTAAAAATTGAGGAGTCTGCTGTTTTGATTGGCATGTTAAAAGCCAATACTTTTTACAATCCAAGAATAAATCCAAAAAATGCTTTGAATAGAAGAAATACGGTCATTGAATTGATGAAAGTTGCAGGTTATATTGGTAAAAACAGCTCGGATAGTTTACAGCAACTACCGCTCACACTCGATTATAAAAATCTGAATTTAAATACAACAGCAGGTTATTTTGTTTATAAAGTGAAACAAAATGCTGCTGGGATAATTGCTAATATCAACGAAGAAAATGATACCGATTACAACCTAGAAACTGATGGCTTAACTATACATACAACCCTCAATTATAAGCTTCAAGTATTTGCTGAACAAACCGCAAAAGAACAATTACGCATCAAACAAAAACAATTAGATCATGAGCTTCGTTCAAACAGATTAAAAGCCAAATGGTTAAAAAAGCAAGAAAAACTTTCCGAAACGCTAGAAAACGATAAATTAGTCAGAAAACTTGAGCTCTTTGATTGGGATAGCACCATGGTAACCAATGGAAACAAGTTCGATAGTCTTTGGCATTATGAAAAAATGTTGAATGCTGCCATTCTTATTACCCATCCAAAAAACGGAGCAATACTTGCTTGGGTAGGCGGAAATAATTTTAGGCAACTTCCCTTCGACATGGTATTGTCCCACCGACAAATAGCCTCTGCTTTTAAACCAATTCTTTATGCAACAGCAATTGAAAATGGTTTTTCTCCATGTGACTATCTTGAAAATGAAGAAAAAACTTTTCCAAAATTTGATGATTGGACCCCTAAAAATGCTGACCATAGTTCAACACCCGACAGTAAAGTAGCTTTGTGGTTCGCTTTGATTCACTCCATGAACCTTCCTACGGTTGACCTCTATTTTAAACTTAAAAAAGAAGCCTTGATTCAAACATGTGAAAAATTTGATTTCCCAAAAATTGTTGACAATGCTCCATCCATTGCCTTGGGCACCTTAGATCTTTCACTTTCTGAAATAATAAATGCTTATGGTACATTCGCTAATAATGGGGCAATGCATGCCCAATATATGATTGATAAAATTACTGATAAAGAAGGGAATGTAATTTTTACAAGTAAAGTAGAAAAAGGAAGTAAAATATTAAAAACAAACACTTGCCAAGCATTAACGGCCATACTACAAAAGGCCGTGGATCAAGGGACTGGTTCAAGAATTCGGAATACCTATAAAATAAAAAGTCAGCTAGCGAGTAAAACAGGGACCGCACAAAATTATTCAGATGCTTGGTTTATTGCTTATACACCAGATATTGTAATCGGAACATGGGTTGGCACGTCCAAAAACAGCATTCATTTTAGCAGTGGAAAAGGTGCTGGTTCAGCATTGGCGCTTCCTATTGTTGCAAATATTTTAAAGAAAATAGAAAGTGACAAAGCATTAAAAAACAAATACTTGACAAATTTTAATATCCCACAATCAATTTTAGAATCACTTCAATGTCCACCTTATAAGCTCAAGGGGATTAAAGGTGTATTTAATCGTCTTTTTAAGTCGAAAAAGGAATAAGCGCATATTTTTAATGCTAGAGTTCAATGATATTTTAGTATCTTGAAAAGATAATTCTAATTTATTGTCAGTAATAATTGTAACATTAAAAGTATATGGGCAATCCAATTTATTTAAAAGTCGATAAATCAATTAATCAACCCCTAGAAAAAGTTTGGGAAATAGTTGCAATTGGATTTGGAAACGTTGCAAATTATAATCCAGCAATAAAAAACTCCAAATTTGATTCAGAAATTAAAATTGGAATTGGCACTAAAAGACACTGTGATTTTGAGCCGAAAGGATATATTAAAGAAGAAATTATTGAATGGAATAACAAAGAATCGTTTAAACTTAAATTTATTGAGTCTTCAGTTCCAATGTCATTTCTTGAAAGTAAATTTTCATTTGAAGAAATTGATGGAATTACTAAAGTTACACAAGAATTTTGGTATAGAATGAAAGCACCTATGGGCTGGCTTAGTGGATTGATGAAGGGGAAGATGAAATCAACCTTAGAAAAAGGATTAGATGGGTTATCAATTTATTTAAACAAATAAACTATGGCTATAAACGAAGAATATTTAAAGTATATCCAAGAGCAACTATCTGATTTTGGACCAATTGAAATCAAGAGAATGTTTGGCGGAATTGGCATATTTAAAGATAGTATTATGTTTGCAAAAATTGGAAGCAACACATTTCGATTAAAAGTAGATGCATCTAATCAGAAACAATTCGAAGACTTTGGAATGAAACCATTTCATTCAGAAAAGAAAAAAAAAGGTATGCCTTATTGGGAAGTCCCAACTGAAATACTTGAAAACCGAACTGAATTAGCTAAATGGGCAAATCAATCGTTTAAAATAAGTAAATCCGCAAGTAAAAAATAATAACCATAAAATCAGCATGATGACATGAATTTATCAGCAAATGCACAAAAGATTTACAAACAAATAAGCCAGGCAGGTACTAAACTTGGCGATTTAAGAAAAATAGCTAAAGTCATTACAGTTGACCATCAACTAGGCTTAGAACTTTGGTCGACAGGTGATTTTATTCCCCGTCTTTTCGCTATTCTCATATTGGATAAAAAATTGCTAACCCAAGAAATAATTAATAAGTTAGACAATGATATGCAGGCGCATGACTATGATGAAAGAATTCAATTAATAGATTGGCTGATGGCGAATCAACTATCAAAAGATAAACAGACAATTGCCTTAATGATTTCTTGGAAAAATAGCAAATCAATCCTTCAAAGAAGAATTTTTTGGTATTATCAAGCCAGGTTGAGATGGATGGGCAAAACTAATCAAACGAATACTGAAGCACTGCTATTAGCTATTGAAAAAGATTTAATGAATGAAAAACCTGAAGTGCAATGGGCAATGAATTTCACCGCTGGTCAAATTGGTAAATGGCAAGAAAAATACCGATTAAGATGTATTTCCATTGGAGAAACAACTGGTCTTTACAAAGATGAAGTTGTTCCAAGAGGATGCACACCTAGCTATTTACCTAAATTTATTCCAATCGAAGTCGCCAAATTGGAGGAATAAAGAAAGGTAAAGTGAATGGCACCATAAACTATTTTTGATAAGATCAGGAATCTATTATTTTTCTTTTACTAATTCAATACCAATCCTTTTAAACTTTGTAATTTTAGCTTAAATTAATCATAACTCATGTTATAGAACTATTGCCCATGCAATTATTTTTAAAAAAACACCGTCAAATAACACTAATATTACTTTTAATAATTGGGAATTATTCTTGTACGTATTTACCAGATTCAGCTACATCTGAACAAAATTTGATTATAGAAGAAAATGCAGACTATATCCTGCTCAAATCTTCATTAATTGACAATAATAAGGCTGCAATTATTTTCTATCCTGGTGGATTAGTAGATCCTCATGCTTATATCACCTCCCTTAAGGATTTGGTTTTAGTAGACAATCGAATGGTCGTTATATTAAAATTTTCTGCTAATCTGGCCATTTGGAACTCCCACAAAGCCAAAGCTATAATTAATGAAATTACCACTGTGAAAAAATGGGTAATTGGTGGCCATTGTTTGGGAGGAAGTACAGCCTGTATTACTGTTTTTAATAACCCAGGGGATTTTGAAGGACTCTTTTTATTAGCTGCTTATTCTGTAAATGACCTAGCTGATGCTGAGTTCCCAGTCATCTCCATCACTGCTTCTGAAGATAATATATTAGACAAACAAAAATTTAATGAGAACAGATTTAATTTACCTGAAGGGGTAAATATCAATACTCCTGAAGAACTACCAATTGGTAGCACTTCGGGAAAGACGCTTTATTATGAAATTGAAGGAGGAAACCATGGCCAATTTGGAAATTATGGAACTCAAAAAGGAGATGGCATTGCTGATTTGGATCCTGATGTACAACAACAGTTGGTCATAGCAATGCTTAGAAAGTTTTTAATGAGTAATAACCTTTAAAAAAGCGCATTATGAAAAGACAAGTAACCTTGCTCATACTTCTTTTTAAGTTTACCTCCTTTTCTGCATTCAGTCAAAATATAGGACTTAATTTCAATTCATTTTATGGGATATGGAACAATGAAATAGCTGCTTATAACTATGGCGGGGGCGGAATGGAACTTTATTTCGAACAACCCATAAAACTGGGAGCTATAAGAAGTGGAATCGCCTATCGCTTTATTGATTGGGGGAGTCAAATATCAATAGAATTCGCGTACAATTCGCCTTATATATTAAAAGATAATTATGCCTTGAGAGGTATTAGTTCTGCGGGAATTGGATTGGCGCTTTTTAAAGAAAACCCATTATTTGTATGGTCAATCGGTTACATGCCAGAATTCACTTGGCTAAGAAAAAAACGCATTGATTTAAACATTGGATTTGGAATAAGGTATACCCACAACCCTGCATATAAAAAATACGGCAAAATTAATCAAGTGCTTGAATTCCCAATTAAAATAGGATTTAAACTCAATTTGAAAAGTAAAAATTCTTCATTAAAATAAAGACTACATTTCAATATTATTTATATTCTCAAAGGCAGGTGGAATATTGGCAGGGTCCTCCCCTATTATTTGTAATAAATCACGGGTAATTCCTCTTGAAATATTTGAGATTGGCACATCATTTGGCGAGCCTTCAAAAGGGTTCTCACCAGCCAAACCAATTCTAAGCATGGTATTAAATACCCAAATAACTATGGCCGTAAAAGGAATGCTTAACCAAATAAAATATTGACCAATAAAGGGATTTGACTCAGCAATATCTAATCCCATTTTTGCAAATGAAGGAATAATTGCCATGGGTAATAACCACATAAAGATGTGTACAAAATGATACCCTATACTTCCATACTGTTTTGGATATGGAAAATTTTTAATTCGCTCCGATTTCCCTTGTAAAGCGGTGAGTTCTTGTAATAATTGCTGCAAGTTTAACAAACTAAAATCCCATATTTTTTTTTCATCCGTTAATCTTCTTAAATGAGCTGACTGCAAGCTCATAATAGCATTGGGTTTATTATCTAATTTCATCACTTTATCGAATTCTTCAGCAGAAAGATAAGGTCGAATGGCATCTTCTAAGCTTTCATTGTGTTCTGGAATAAAACTTCCAAAATGATTTTTTTTCTTCTTTTTAGGAACATATGAAATCTCCCAAGACTTTTGTGTTCGCATGGCATATCGCAAAGCTGTAAGCCAAGCAATATGACGATTTGTTACTTCTTTAACCACCGCAATTTCATCTTTATTTGCTTCTGCTCGGTGCATGTAAAAGCTATCCTTTAGCGTAATTATAAGGGAACGTGAAGTATTCACAATCCCTCCCCATATTTTTCTAGCTTCCCAAATTCGATCATAGGCTGCATTATTTTGAAAACCTACCATAAATGCAACTGCTGTACCAATTAATCCTACTGGTGTTAATGGCACTTGCAACCATTTGATATTCAACAACTCGTATAAAGAAGTAAAAATGGTCGCAATAATCACAAAGAAAATTAGTTCCTTCTTAGTCCATAATATTACACTCCTGAATGAAAAACGCCTTTGTATATACATGCTTTTTTATCTCAAATATATAAACTAATTCAATTGAAATCTGTTCAGGTTTCACCAAAAAGAAGGTTATCTTATTTTTTATCCTTAATTTGAAGGCAAGAAATAAAATGGAAACTATGAAAAAAATGACTTGTAATCAGTTAGGTGGTGCTTGTGACTTAGTGTTTGAAGCTGAAACATTCGAAGAAATAGCTGAAATGAGTAAAGCCCACGGAACCGAAATGTTTAAAAAAGGGGATCAAGCGCATTTAGATGCTATGAATAAAATGAAAGATATGGCAAAAAAACCGGGTGCAATGCAATCCTGGTTTGTTGAAAAAAGAAGGCTATTTGACGCCCTTTAATCATTCAATATTTTTGAATTATTTAAATGGAAGCTGAAACAACTTTACTAATTTAGGAGCATGAATAAAATTGATATTCGCACTGCAAATGTAGTGCAATATATAACCCCATTACGAGAAGGAGGCTCATTGCCTGCAATAGTTAAGGCAGATGATGACTATCTATACGTCTTAAAGTTTAGGGGTGCAGGCCAAGGAAAACGCGCCTTAATTGCAGAATTAATTGGTGGTGAATTAGCCAGGGCAATTGGATTGTTGGTACCTGAATTGGTATTTTTAAATTTAGATGATAGTTTTGCTAAAACTGAACCTGATGAAGAAATTCAAGACCTACTTAAATTTTCAGTGGGTTTAAATTTAGGGCTGCATTTTTTATCCAGTGCCATTACTTATGATCCTTTGGTAAATGAAATAGATACCTTAACGGCTTCTAAAATTGTGCTATTAGATAGTTTGATGAGTAATATTGATCGTACTGCGAAAAACACAAATTTACTATATTGGAAAAAAGAAATATGGGTAATCGACAATGGTGCAAGCTTCTATTTTCATCACAATTGGGATACTTGGGAAAATCATTTAACCCGTTCATTTCCTTTAATTAAGGACCATGTACTTCTAAAAAAAGCCAAAGAATTACAAGGTGCAAAAAAAAGTATTTTAAACGCTTTAACTACCATTAAAATCAAAGAAATTATTGATTTAATTCCTGAAGACTGGCTAGCAGATGATTCTGAGCAAATGAGTCCGGATGAAAGAAGAAATGCTTATGTTACCTACCTAAATGCTAAAATAAGCATGATTGATGTACTCATTAAAGAAGCGGAAGATGCAAGATAAAGTGACTTATGAGTATGCCATAATAAAAGTTGTTCCTAAAGTTGAAAGGGAAGAATTTTTTAACGTTGGGGTATTACTTTTTTCGAAAAGAAAGCAATTTTTAGGCATCTCCTATCGAATTGACGAGGTAAAGTTGAACGCTTTTGAATGTGAATTAGATATTGAATTACTTAAGGGGTATTTAACTGCTTGGGAAAGCGTTTGCAAGGGGAATTCAAATGGAAATCGCATTGAACAAATGGAACAATCAGATCGTTTTCGCTGGCTGGCTGCAGCCAAAAGTTCAGTCTTGCAATGTTCTAAAACACATGTAGGACTTTGCGAAGACCCTCAAAAAGAATTGAAAAAATTATTTGAATTATTTGTATTGTAATACTTTAAATACAGTACACAACATATACTAATAGAATGGAAAGTTATTTAAACAGTATCATCAAGCAGTTTGAGTATTATAAAATGTTAGGGGATAAAACTTTTGATCAACTTACAGAAGAACAGTTATTTTGGCAAGCAAATGAAGCAAGTAATAGTATTGCCATTTTAGTCAAACACTTACATGGAAATATGTTATCGAGGTGGACCAATTTTTTAAACGAAGATGGTGAGAAAGAATGGCGTAAAAGAGAGCAAGAATTTGATAATGACCTTCAGAATAAAGCAGCGCTTTTTAAATGTTGGAAGGAAGGATGGGATTGTTTATTTCATGCGATTCGTCCATTGACAATCGCCGATTTAGAAAAAAGCATATACATTAGAAACATGGGCCATACTGTGAGTGAAGCCATTCACCGACAACTTGCGCATTATGCCTACCATGTGGGACAAATTGTTTTTATTGGAAAAATGCTTCAACAAGAAAACTGGACTTCACTTTCAATTCCGAAAGGAAAATCAAGGGACTATAATAAAGAGAAATTCGACAAACCAAAAAGAACACAACACTTCACAGATGATTTATAAAATAAAAACGCCTTAACCTACTTAACCTAAGCCAACATCTAAAATCATCATCACCACAAATCCTATCATGAAACCCATGGTTGCTAAATCAGTATTATTATCTCTTTGGGTCTCAGGTATTACTTCTTCTACCACCACAAATATCATTGCACCAGCGGCAAATGCTAAAGCATAAGGTAAAATAGGCGTAAAAACCAATACCGCTGCGGCACCTAAAACTGCTGCAATGGGTTCAACTATTGCAGAAAGCTGTCCATAAAAGAAACTTTTCCCCCTACTCATCCCTTCTCTTCTCAATGGCATTGAAACGGCAAATCCTTCTGGAAAATTTTGAATACCAATGGCTACTGCTAACATCACTGCTTCAGCTGTTCCAGCACCATCTGAAATCCCTAATGCTGCAGCGCCAAATAATATCCCAACCGACAATCCTTCTGGTATGTTATGTAAGGTAATCGCAGAAACTAGCAACATGGTTTTATGCATCCTGCTTTTTGGTCCTTCGGATTCTGATTCTTTAAAATTAATATGAACGTGTGGAATAATTTTATCCAATCCAAATATAAAAAAAGCTCCTAATAAAAAACCAACAGCAGCAGGCACCCAGCTACCTTCAGATTCTTCTATTGCAGGGGCTAATAAAGACCAAAAACTGGCTGCCACCATTACACCCCCAGTAAAACCTAAAGCCACATCCAGGACTGTCCTATTTAATTTTTTAAAGAAAAAAACAAAAGACGCACCGGCGGCCGTGACTAACCAAGTAAATGTTCCTGCAACCAAAGCTGCAAAAATCGGATCTTGTTCTGCAAACCACTCAATAATTGAATTCCACATAGTATTTACTTTACAATTATATTTTTACTTACTTTTTTTGATAAACTCATCTCCAAATTATGGTCAATTTTCACTTGCATAGATTGATCAAAATCATATTTTTCTTGACAGGTGATGGTCGTACCAATTTGAATGTTGTGTTTGGTTAAAAATTTTAAAAATTCGGGACTATCTATGCCAATGTGATGGACAATTCCTGATTCTCCTGCCTTGAGGTCAAATAATTTTGAAGTGCGAATGGGTTTTGGAAATTCACCCATTTCATTCGGGATTGGATCTCCATGCGGATCATAGTCGGGATGGCCTAAAAATTCGCTTAAACTATTTGTGAGTTTAGCTGATTGGATGTGTTCTAGTTGTTCTGCAATTTCATGTACCTCATCCCAACTGAACTTCAACTTTTCAACCAAAAATGTTTCCCACAATCGGTGCTTACGAATGGTTTTCACAGCATAACTAGTACCTAAATGTGTTAAAACACTGCCTTTGTATTTTTCATAAGTCAAAAGGTCTTTTTTCGCCAAACGCTTAATCATCTCGGTTACTGATGAAGCTTTTGTTGTAATGTCTTCCGCAATGGCATTAGTAGCCACGGGTGCATTCACATTCATGCCCAACCTATAAATTGATTTTAAATAATTTTCTTCGCTTTGACTTAAATTTAAGGTCATATTTATATTGCTTACCCAACAAAGTTAGCAATAAAATTAAATTATTTTTAGTCTACCCTAAAAATTTTATTAGACTCACCTTTTATGGTGCTATTCTATTGATTTCCCATTCAGTTTCCTTCAGGGAATAACAAATTCGGTCGTGTAAACGCCCTAACCTACCTTGCCAAAACTCAAAATAATGTGGCTGGATTAAATACCCGCCCCAATGAGGAGGTCGGGGTACTTCATTGGGGTATTTAGCTTCAAATTGCTTGACTAAATCTTCCAATGATTCCCGATTTTTTAGGGCTTGACTTTGTTGAGAAGCCCATGCTCCAATTTGAGAAATTCTTGGGCGCGAAGCAAAATAGGCATCAGAAAAATCGGGATCAACTTTGATTACTTTACCTTCAATTCTGACTTGTTGTTCGGTGCCTTCCCAAAAAAACAAAGCCGAGATGTGAGGGTTCAACTCCAAATCTCGGCCTTTTTTACTTTGATAATTGGTATAAAAAACCAATCCTTCTTCTAATACTTCTTTCATGTAGACGACCCTGCTTGAAGGTTGTCCATTTGCATTTACAGTGCTCACGACCATGGCATGTGGAGAAGGACAATTCTTTTCGTAGGCAATTTGATACCACTTTTGAAACATCAATAAAGGATTAGGCAGAAAATCTTCAAGACTGCCTTTTAAAAAATCCTTGTGATCGTTTCTTGTGGAATCTAAATGGTCCATAAAACTTAATTATTCTTCTTCATTTCCAATTGCATAAGCAACATTTACTGAAGAACTTGTTTCTTCTTCTACTTCTTCGGTTACATCATTTGATGCTGCTCCTTCATCCTCCATAGCAACATAAGGGAAAATTTCAACGATTGTGGTCACTGAAATAGTAGGAATTTCAAAAGTAACCATTAATCCTTTTAAGCTTTCTTCAATTCTTTCATAAGCTTCTTTTACATTATGTGCAGAAACTAAATAATTGGTATTTACTTTTTTTTCTTTTCCCGAATCAGCGTCTTCAGACACGTATGAAACTTTTGCTTTGTACCAAACTTCAGCATCATCATATTGAAATATATCGTTGAAATCGGTTTTTGCTATTGAAGTCACCATAAATTCACCTCGGATGAATTCTCCTACTTCTTGGTATATTCTTGCTTCAGCATCAGTGAATGAAATGGCACTTACTAAGTAAGGCTCAGTTACTCTTTTCAGGGTGCCGTCTTGGAATTCTTTGGTATATTTAACTTTTACAGTATGCCAGCTATTCATGTTTTATTAATTTTAATTTCAATGCACAAAAATAACATTAATAAGCAGAGAATAATTCTCAAATCCGAAATAATTTTAAAGGATGATGGGCAATGCTTTTATAAATTGATGGCATTAATAGTTAAACAATTTTCCATTCCACCAAACACCAAAGGATGATGGGGTGTAAACCAAGGAAACAGTATTTCCATTGAGTTTAAACGATTGCACTTTTTGTCTTGTAATTTCGGTTTTAACCCCTCTTATTAATGCATTCACGCCATTACTAGAATTCATATAAGCAATACTGCCTCCACTCACTTGGTAGTTTTTAACGATATCATTATAAATGGTATATATCTCACCCTGGTACCACACTTTTGCATAATCTGCTTCTTTAAAAAAAATCAATGAATCATATACCGCTATTTCTTGTAAATCGTACCCCAATTCTTGTACTTCATCATTAAAATAAACTTTATTAACTCCTCCATTGTCTTGATAATAAACAAAATCGTGTCCGGCTTTGTATTTTTTAGCATATTGGCTTTCGATATCAAATATTTCTCCATGGTCAAAAATTGCAAAAGAATAGTTTGCATAATCATTGAATGCAATCATGTTCATTCCTGCAGAGAATTTTATATTTTGATTGGTTGAAGTGAGGTTAAAATATTGATTGTTATAGAAGGCTTTATAATTCCCACCAGTTTCTCTAAAAGCAAAAAGGTTATCTCCAATCGCATCTGGATCAAAAATATAATCGCCAACAATTTGTGTAAATTCAACTATATTTCCTCTGTAAAAATATTTTAAGTTCCCACCGATTCTATCTTGAAAAACAACAATGCTATCACCAACTCCAAAACCTCCAACATATGAGGTTAAAATAGTACTTTCCCCGCGGTCAAACACTCTTAAAACGGAAGCCAATTGATAAACCAAATGATTATTTGTCATCATAATATTAGTTTGGCCTTGTGTCAAACGTGTTTTTTTATCATTGTAATACAACATTACATCTCCTCTATTATCCGTGTAGGTTATATAATGAAAACCCATTAATAAATTTGAAATTTGCTGGAATTCGATAATATTGCTCGTTCCTTTGTTGAAGTAATACAATTTATTCGGCTGCACAGTAACAGCATTCACATTTTGTGTCCAAGCAGTAGCTTGTTGAATTAAACAAATCAATACAATTAGTAAGCGTATTTTTTTCATAGATCAAAAATAATTGTTTTAATGGCCTGCTTTGCATATATATCAAAAAAAATGCCGCAGTTTAGAAACATACGGCATTTTACAAATTATATTATAATTTTTAATTCATTGTAATTGCTTCTGCAGCTTTTACAGCATTCAAAGTATTAGCTATTCCTCCAGTTACTGAAAGTTTATTAAATTCAATTTCATCTTTAGACCCTGGTAAAGGTGTTTTTCTATCACCTGTACTTTTAGCTGTAGATAAAATAATATTTTTGATTTCAATCATACTTAATTCAGGATAGTAAGATTTTAATAAAGCTGCTAAACCAACTACCATAGGAGCCGCCATAGAAGTCCCTTGAGTCACAAGATATTCACTTTGAGGAACGGTAGAGTATATTTCTAATCCTGGTGCGAATATGTCCACCATCTCATCTCCATAATTAGAGAAAGAAGCTGCGAGGCTTTTCTTGTATCTTGTGGAAGCACCTACTTCAATCCAATTCGTGAATTTTTCGCTCATTGAAGGATATTTTGGGCTAGGATAGTTTTTTTCAACATCAATATCTTTTGCAGAATTTCCAGCTGCATGTACTAATAAAACGCCTTTTGACTCTGCATATCTAATTGCTGAAATCACTTCTTCTTGGTAAGGTGAAAAAGCTTTACCAAAACTCATGTTTACTACTTGCGCTCCATTATCAACAGCATAACGAATCGCTAAAGCAATATCTTTATCTCTTTCGTCTCCATCAGGAACTGCACGTACTGACATTATTTTAATGTTTGAAGCAACACCATCATTTCCTAAATCATTTCCTCTCACTGCACCAATAATTCCTGAACAATGTGTTCCATGCATTGCATCTGGTCCTTCTACATCACTTGAACCATAATTCACATCCGAGAAATCAGCAGGATTATCACCTTGAATTCTTGCATTAAATGAAGTGTTATAGTGAAAGTTTAAGCCATTTTGCAAATAGTCAACATAGCCTTTTAAACCTGCCATTCCTCCTTGTGGAATGATTTTCAACATCTTTTGAGCAGCATCTCCCATTTCTGGGTCTTTTTCAATCTTTTTTAAATCAGCAGCTGTATATTCTCCATTAAAATGCTTTTTTAATTTTTCATCAATTGCTTGATAAAACTCCAAAGCTTTATTCAAGTTTTCAATGGTCGTTTCTTTTGACTTTACATTTTTAACAACCTCTTCTCTTGCTTGTGTGTATAATTCGTATTCAGCTTTATCGTTCGCTGGCACATCTACTACACTCACTCCATTATACTTTTTGTCTAGTCTCGCGTAAATTCTAGTTACTTCAAGTTGTTCTTCTTTTACATTTTCTCCTTTACTATTTCCTAAAAAACTCCATCCATGTACATCATCAATATAACCGTTATTATCGTCATCAATACCATTTCCAGCAATTTCGCCTGGGTTAGTCCATATTTGACCTTTTAAATCTTCATGTTCGATATCTACACCAGAATCAATAACTGCTACAATTACTGTAGTAGAAGTTTTTTTATTTAAAACTTTCTTATAAGCTTTATCGGTACTCATACCGAATTTTTTTCCATTATACCAGTTCACTATTTTTTTATCTACTTCTTGTGCTTGCATTTGCCCCGCAAATAATAAAGTAATCAGTATTAAAATACTTTTAATTTTCATTCTCTTTAAATTTTAATTTTGCTAAAAATAAACAATATTCTCCTATTTTTAAAAACTAAAGGATTAATGGTTGATTTTTAATTGTAATCGTTCTAAAAATAGTATAAATTTGTACAAACGTTTTTTTTATTGATTACGTTTTAATTAAAGCGCAACAAACTGTTTAATGATGAAATTTTTCCTTTTCCTTTTCTGTTTTTCTACCTACTTTATCAATGGGCAAGAAATATTGAAAGGAAGTATTAGTTTTCAAAAGCAATTAATTAAAGCACCAGAAGTCAAAAGTAATTTTGCAGTGAAAGGTGATTTATCGATTATTAAAAGTAAGGATGCTGTTCATTATAAATATTCGAATGGTGAATGGCATTTTATTTATTGCACCTCTTTGACATTAGCAAGTTTACTAGAAGATGAAAGTATTCAGCAAGTATACTTCCCCCCTTCTGCACCAAAATTATTGAATGATTCCATGCGTCTCTATCAAAATATTGATTCTGTATTCAATGGAAATTACCCACTTCAAGAACCATATACCGGAAAAAATGTCATTATTGGTTACGTCGATACCGGCATAGATTTTGAACATGGAGATTTTAAAAATTTGGATGGCTCAACACGTGTACTTTCCTATTGGGATCAAGCTTTGCCGTTTAGTGCAGCTAGAACTCCAGCAAAATACGGATATGGGCAAGTCTGGTCAGAAGCTGATATTAATAATGGGGTATGTACTTCTACCGACAATGCTGCTCATGGTTCAACTGTTAGTGGTTCAGGCTCTGGAAACGGACTAGCCATTAATAAAAACCGAGGAGTTGCACCCCAGTCTGACATTGTGATTATTGAAACTAATTTTGATTTACCCAATTGGACTTTAACAGTAGCTGATGCCATTGATTTTGTTTTTCATTTAGCCGACTCACTTAACAAAGCTGCAGTCATCAACACCAGTGTTGGAGATTATTTAGGCAGTCATGATGGAACGGACCCAGCAAGTGTTGTCATTGATAGCTTATTGAATGATAAACCTGGAAGAATTGTAGTGGCCGCAGCTGGTAACTCAGGAAATTGGGACCATTATCACTTAAGAGGTACTGTAAATAGCGACACAACTTTTACTTGGCTAGAGGTCAATGAAAATTCAGCTTTTGGAACCCCAATGGTATTTATGGATGTTTGGGCAGATACCGCGGACTTTAATCAAGTAAGATTTGGATTTGGAGCGAATGACCCTTCAAACAGCTTTATTAAAAAAGGAAGCAGTAATTTTTACAGCATTCAATCGCTTTTAAATATTACAAGTTATGATTCAATTATGGTTGGTGGTGCCAAAGCGGCTCCTATTGAATTTTACTGTGAAGAAGTCAACGGATTGTATCACATAGAAATTTATTTTGAAGACCCTGACTCACTTGACTTACTATATAGTTTTATGACTGTTGGTTCGGGTACTTATGATTTATGGTCGGGCCTTACCATAGGACTATCTAAAATAAGAGAAACAAATTTACCAGACATTGCTACCTATCCTCAAATGGTTAACTATCAATATCCCGACTCACTCATGAGTACGGTAAGCTCATGGACTTGTTCAGAGCAAGTTATTACTGTTGCAAATTATGCCAATCAACTCGATTATATTGATCAAAATGGTAACATTAGGACTTTAAACCATAAACCTGGAAAGCTATCCATCAATTCAAGTAAGGGTCCGAATAGACTTGGAGAAATAAAACCTGATATTTCAGCAACGGGTGATGGTACTTTAAGTAGTTGCCCTCAGTATTTAATAGATGCATTGATTGCCAATGGTAGCACTTCCCTACAAGCAGGTAAAAAACATGTGCTGAATGGAGGAACGTCTATGGCTTCACCTGTAATTGCTGGAATTGCGGCACTATATCTTGAAAAATGTAGGTATGCAAGTAATATTGATTTTAAAAATGACTTATTGAGTGAAGCTCATGCTGATGTATTTACAGGTGTGACACCAAATTTTGCTTATGGGTATGGAAAAATAGATGCCTTCAAGTTATTAAACAAAAGTAATTTTAAACCAATTTTAATAGGTGATACTTTGATTTGCGACGACATTGCTAATATTGCGACTCAAGCTAATAATTACAATTCCTACACTTGGTCGAACAATACTTCAAAAAGCTTTACTCAGACAGTGCATGACGATACCATTTCGGTATTGGTAACAGCAGAACGAGGATGTAGGGGATATTCAGATACACTTATTATTGTAAAAGGAACTGTGCCCATGTTTCCTGAGATTAACAGCATTGGGGGTGGCTTAGTTTCAACACCGGCTGTTTCACATCAGTGGTATTTAAATAATAAGCCCATCCCTGCAGGAATAGAGCAATATTATGATCCATCAAAAAGTGGTTATTATTACGTAAAAGTTACAGGTCCAAAAGGATGTTATTTGGTTTCTGATAGTATTGAAATTGATATTGATAAAATAAAAGAACTTGAGAGGAATCAGTTTATTGTTTTTCCAAATCCATTTATTGACCATGTCCAAATAATTAAAAAAGATTATTATACCATTGAAATTACAATTGTTGACGCCATTGGAAGAAAAGTTTACGAATGGAATGATTTTGATGAATCAAAATTATTTGTCTCACTCGATTTAGGTTACCTCACTTCAGGCATCTATTTAATGAGGTTAAAATATGACAACAGTTATAAAATATTTAAAATTGTAAAAGAATAAAAAATAATTATAAATTTACGCCCTAAATAAATTAAGCATACATGGATTTAAAAGGTATTATCTCAATTTCTGGTAAAGCAGGTCTTTACAAAGTTGTCGCACAAGGTAGAAACAACATTATTGTAAGTGCATTAGGTGAAAATAGAAAATTCCCTATTTTTTCAACTGATAAAGTATCAGCATTAGAAGATATAAGCATTTACACTTACGAAGAAGATTTACCATTGGTAGATGTGTACGACAAATTAGCATCACATGAAAATTGTAAACCTTCCATCAATCACAAGGCGAATGGTCAAGAACTAAGAAATAAAATTGAAGCATTTTTACCGAATTATGACCAAGAAAGAGTTTATGACACGGATTTAAGAAAATTATTTCAGTGGTATAATATACTTGTAGATCAAGACATCATTAATGAAGCAGCACTAGCCGCTGCTTCGGAAGAAGAATAAAAAAAAGCCCCTGAGGGGCTTTTTTAGTTTAATATCAATTCAATTGTTTGATGGTTGATCGATTTTTTTACCTCATAAGCCTTAGAAAAATTAATAATATTTGCTAAGGTTTCATTTTTGGGAGAAACTACCATTTTAACATTTTCTTGATGTGGTTCTTTAAGAGTGTAGCATTTTGCCATAGGCTAAATAGGTTTTAAAATTAGGTTTTATTTAAAAACGGATTATACTTTAGAATATTGTTTTGATTTTAATTTTTTATCAAAATCTTATTATTTCCCTTTAGTTTGATATTTGAAAAAAGTAAGCTACATTTGCATCACTAAATTAAATTACTTTAAGTTATGAAAATTAAAACTGTAGTATTAGGTGCAATCGGATTATTATTAGTTTCATGTGGTTCAACGGGAAATAGCCCTGAAAAAGCAACTGAAATGTATGTAAAAGCAATTGCCGAAGGAGCCTATGAAAAAGCTTTAGACCTTTCAACAGGTTCAGCTGCTGAAACCATTAAACAAATGCAAGAAACTGAAGCTGCAGGATATGAGACTAAAATTATTGAAGTACAATGTGAAACTGATAATGAGACGGAAACTGCAAAATGTAAGTGTACTGAACGTAAATCTGATTCTTTGGCATTTTTAAAATACAAGTACGATTCTTTCCAATACGAATTGGAAAAAGTTGATGGTAAATGGAAAGTGATTTCTCAAAGTAAAGACATGGTAATGCCTGATTTAGGTGACATGGGTGGCTTTGGTGATGAAGACATGATGGAAGATATGCCAATGGAAGAATCAGTAATGACTGAAGAAACTGTTGAAGAAAAATAATATTATTAACTATTTTTTTAAACCCATCTTTCAGTTTTGATTGATGGGTTTTTTATTGATATGAAAATTTTAATATTGTACACTGTTTTAATTATCGGACTTGCTTTCAGCTGTAATTCCAGGCAAGAAACTAAATATGCACCAATGCTTAAAAGTGCAGCATTAAAGCTTCCCGAGGCAATCATCAATCAATTAAAAAATGGTGATATTATTTTAAGAAGGGGTGATGGTCCGCTCTCCTATCACTTAAGTCGTGTAAATGGAGAGCCTTTTACGCATTGTGGTATTATTTTCAAACATAAAAACCAATGGGGTGTTATTCACACTTTAGGTGCAGACGCTAATCCTAATGGGATAGATGGCGTTCAAACTACCAGCCTTAATGCTTTTGTAAAACAATCGGCAGACTCTGTGCTTTTCATTTGTAGACCTATTTTTAAGTCTAACATTGGTGATAGCATTGTATTACAAGCCAAGCAATATTTAGCTCAAAAAATTCCATTTGACTATTCCTTTAGTTTGTTGAGCAAAGATGAGTTTTACTGCAGTGAATTGCTTTATCACACCTTCAAAAAAGTAAATAATCAAAAAAACGTTTTTAAAATTGAATTGAAAAACAAATCTTACCTACTTAAATTCTCTACTTTTTTTAACCAGAAAAATTTTAAGCCAATTTTTTTATTGAAGGGTGAATTTAATGCTGCACAATAATTTTCTGAATAATTGGCTCCCCTTCTCCACTTACTTTCAAATAATACACGCCATTACTTAAAAATGCTAAGTTAATAAATGCGTTTTTATTTATCACCAGTGGCTTCACTACTTCTTGCCCCAGTTGGTTTACAATATAGACTTTATATGCCCCTTCCCTTAGGAATGACAACTGTAAAACTTCATTTACCGGATTTGGATATAGGGTTAAATTCGCGGCCCCCTTATCACTATCTATAGATAAATCATTCACAATATTGAAGAAGTATTTTGCAGAATCTTCACAACCATATTCATTGGTTACCACATAGGTATAATAGGTTCCTGAAGGAAAGTTATTTGGATCGAATACGGTACCGTTTAAAGAGACTCCTAATGAATCTCTCCAAAAACCATTTTGATCAACACTGGTATTTAAGGAATTATAAAGGTCAA
>CBDUKB010000013.1:0-25599 GCA_965367695.1 uncultured Putridiphycobacter sp.
TATTGATAAAAAATGAAGGGCAGATGCCAATTAAATTAATCAATGGAAAATTGACCGCTAAAAATGTAAGTTTTACAGGGAATGGTCTTATTACTTCTCACAATAGTCAATTGTCTTTTAATGAATGCATTTTTTATGATATGAATGCAACTTTTATGGAAGCAAATAATTCAAAAGTTTATTTTAGAGCTTGTCTTTCAGGAAGTATGAATTCATTGGGAGAATTTAATGAGTCTGCTATTTTAGTTGAAAATTGTGATTTTAAAAACGGAAAAAAATTGTTAGTCGCTAATGGTACTTTAGTAAAGTTTATTAACGACCGAATTGAAAATTTTGAGAGCATTGCTCATCTTGATTATGCTTCTGTTTTTAAAACTTGGAACTCTGATTATAACCAAAATGACACCCTCTTTACCATGCATAAAAGTTCTAGTTTTAATGCATACCTAAGTACTTTTAAAAATACAAATATTGGAATTGTATTGGTAAATAATCCTACCTTTCAAGGCCCATCACAATATGAATTTTATAAATCGAATACAAAAGGGATTGATTTATTAGCAAAAAAAATATGAAGCATATACTAATCTTTGTTTTAGCTTTTTGGTCATTTGGATTACACGCTGACAGCGTAGTGTCTCCATTTAATAATGCCTCATTTTCATTGGAAAATGAAAATTCTTATCAATTTATTGTAAGTGGACATTTTTTTGGATCAACACAAAATGAAACTGGTTACCCAATCAATAGTATTCTTGGTAATACACAATGGATAAACGAAAGTGGCGCACAGTTTTTAGTTTGTTTGGGAGATTTATTTAGAGATGTTTCAAATGATATTCCTTTTTATAAATTATCCTTTTTTGACCAATTAACGGTTCCTTTGTTTAACACTGTAGGTAACCACGATTTGACGGGAACAGTATACCAAGACAATTACGGAGAGACCTTTTACTCCTTTAGAAAAAATAATGAAATTCATCTATTTTTAGATACAGAGTTAAATGATGGAAGCATTAAAAGTGCGCAATTAGCATTTATTCAAAAGGTTAAAAATGAAATTGACAAAGGTGATATCAAGGCATTATTTATTTATTCTCACCGGACAATTTGGGCAAAACATTACCACGAATTAGACCATTTGTTTAAATTGAATACGCAAGCTATGTTTGGAAATAATTTTACCGAAACGGTGTATCCAATTATTAGTGATATCAGTAATAAAATTCCTGTGTATTGGTTTTCAGGTTCAATAGGAGAAGCGCCCGCTTCTTTTTTTTATCATCCAGATAAAAACAAAAACATTAAATATATTGGGTCTGCAATAAGAGGTAAAAAAAGAGATGCCATCCTTCAGGTTGTGATAAACGAACAAAGTATTCCTACTTTTACTTTGAAAAGCCTAACGGGACAAGAGCTTTTAAGTTTAGAAGACTATAATTTAGATTTCTGGGGTGAGGGAAAGGTAGAAGAACCATTTAATTATAGGTTAATTCCATTGTACATTAAGCAGGTAATATTTCACAAAGCATTTTGGTTTGGATTTGCAGTGCCTGTTTTATTACTATTGGTCTTTAAATTTTGGAAAAGGAAAAAAAACTAATCTTTAATAATATCAGGCCTTCTTTCTTTAGTCCTTTCAATCGCTTTTTCCATTCTCCATTGCTCAATTTTTTTGTCATCACCGCTTAATAAAATGGATGGGACTTCGTGACCATCATAATTTTGTGGTCTTGTATATACTGGAGGTGCTAATAAATCGTCTTGGAAAGAATCCGTTAAAGCTGATGTTTCATCACCAATCACACCCGGAATTAATCTTACAATAGCATCTGTAAGCACCGCAGCTCCAAGTTCTCCACCGGATAAGACATAACTACCAATTGAAATTTCCTTGGTAATAAACAAGTCCCGGATTCTTTGGTCCACCCCTTTATAATGCCCACACAACATGATAATGTTATTTTTTAGGGAAAGTTGATTTGCTGTTTTCTGTTCAAAAAGCTCACCATCAGGCGTCAAATAAATAATTTCATCATAATTTCTCTCAGCTTGCAACGCAGCAATACAATCAGCAATTGGTTGAATGGTCATGACCATACCAGCCCCACCACCATATTGGTAATCGTCAACACTTTTTTGTCGGTGTGTAGAATAATCCCTGATATTATGAATACATATAGTTACTTTATTTTTTTCCTGCGCCCTTTTTAATATTGAATGACTAAAAGGTCCATCAAACAATTCAGGTAATACAGTTAAAATATCTATGCGCATATTCATTTTCTTCACACAAAGATACATTCCAATAATAAATAATTGTAACTAAAATTCTATTTTGTATTAAAAAATAGTATGCCCTTCTAATAAGATGTGGATAACAATATTGAAGGGGATTACATTTATTAATGGTTTAAAAAATATTTACTTACTTTTGCACCTTATTCATAAAATATGAGATTAATAATTTTATTGTCTATTTGTTGCTTTCAACTCACTTCCATCTCCCAAGTGTTTTTTGATGCAAACGATACTACCTACTTGTCTGAGGATAGAATTATTAATTACGAAGATGAAGATCAATATGATATCATGTTGAACACGCATTTGCACAACATAATCGATAGTGATACGAGTTTTGCCTTTAAATCATATTGGAATAATCATGTGACCATCACCAATAGCCAAAATTCTAGTCAGTTATTGAAAGACACGCTTTGGCTTTGTATTCTTGATACCTTGCACAATAATTTTCAAATACCAGTTCATGGTATCATTACTTCTCATTTTGGCATCCGACATGGTAGAAACCACAATGGAACAGATATTGATTTAGTGACTGGTGACACCGTTTACGCAGCCTTTGATGGCATTATCAGGTATGCGAGTTACCATAGACATGGTTTTGGGAATTTAATCATTGCGAGACATTACAATGGACTTGAAACTTATTATGCGCATTTATCTGAAAAGTTTGTAGGAGCAAATGATTTTGTGAAGGCCGGAGACCCAATTGGCTTGGGAGGAAATACAGGACGATCAACAGGTTCTCATTTACATTTTGAAGTCAGATTTTATGATCAACCAATAGACCCTGAACTCATTTTTGATTTTGAAAAAAAGATAATAAAAGACCCAAACTTATTGGTACATCATGGGGTATTTGAGCACAGCAAGGTAAGTATTGCAGGGGAATCAACAGGAGGAGCAGCAAGTAATCAAAAGTATTATAGAATTAGGAATGGAGATACCTTATCTGCAATAGCTAGAAGAAATAAAACTTCAGTATCGCAATTGTGTAAGTTGAATAGAATGAAGGCTACCGATACCTTAAGAATAGGAAAAACTATTCGGGTAAGATAGTATTATAAAGTGCTGACCATTTTTTCGCAATCGCTTGTTTACCGAACATACTGATGATGTTAGCTTGATTGTTTTTTGTGTTATAATCAAGATAATGCTCACTCATGGATACAATCGCACTTCCTAACATTTGATTATTATTCACCTCAATTAGCATTGCATTTTCGCTACTTAAAAATGATTCGGGTCCTCCACATTTAGTGCAAATTACTGGTAATCCTGCTAAAATAGCTTCGGCTACGGTCATCCCAAAAGTTTCCACATTAGAATTACAAATGTAAAATTGAAAGCTAGGAAGTGCCGTTAAAACTGCATTGTGTTCAAAACGACCTTTTAAAGAAACAAAACTCGATAAGCTTAATTCCTTTATTTCTTCTTCTATCAATGACCTGTCTGGTCCATCTCCAATAATGGTTAAATGTAGTTGGCTTTTCTTTTCTAAGGCAAGTTTAAAGCCTTTTAAGAGCCCAGTAATGTTCTTTGTACTATTATTTAAATCGCTAACTGTAACGATATTTAAACCCGATTTTTTTTCTATTGATTGGATGTTTGTACTTTGAATATAATTTGGTATTACTTGACTTTCCAAGCCCGTATTATCTAAAAATGCTTCCTGTAATTTATTACTAACTGTGGTAATTGCAAATGCTTTTTTTATTGATTGCTTATACCACCATTTATATAAGAAGGATTTTTGATTGTAATCACCATTTAAGTGTCCTGACCAATGTTCGGTTACACAAAATGGAATGTGGAGATGATTAAATAAATAATTAGCTAAAAATGTAGGTCGAATAGGGACATGTACATGACATAGGTTTACTTTATTTTGCAAGGCTAAGAAACCCAGTTTTTGAGCTTTTAGATAGCGGATTAAATGAATGGGTTTACTTAAATAAGTACTTTTCTTAAAAGTGACATATATTTCATTTACCCCATTGTTTATAGTATTGGTGACTAGAAAGGTCTCTTTTTGCGGCTTGCTCCTTACGTAAACAATAGATACTTCGTATTGATCTGCTAATAAAACCGCGTGATTTTGTATAAATATCCCCAATTGAACATCCCTTTCATTTGGATACCATTTGGGTAATATCAATAAGTGTTTTTTAGGCTTCAACTATTTTATATTTAAGGCAAACATTTCTTGATCACCAATATAACCTTTTAATTTATCATTTATTTTAACAGGACCAACACCTTCTGGAGTCCCCGTAAATATTAAATCACCAATTTTTAATGTAGTGAATTGAGAAACATAGGCAATAATTTTATCGATACTAAACAGCATGTCATTGGTATTCCCTTCTTGCACTGTTTGCTCATTAATTGTTAAACTAAAGCCTAAATTGTCTAGGTCTATTTTTGATTTTGGGATAAATTTTTTTGAAATGAGTGCACTGTTATCAAATGCTTTGGCAATTTCCCAAGGCAAACCTTTTTCCTTACATTTTTTTTGTAAATCCCTCGCCGTAAAGTCGAGTCCTAACCCAATTTCTTCGTAATAAGTATGGGCAAAATTTTCATTAATATGTTTACCAACTTTATTGATTTTTACAACAATTTCAACTTCATGATGCAAGTCCTTTGTAAAACTCGGGTAGTACATGAATTTATTTCGATTTATTGCCGCATCTGGCTTCATAAAAAAAATAGGTTCTTTAGGTAATGGAGAACCCATTTCAATCGCATGTTTACCAAAATTCCTCCCGATACAAATTATTTTCATAAGGTTATTTTAGGGTAAATTTATTGAATAAACCTTAGTTCTATACTTTATTGTCCAGAAAATTTACTCTTCAATGCATCCAATTTATCTTCAATGCTTTTCGGTGCATTTTCAGCTTTAATTTTTTGAATGATGGAAGCAAGCACTTTTTTAGTGTAATGTGGGAAGTCATTATTTAACATCCAGCCGTGATAGCCAGGTTCTTTTTTAAAGACTTCTTTCACGGTTTTGTTTTTATTTTTGCCAAAATTATAAATTGGTTCCCCTTCTTCATTCAATGCTAATCTTCCACTAAAGTCAATGACTTTATTTTTTGAATTTTGACTGAATTCAGCTAAAAACACCATGTCATTTTCTAAATCTTCGTAACGAGAGAGCTGAGCTTTTAATATTTCGTAAGTAGCAATAATATCAGCTTCAGCACTATGGGCATTTTTAAGTTCTTGATCACAATAAAACTTGTAAGCTGCTTCTAATGTTCTTTTTTCCATTTTATGAAAAATATTTTGAACATCAATACAATTTCTATTTTCCATTGAAAAATCAAAACCAGCCCTTAAAAACTCTTCCATCAACATGGGAATGTCAAATTTATTCGAGTTATAACCCGCTAAATCTGCGTCACCAATAAATGCTATTAATTGAGGAGCAAATGCTTTAAAAGTAGGTTGGTCAGCTATTTTTTCATTGGTAATTCCATGAATTTCTATCACCTCTTCTGGGATATTTTTTTCTGGGTTAATTAACTGTGTCAGCTTTTCTTCACTGTCATCAACATTTATTTTAATAATACCAATTTCAACTATTCTATCCTGTGTTACATTCAGTCCTGTTGCTTCTAAGTCGAAAAATACAATTGGTTTTTTTAAATTTAAATTCATTAAAGTTGTATGTAAAGTGCTGACATTTCTGGAATGTCTAATTTAATTTCTACTCTTCTATTCAATTGTCGGTTCTTAGGATTATCACTTCCATCTGGATTAGCATTTGCAACCGCTGGTTTAGATTCACCAAACCAAGCATTGTCTAACCTACTTGGAGCAATTCCTCTTTCAATTAAATACTTATAAGCAATTAATGTTCTAACTTGAGAAAGCGTTGTGTTGTATTCTTCTGTTCCAATCCAATCAGTATGTCCATCCAATCTTAGGGAAGAATTCGGATGATCTCTCAAATATTCATAAACATTTTCTAATACATTTTTACTCTTATCTCTTAAAAAGTATTTATCGAAATCAAAATATAGGTTGGTAAATTCACCATTTTGAGAAGGTTCTGCTGTGTTGTTTTGAGCAACTGGATCTTTCACCACTACTGGATCTTTCACTACCACTGGGTCTTTTACCACCACTGGGTCTTTCACTATTACAGGATCTTTTACCACTACTGGGTCTTTCACTATTACAGGATCTTTTACCACTGCAACGATAGGATCTTCTTTTACAGTGTCCTCCACAACAGGATCAACATGGGTATCAGCAATATCAGTATTTTCAATAATTTCCTTTAAATCAACCATATCAATATATTCTGAGTATACAACCTGGTTATTATCAGGATTAATATTCACTAAATAAGCAGAAAATAAGACGGCATCAGTCGGAATATCCATGTTGTAGGCAATAGTTGTATTGTCGTTAATAGAAGCAACTTCATTCGCGTTTTTAGCTTCATTTGTCATTTCAAAGTATCCTTTATCATTCGACATGGTATTACTTTTAATTTTATTTTGATTATCTGCTATGTATATGCTTGTTCTTGGTTTTGCTTTTGATTCATCATCCGAATAACTTTGAACAAATCCTTGGATTGCAACTTTATCAGAATTTGGAGTACCAGTGGATCTGTTACTACTTCTTAACGCGTCTTCTTCATTCACCAATACAATATAATCGTCTTTAGGGTTAATTTTCTCAAAGGCGAAGTTCCCATACATATCCGTTTTGGTCACTCGAATAATCTCATTGTCTAAATTCATTAAGGTTACTTCAATGTTGCTAGCATTTAAGGTGCCATTATGCGCTAGCGTCCCTTTAATTCCTGCCTTGCGATTAGTATAAGTGGTATTATTTGGAACTATTTCATCCAACTTATACTTTTCTTTCACTGCTGTTTCAATATCAAACATTGCATTTTGAAATTTGGCAGTTTGTGCGATTATGTCACCATTTACATTTTTCACATTTGAAATGGAAATCTGTTGAAATAAGTTGTAAGCTTCACATTGTGCTGGGACATGGAATTCTTCCATGTGTGCTCTTGTTAATTCAATTCCTTGTTGAGCAGTGACCAATTCTAAAATATAAGTCTGTGCAGGTGGTAATACCATATTATACTTACCAGTTTTAGGATCAATTAAAAATGTTCCCATTTCTTCACCGCTTTCCTTATTAGTAATTTTTATTACACCACTTACTGGTGCATGATTTTCAGCATAAATTGAATACCCTTTAATATTTGTTGTTGGTATATTTTCACATTCGAAATTAGCAGTGTATAAATCAGTGTATCCATAAGAGCCGGGTCTTGAAGATGAGAAATAAGCAATCGAACCTTCGCCGTTTTCAACATAAAATATATCATTTGCACTTGAATTGATTGGTGCGCCAACATTTATAGGATCTCCCCATGTTCCATTTTCGTCTCTTTCTATTTTAAAGATATCATATCCACCCATTGTGTTATGACCAGTTGAAGCAAAATAAAATGATTTTCCATCTGAAGATAAAAAAGGCGCATCTTCATTGTATTGTGTGTTAATTTTAGGTCCTGCGTTTACCGGTGTACCCCAAGAACCATCTGGATTCGCTTTTGAAATATAAATATCCCTTCCTCCTAAACTACCAGTTGCTCCTACAGCAACAATAAACATTTCTTTATTATCAGGTGTAATAAAAATACTGTGGTTTGACTTCCCTATATTTACATTCCGATTCATTTTAATTGGAATACCCCAAGAACCAGCTCCATTTTTATCACTTTTCCAAATGCTATTTTCTTTGTAAATATACAGTGTGTTGCCATCAGGTGACATGGATACAGGCGCTTCATGACTTTTTCCACCGTTTATTTCCTTGTTGATATAACCTGAGCTTTTATCAATTACTTTTGCGGTTGTCCATGTATCTGATGTTTTTGTCGAATAATAAATATCCTCATAATATTCACCATCTATACTTTTTTTACTGTCTAATGCTCTTCTTGAACAAAACAACAATACATCTTCCTCTTTTGTTAATACTGGGGAGTAATCCGCAGCATTAGTATTTATATTGTCGCCCATATTTGCCACTTCCACAAATCTTAATTGTTTCTGCTTTCTTAAATCGATCCCATTATTGCAAATTTCAATTTTTCGAATTATTTCATTTTGTAATGCTGTTGAACTGGAGGTGTTTGGGTTAATGTCTTTTCTGAATAAATTGTAATATTTGATTGCATTTTCGAACTCACCAATAAAATGATAAGCATCACCCATGTAATTCAACAATTCGGGAATAGTATCTGTAAATGAAAGATTAATTGCTTCTTGGAAGAAAGACAATGATTTTTCTCTTTCAACTTTTGAATCAAAATATACAGCACCTGCTTCAAACCAGTGCTGTGGATCTCTTGTTCCACCTGAAGTAGCCTTATCGTAATATGTTTTTGCCTTCCAGTACTCTAAATCTCTGGTTGCTTTACGGCCTTTCTTAACTAGTTGGTTGATTTGTTTTTGTGATAAGGTTTGAGCTTGAAGCGAACCTGTTCCTAACCACAAAAAACAAACTAGCAGAATACATGTTATGTTGAACTGTTTCATAGGTTTGAGTGTAATTTGTAACCATTTGAAACAATCGTGCGTAAACTATGCGACTTAGTGTTAGAAGTTATAAGTGCCTTATTTAAACAGAATTGTTTCATAAAATTGAAATTATTCTGCTAAATTAAATAAGAAAGCCCCTCCTAAAATTAGGAGAGGCTCAAGATATCAACAACGAATTTTTTACAATTCTCTATTTAAATCAAATTGTTCTAAGTATTCAGCTACTCTTTTTACGAACATGCCACCAAGGGCTCCATCTACTACTCTGTGGTCATATGAGTGTGATAAAAACATTTTATGGCGGATACCAATTGTGTCTCCTTGTGGTGTTTCAATTACAGCCGGAACCTTTCTGATAGCGCCTAATGCAAGGATAGCTACTTGTGGTTGGTTGATGATTGGTGTACCCATAACATTGCCAAAAGTACCTACATTTGTTACCGTATATGTACCGCCAGAAATATCATCTGAGGACAATTTGTTATTTCTCGCCTTTGTAGCCATTCCATTCACTTGTTTGGTTAGGCCAATCAAGTTTAAGTTATCCGCTTTTTTAATAACAGGAACAATTAAATTGCCTGAAGGTAAAGCTGTTGCCATACCAAGATTAATGTCTTTACGCTTAATTATTTGGTCTCCACTCACTGCAATATTAACCATTGGAAAGTCTTTTATGGCTTTTATCACAGCTTCCATAAAAATAGGTGTAAAAGTGATTTTTTCTCCTTCTTGTTGTTGGAATTTATCTTTCACTTTATTTCTCCACATTACAATGTTCGTTACGTCTGCTTCTACAAATGAAGTGACGTGTGGTGAAACATGTTTTGACATGACCATGTGGTCTGAAATCAACTTACGCATTCTGTCCATTTCAATGATTTCGTCTCCTTCCATACTTGGAACATTCGGAGAAGAAATTTGAACTTGTTTTGAAACTTCTTGCTTTTTTGGTGCGGCTTGAACTGTTTCTGTCTTTGGTGATTCAACAGCGCTTGCTCCATTTTCAATAAAGCTCAAAATGTCTTTTTTAGTCACTCTGCCATTTTCTCCACTTCCTTCAATTGATTCTAATTGAACCATTGAAATATTTTCTTTTTCTGCGATACTTCTCACTAAAGGCGAATAAAACTTTCCTGATGGTCCAGTTTTTTCTACGATAGTTGCAGCACTCGATTCCTTTGTTACATGAGCAGATCTTGAACTGGCTTGTGCAGGAGGTGTTGCTTTAGTTTCATTTGCTGGAGAAGGACTAGCTGCAACACTACCACCTTCGGTAGATATAATTGCAATTACATCCCCAACTTGGGCTACTTCATCTTTTTCAAAAAATATTTTTGTCAAAGTTCCTTCTACTTCAGAAGGTAATTCGTTGTCAACTTTATCTGTTGCCACTTCAACTAATGCTTCGTCTAACTCAACGGAATCTCCAACTTCTTTTAACCAATTGGTAATTGTTGCTTCTGTTACACTTTCCCCCATTTTAGGGAGTTTTATTTCGATATCTGCCATGCTAGATGTACTATTTTTTTTCAGTCCACGAAATTAATGAAATTAACGGAAATTATCACCTAAAACATTAAATTAAATTCTATTCCTCAATTGAATTTAATCGCAAGAATGGGTTTTATTTTGGTTATTAAATAGCTTGGAATGATCAATACAATAAAACAAGTAGTGATAGTTAATATATTTATTAGTAGTATATTACTAATGTTTAATTCCACAGGCACAGCATCCAAATAGTAAATGGCAGGATCTAAAGGCAGGATGTTAAAGTAATATTGGATTAATAATAAGCCAATGCCAATGATATTCCCCCAAAACAGACCTTTCAAAAGTAAAAGCAAAGAATTGTAGATGAATATTTTTCTAATTGACCAATTTGTGGCCCCGACAGCTTTTAGGATACCAATAAAATTTGTTTTTTCTAAAATCAAAACTAAAAGTGATGTGACCATATTGATTAATGATACCGCTAGCATCATCACCAATATGACGATAATGTTCATGTCTAAGAACCCGAGCCAAGCAAATATTTCCTGGTAAATCTCTGTAATTTTAGTAGTTTTTAATTCAAATGGGATTTCGTCATAAATAATATCATCCATTTTTTCTAAGTCACGCCAATGATTGATTAATACTTCATAGCCACCAATGTAATTTGCACTAGTACCTTTTCCATTTTGTATATTTAAAGTGCCAAAGGGCATGATGATTAAACTGTCAGAAAGGTATTGGATAGGTTTTTGCCTTAATAATTGAGTGGAACAATCACAAGCAGAATCAATTTTAATATGCATTGTTGATTTATCAAAAATAAATACCTGTTCTTTTTGATTACTATTCTCATCTAATGCAGCTTCAAAGGTAATGTCTTCGTTTTGCTGGCCAGCAATTAAAAATAAATTTGATTGGCTGTATTTTCCATTCCATTTATACCGGTGGTATGGATAACTGCCAAAAGACAATCCTTTTATAATGTATTTACCATTTACACATGAATCCACAACAGTAAGGTTTGATTGAATGCCCCAATTATTTATTTGTTGTAAGGTTTTAATACCTGTGAAGATTATTTTTTTATCAAATTCTTCCAATCCTGTTTTATAAATTCCCTTAACGATAAAAGTCCTTTTTTTAGGCGCATTATTTAATATAAAATAGGCGTTCAATTCATCCATTACTTTGTAATTAAGTAATTTGGCAATTTTATCCGAAATTAATACTTCTTGTGAATCATCAAAATCTAATAGGGTTCCAGCTATGAGCTTTCCTTTGAAAAAGTCTAAGTCATAATCTATGTCAACACCTTTAAATAAAACACCTAAAACATCTTGATTAACAACAGTATCTGCCGCGCCGTTTAAATTAAAAACCTTAGTATTGGCTTCGCTTTGAATAATGGCAGGCTTATACACATATTTTTGAATGTGTTTTACATCTACATTAGATTTTATTCCCTTGGCAAAAGCAGCATCATATAATATGGGAGAAGATTCCATAGAAGTATTATTCTCCATATTTGCAATTTGAATGTGGGAACCAAAGCCAATTACTTTTTCTCTTATTTTATTTTGAAACCCTGTGACGATTGAAACCGTAATAATCATTACAGCTACACCAATAATAATACTGATTAAAGAAATTTGAACAATGGGCTTGGAAATTTGCTTTTTACCCTCCTTTTGTTTGATGATTCTTTTTGCTATGAAATATTCTGTGTTCAAGGTGTACTTTTGTGCTGTAAATTTATAATTATAAAAAGTAAAACAATTACATTTAATAGAATATTATGATAAAACAACTTTTCACTTTCTTTTTAATCATTTCATGCACTGTTGTTTTTTCTAACTCGGATCAATCTTTATTTCAAAACGATTCTATTAAAGTTGGGGCTGAAAACTTCGAAGCCTATCTCGATTTATTAATTGGAAAAAAAGTGGCTTTGGTTGGTAATCAAAGTAGTAGAATTGGTGAGGAACATTTGGTTGATGTATTATTAGCAAAGAACATCCACTTAGTTAAGCTATTTTCACCAGAACATGGGTTTAGAAGTGAAGCAGATGCAGGGGAAAAAGTAGCTTCATCAATTGATTCTATAACAAAGTTACCGATTGTATCGTTATACGGTAGCAATAAAAAGCCTACTTCAAATCAGTTAAATAATATTGATGTAATTTTGGTTGATTTACAAGATGTTGGTGTTCGATTTTTCACCTATATTTCTACCTTACATTATGTAATGGAAGCTTGTGGTGAAAATAAAATACCGTTGATTGTACTCGATCGACCCAACCCAAATGGTCATTATGTAGATGGACCAATTTTGGACTTGAATTTTAAATCATTTGTAGGAATGCATCCTGTACCAATTGTACATGCTATGTCCATTGGAGAATATGCGCAAATGATTAATGAAGAAGGTTGGTTGAAAAACGAAGTAAAATGTGATTTAAAAGTAGTGCCATGTATTGGCTGGGATCATCAAAAATTTTATAAACTGCCTATTAAACCAAGTCCTAATTTACCAAATATGTTGTCGGTATACTTGTATCCATCAATTTGCTTATTTGAAGGGACTGTTGCTAGTGTGGGGAGGGGGACAGCTATTCCCTTTCAACAAATAGGTCACCCAGCTTTTAATTTAGGTAGTTATTATTTTACGCCAAAGCCAAATTTTGGTGCAAAAAATCCAAAGTTAAATGGGATAGCATGTAGGGGAATAGATTTTACAGAAACTGGTATCAATGTTTTACAAAATCAAAATCAAATGCAATTAGAATGGTTTTTCAAATTTTATGAAAATTTAGACATGGGTAGTAAGTTTTTCTTGACAAACAATTATATTGATTTATTAATGGGAAGTGATCAATTTCGTAAAATGGTCATTGCAGGAAAAACAGAAGCTCAAATCAGAGCGACTTGGCAAAATGATTTAGTAGCTTTTAAATTAATGCGAAAAAAATACTTGCTGTATCCCGACTTTATTTAAAATCGATAATAGATACCAATTTCCCCTGTGGGTCTACTGATAATATTCTCAGTGATATCATACACCCCATAGCCACCTTGTAAATTCAAGTCAAATACTTCTAAAAATGTTACGCGAAATCCAATGCCTAATCCTAGGTTTAATCGATTATCTACTTGTTGATATTCGGTGTACATTCCGTTTTCATAAATTTCAAAATAACCCTTGTCGCTATTAAAGCTTGCACCTAAATAGGTGAAAAATTCGGATGTGCTATTTTCTTTGATTGATAATAAGCCGGTTAATCCAGAATAGATATTAAAATCATTCTTTGCCCAATAAGGGGCTGCGGTTAACTGAATCCCAAGTTTATTTGGCCAGTATCTGTAAGATAGTCCTAAGCCTGTGGTTGTGCCAGCATGTAAACCAAAATGGTGTGGACTACTAGTAAGTTGTGTTTTTCCAGAATAACTTAAGAGCAAGAAGAAACAAAAAAATCCAATTTTTTTCATGACAATTATTTTAAATGATAGTAAAGTCCAATTTCACCGCTTAAATTCCCATTTAAATTTTCGCTGATGTCATAAAAACCATACCCTGTTTGCAAGCTTAGACTTAATTCAGGTAAAATATTAATATTGGTACCAAATCCAAATCCAATATTAATAATGTTTTCTGCTACAATCCTTTCTTCATAATTGGGATAGCCATACATATTGAAAGTACCTGTTGGGAATGTTTGAAGATAAGTCCGGTATATATAATGCGTACCTAAGTAGCCAAATACATTAAGTCGATTGTGTTCTTTTATTAAATACAATCCACTGAGACCAGCACTCACATAATTGTTTTTATTCCCATTAAATATGGGTATAGTTGTTACTTGTAACCCTATTTTATTGGGCCAATAGCGGTAAGAGAATCCTGTACCAGTTGTTGTACCAAGATGCAATCCTAAGCTATGGGTTGTTTTTGTTGTAAAACTTTCTTGGGAATATCCAATACTTGCAAGCAACATGACCAAGCAACCTAGTTTAAATTTCATAACAATTCTTTTAATTCAATCTAAAATTACAACTTTTAACGGTATAAATTACAAAAGTATGAATCTAAATATGTAGAATTTGTTAATATGAAATGGTTCAATATTAAAACACAAATACTGCTTAGTTCAATTGAATTGTGGCTTCAATTAATGTCGCACATTTGGCTCTTTCTGCTTTTAATTTTTCGAGTTTAACTTGATTGATGCTTAATAATTGATAAGTGTTTTTAAAATAATTTGCATACCAGTATGCAAAAAGCCCAAGAGGTGGAACTATAAATAAAATGTACCCCCAAAGCATCCAATTATTTACTAATTCAAAGGAGAAATTGATGAATAGGCACAGGAAGATATTAAAAAGTGCTAAAATTAAGTAACCGAGTAATAATTTGATACCACTCCAGAATACCCGTCTTTTAAATGTCTTTTCCGTAAATTTTTTAACAAATAAATAAGGAATTAAATGATGAAATGAACCGATTAAGAAAAATGGTAATCCAATTAATAAAACAAGCAACCTAACAACTATATAATGCGGTTTATTTATACTGTCATTTAACACCCATTGATCGCGTATTTTTTCTTTTTTTAAAGTCTTGAAATAATATGCAAGAGATGACTTTAATTCACTCCATTTCAAGTTTTCCGCTTCGTATTTTGTATTGATGAAATGGGCAAGTTTTTGGCTATAACGCCAACGACTTTCTAAGTCAATTTTTTCATTTGACTGATTGTGCGCAATACCTTTTTTTGTAATTGATTGAATATGGTTATGTAAATCAGTTAGCTTTGGATCTTCTAAATAGGTTAATTGTTCCTGTAAATCCTCTGTCACCATTTTAGTGATTTTTGTAATGGTTTTAGCAGGGTTTTTCAGGTACTCTTCCTTGTAATCTTTTAAATGAATGGGTTCCGAATTCGAAATGAGCACTTCGGAACGAAATTCATTTGGATCGGCATAATTAATTCCCGAGCATTGAATTTTGATGTCTAATTCCCAATTAGTTGATTCCATTGCACCGAAACCAATCCTTGCAGGGCCTTTTTTTATGGATTTTAAGCTCCTAACAAAAACATCATCAGTATAACCTTCACCAAATATTAATATCGATTTTTTCTTCTTAAGCAAGCGATAGACTTCTTGAAAAATAACTTCGTTTTTCTCTGCAGAATCTGCGCCATTTTCCTTTGTCCTAAAAATAGGAATCATGTGGGAGGCCCAAGTTAATGGCCTAAGCCATGCCTTAAAAATATCACCTCTCGTTAAGAAAAATAAAATGGGTCTTTGTAATTCTGCGATCACCCAAGGGTCCATAAAAGCACTCGCATGGTTGACAACAAATATAGTTTGTGCTTTAAATTTTTTAGGTGCATTCACACATTTGTTTCTTTTAAAGAAAAGTAAAATCGCATAGGAAATTAACACTTTAAATAATAAGTACAAAGGTCTCATGTCGACAAATCTAAAAAAAATCAACTTAATTGAGATGCCAAAGTTTGGATAATTATATTGCATAGGTTTTATTTTTTATGGCTAATATTGTTTTTGAAGAATGGAAATAGAAAAAACGACAATAGATACCTCTCAATGGGTTGAAGCGTATGCTGATTATTTATATAATTTTGCAGTATCGCGGCTTAATGATGAAGATTTAGCTAAGGATCTCGTCCAAGACACTTTTATTGCAGGTATTCAAGGATTGGAAAATTTTAAAGGCAATAGTTCAGTAAAAACTTGGTTGACTTCAATTTTGAAAAGAAAAATTATTGATATCTGGCGCCAAAAAGAGACGAGAAAAACCGAAACTTTTTCTACTTATTTTAAGCAGGGTTTTATGGGAGAATCCTGGCTTGAAAATCAAAAACCAAAAGGTAGAATTGCAGAGATAGAAGAAGTACTAGAAAATGATGAGTTAAGGGCTGCAATTGGTGAGTGCATGCAACAATTGCCTTCCAAATATAAATCAGTTTTTATGGACAAAATGATAGATGAAAAAGATTCGGAAGAAATTTGTAAGGAGAACGATATTACACCGTCAAATTTCTGGGTAATAATACACAGGGCGAAATTGCAAATGCGAGAATGCCTTGAAAAAACATGGTTCAATGATTGATTGTAAAAAAGCAGCATTATTGGTGGAGAAAAAGAAGTACATTAAACTTCCTTTCTTTTCAGTTTTGGGATTAAAGTTGCACATGGCAATTTGTAAAGATTGTACACATTATGTTTCCGATAGCGAAGCTATTGATCACTTAGTACAAATGGTTTACGATAACGCAGCGAAACTATCTGATAGTGATAAGCAGAAAATGATAGAAAAATTACAAGCAAAGTAAATTTACTTTACTAATTGAATACCGGTATAGCTTTGAGGTGTAATTGTTTTTAATTCAGCTCTTAGTTCATTTGATACATCTAAAGTGTCAATGAAATTTTGAATACTTTCTTTTGTTATGGCTGCATTCGTTCTCGTTAATCCTTTTAACATTTCGTATGGTTTCGCAAATCCCTCTCTTCTTAAAATAGTTTGAATCGCCTCGGCAACTACTGCCCAGTTGTCTTCCAAGTCTTCATTGATTTTTGATTCGTTGATCAATAATTTACTCAAACCTTTTAAAGTTGACTTAAATGAAATGATGGTATGAGCAATTGGGATTCCAATATTTCTTAAAACTGTTGAATCTGTTAAATCTCTTTGCAATCTTGAAATGGGTAATTTTGCAGCCAAGTGTTCAAATAAAGCATTTGCTATTCCTAAATTTCCTTCTGAGTTTTCAAAATCAATAGGATTTACTTTGTGCGGCATGGCCGAAGAACCAATTTCTCCTTCTTTTAATTTTTGTTTGAAATATTCCATTGAAATATAAGTCCACATGTCTCGGTTCAAGTCAATCAAAATATTATTGATTCTCTTCATGGCATCAAACATGCTTGCCAAATTGTCGTAATGCTCAATTTGTGTGGTGGTTTGACTTCTATCAATCTTTAAAATATCATTCACAAAATTATTCGCAAATCCAACCCAATTTTCATTTGGGAAGGCAATAAAATGAGCGTTCATGTTACCGGTTGCTCCACCAAATTTAGCAGAATAAGGTACTGAAATTAATTGTGCTTTTTGAACGTTCAATCTCTCAACAAATACGTAAATTTCTTTTCCTAATCGTGAAGGTGAAGCTGGTTGACCGTGCGTTTTTGCCAACATTGGAATGTTTTTCCACTCTTGCGCAAATTTGTAAAGCAATTCAATTACTTCATCCAAAATTGGTAAATATTCATTTTGAATCGCATCCTTTAATGATAAAGGAATGGCTGTATTGTTGATATCTTGTGAAGTCAGTCCAAAATGAACGTATTCTTCGTATTTTTCAAGACCTAATTCATTTAATTTTTCTTTTACCAAGTACTCTACCGCCTTTACATCATGGTTGGTTGTACGTTCTGTTAACTTTACTTTTTCAGCATCTGCCAATGTAAAGTTTTTATACATTCCTCTTAAAGCTGCATATTTATCTTTTGGAAAATCTGCCATGATACCTACTTTCTGCTCAGCTAAAGCAATAAAGTATTCAACTTCAACTAATACACGGTATTTGATTAAAGCAAATTCAGAAAAATAATTTCCTAAGTTTTCTACTTTGTTTCTGTATCTACCGTCAATGGGTGAAATGGCTGTTAATTCGTTCATGATTTTCAAAAATTAAAAAGGCAAAGATAAGCATAAATTAATTTATCCTACTTTTTTAACTAAATCAACTAAACGATTTGAGTACCCCGCTTCATTATCGTACCAAGCGACTACTTTTACCATTTTGCCAATAACAGATGTCAATAAACTATCAAATGTAGTAGAGTAGGGACTTCCAATGATGTCTCTCGAAACAATTGGATCTTCCATGTAATACAACAGTCCTTTCAAGTCATTTTTTGAAGCTTGTAAAAAAGCATCATTAATTTCTTGTACCGTTAACTGTTTGTCCATAATAAAGGTCATGTCGGTTAATGAACCATCAGGTACGGGGACTCTAATGCCACAGCCTCCCATGGCGCCTTCAAGTTCTGGAAATATTTTGGTGATGGCCTTTGCCGCTCCGGTAGTTGTTGGTACTATTGATTCGGCTGCTGCCCTGGCCCTTCTTAAGTCAGCATGAGGGGCATCATGTAGCCTTTGATCGGAAGTGTAGGAATGTACAGTAGTGATATAACAGCTTTCAATTTTCCCTAAAGTTTTAATTACTTTAACAAGAGGTGCTGCTGAATTGGTGGTGCAAGAGGCGTTAGAAATTATTGCTTCTTTTCCTGTTAATATTTGTTCGTTCACGCCTAAGACAACCGTTTGAATAGTATCGTCTTTAGGTGGGGCGCTCAATATCACTTTTTTCGCGCCTCCTTTAATATGTTTGCTAGCTAATTCTCTGGTCCTAAACAAACCTGTTGATTCTATTACTATGTCTACTCCCATTTCTCCCCAGGGAATATTTTCGGGGTCTTTGTGATTCGTGATTTTTATAGGATGATTGTCCAATATTAAATGAGATGCGTCATGAGATACCCTGCCTTCAAATTGACGGTGTACAGAGTCATATTTAAATAAATGAGCCAAAGTTGGTACATCTGCTAAATCATTGATTGCTATGATTTCAATTTCTTGTTCTTTAATTGCTAATCGGGTGAAGTAACGGCCAATTCTACCAAATCCATTAATGCCTATTTTTATTGCCATTGTCTGTTAGAGTTTTATCACCACTAAATTACTGCTAAATTTTAGTTTGTAGTTGAAATTAAGGTTAATTAATTTCGACTTATCTTTGGCATAATAATTTTAATTATGAGTTTAATTGAGCATTTAAAGTGGCGTTATGCTACCAAAAAATTCAATCCAACAAAAAAAGTGGATGTTGCTGAACTAGAAATATTAAAGGAAGCCATTCGTTTAGCTGCCACCTCATATGGTTTGCAACCCTTTAAAGTTTCTGTTATTTCGGATGAATTACTTAAAAAGTCATTGCGTCAGGTGGCCTTTAATCAATCTCAAATTAGCGACTGCTCTCATCTTTTTGTTTTTTCACATTTTACAACATTGGCGCCTCAATTTATTGACGATTATATTGAATTGTGTGCTGAAAAACGTGCACAAGACCACGATTTACTCAAGGGATACGGTAATTTTATGAAAACTACTTTGGGAAATTTAAATGAACAAGAATTGCATAGTTGGGCTGCTAAGCAGGCATATATTGGTATGACTAATTTATTAATGGCATGTGCAGAATTAAAAATAGACGCTTGTCCGATTGAAGGGTTTGAAGCTGAAAAATTTAATGAGATGTTGGGATTAAGTGCAATGGATTTATCTGCTTGTGTTATCGTTTCTATTGGCTATAGAGCAAACGACGATCCTGATCAATTCATGAAAAAGGTTCGTTTGTCAAAATCAGATTTATTCATTTAAAAATTTAATCAACTGGAGTCAAACTTTTTATTTTGTCTAATCTCAGCCTAAATCCATCTTCGCTTATCAAAAACTCTTCATGGTTTTTGGTCTCAAAAGTTTTTATTTGAATGGTCCTCGTACCAATCAAACCCTTTTCATTGTAATAAGTTAAATTCAGCTTCTTTTTTAAAGTTGCATAAGCCTCCAATTGATCGTAATAAGAACAATCAATGCTTTTGTAAGTGTCATCTTTTGCTTTCATAATGGATGTTTTAAATATATAAAGATAAATCTTTTTAAGTAGTGAGTCAATAGTCCTTAGTAATTAATAAAAAGTAATTAGTGAATAATAAGTTGTGATTGTTTGGACATTTTTCCGTGGCTTGAGGGACTGGAATGCTGAAGAATAAAGAAGGCTTTATCCTAACTCAAAAATTAATTAGAAGGATAGATTCATGTTGAATGTATGCCAATTGTTAGGAAATCCGACTATGATTAAAACCACATCTTGGCTAGAGACTAACCTTCTTCTTCTTTCTGCTCCTTTACCTTAAATTGGTAAACAATATTTAAAGGGTCAGTTGAACTGTGTGGATGAATTACAGTGTGAGGAGCAGGTGTTTCAGGTGTTTTCCAATATTCTTCGCCCAATTGACTTTCCAAACTTTCAATTTCTAATTCTTCTTCAATTTCATATCGGTATTTGACAGGTTGTGGTAATTGTTTCCTAAATGCTATGGCCAAAATTGCTCCGACAAAAAAGCCGAAAAAATGACCTTCAAAAGAAACGCCCGGCGTAAGGGGGAAAATACCCCAAATTAAACTGCCGTATAAAAAGATAACCAATAAGGAGATGGCGGCAACACTCAGGTTTTTGGTTAAAAATCCACAGATCATTAAAAAGGATGTCAAACCATATATGACCCCACTCATGCCTATGTGGTAACTGTCTCGACCAAAAATCCAGACCAATAGTCCAGTGCCTAAAAATATGATGATAAAAACCTTGAAGGCTATGTTTCGATAATTATAAAACAATAGCCAAGTAAGTACAAAAGCAGGGATGGAATTATTGAAAATATGAGAAAAGCCATTGGTGCTGTGTATAAATGGAGAGGTAATAATACCAATTAAGCCACTTAAAGTTCGAGGTTTTACCCCATATTTATATAAATCTAAATGAAAAATATTGTCGTATCCATAAACCAACCACATTAATGCAACTAGTCCTAAGGATAAAGATAGGGTGATTTTAATTATTTTATTTTGTGAATCCATTATTCCCCTTTCGATTGCAAAAACAAAGCCTATTTTATTTTACTGACAAAAAGGCGCAGTACGATTGATTAATTTATGGGCAAAGCTCTACCAGTAAGCAATTACAAGCTTGTTGACTGAGTATTTCGTTGGCGCCATCTAGAATACTTACTTGCATACTCTGGTCAAATGCCTCTTTTTGTACCACCCTTAACTCTGTGCCCAATTGGATGTTTTTTTTATTTAAAAAAAGCAATAATTCCTTCGAACTATTTTGAAGTGCTTTTACTTTTACCTTTTCTCCTTTTTCAATGGTAGAAAGTTTAATGAATGGGTTGCTTTGCACTTTCCCTTCTTTGTCTGGTATTGGTGAACCATGTGGATCAGTCGTGGGAAACCCTAAGATTTCATCCATTCTTTCGAAAAATAATACAGAATTCAAATGTTCCAATTCTTCAGCAATGTCATGCACTTCTTCCCATCCAAAACCCATTATTTTTGATAAAAACATTTCAGACAAACGGTGTTTCCTAACAATTAAGGCCCCTAGTTTCAATCCTTTTTCAGTCAGGGTAATGGGCTTGTATTTTTGATAGGTAATCCAACCAAAACCTTCCATTTTTTTGACCATGTTATTGGCAGTAGGCGTACTTACATGCATTTCTTTTGCAATATCCGTCACCGTTATTTGACTGCTTTTTTGATGAAGGAAGTATGTGGCTTTGAGGTAATTTTCTTTAGTTGGACTGGACATTGATTATTTCCGTTTTTTTCAAATATAAAGAATTATCTAAAATAAAATTGTTAGATTAGTCTAACTTATTATATTTGCAAGACTAAAATATTGTTTAGTCTAGTCAAATATATGAGACCTAATTATTTTACAATCTTAATTTTATGCCTGTTTACGAGCATCAGTTGGGGGCAAAGCTCAAGTATTCAGGGGTATGTGTATGATAAAGGTAAACCCATTGAGTTTGCGAGTATTTACATTGATTCATTGCAGGTTGGAGCCATCACTAATTCAAATGGATATTTTAAAATTGCAGGTATTCCAACAGGCGATTATCGTATTTCAGCTAAATTTTTAGGATATCAAAAGGAATTTTTAAGGGTTGAAGTAAAGGCAGTAAATACCATTAATGAAGTTGTTTTTCAGTTAAAAAAATCGACTAACTTAATGAATGAGATTGTGATTACTGGAACTAAAACCGAAAAGCGTCAAAGTGATTCTCCCATCATAGTCAATGTAATCAATAGTGCAACATTGAGCAATGTACAAGCATGTAATTTAGCTGATGGATTAAAATTTCAACCTGGATTGAGGGTTGAAACAGATTGTCAGACTTGTAATTACACCCAATTAAGAATGAATGGACTAGGGGGAGGATACTCCCAAATATTGATCAATGGACGACCAATTTTCTCTCCTTTAACTGGTCTGTATGGTTTAGAACAAATTCCAGCAAACATGGTCGATAGAATAGAGGTGGTAAGAGGAGGTGGTTCGTCATTGTATGGTTCAAGTGCCATTGGCGGAACAGTGAATGTGATTACAAAAATTCCAAAAAAGAATGCTTATGCCGTCAATTACTTTTATCAAAATATCAATGGAAGTGCAAATGACCAAGTATTAAGTGCGAATGCGTCCATTTTGAATAAAAACAAAAAGTTGGGTGCAACTTTGTTTCTCAATTTCAGAGACCGTGAAATGTATGACCACAATGCTGATAACTTTTCGGAATTACCTTTGTTAAATACTGGTTCAGTAGGAAGCAATTTGTTTTATTTAATCAATGCCAATCAAAAGTTAGAATTGAACTTGAGTTATACCAATGAGTACCGTTTTGGGGGTGAAATGATAAATGTTCCAGCCCATGAAACACAACAGTCAGAAGAAAGATTACACAAGGTTTGGATGGGGAGTATTGACTACCAATGGAATTTCAACGACAATAAATCGACCTTGATTTTATATGCAGCGGGACAGCAAACTGTAAGGGATCATTATACTGGAATATTACCTGACAGTACTGAAGAGTTAATTGCGTTCCAAAATAATCCACCATATGGAAACTCATTGACACAAACTGTACAAGGTGGGTTTCAATTCAACCATAAACTCCGCAAATTTTTAAAGGGTACAAATGTATTGACATTAGGAGGTGAATATGTGGTGGATGATGTGTATGATGAAATCCCGGCTTACCATTATTTAGTAGACCAGACTACCAAAGACCTTGGTGTGTTTTTACAAAGCGACTGGGAAATATTTGACAATTTAAACTTACTATCAGGTGTGAGAATGGATGACCATAACTTTTTAGATAATTTGGTGTTCAGTCCTCGGCTTTCATTATTGTACAAATTAAAAGAAAATACACAATTTAGGCTCAATTATGGAACCGGATTCCGAGCACCACAAGCATTTGACACTGATTTACACATTGCTTTCGCAGGGGGTGGTGTATCGCGTGTGATACTTTCACCTGAGCTGCTTGCAGAAAAATCGAATTCTTGGAGTACTTCTATCAATTATGATAAACCAACAGAACACTTTATAGCAGGTTTTACTTTGGAAGGTTTCTATACCCGCTTAAATAATGCATTTTTCCTGCAACCAATTGGACAAGATGAATTTGGAGCCGTATTCGAAAAACAAAATGGACAGGGTGCAACAGTAAAAGGAATCACTTTAGAATTGCGTGCGAATTATGACAAAAAGATTCAATTGGAAACTGGTGCTACCTTTCAAAAAAGTGAATTTGATGAAGCAGTAGTTTACATTGATGGGCTAACAGGTATTAAAGCCTTTACAAGAACCCCCAATGCATATGGGTTTGGTAATATTACTTTTACGCCCAATAAAAAATGGACAGGAAATATCAATTATGTATACACAGGTCCAATGCAAGTACCACACTTTGCTGGTGCACCTAATCAATTAATTGATGAAATGTTTATGAGCCAAAACTTTCATGAATGGAATTTTAAATTGAGTTATACGGTGATAATTCCCAAATTAAAAAATCAACTCGAATGCTATGGAGGCATTAAAAATGTTTTAAACGCTTATCAGTCTGATTTTGATATCGGTAAAAATAGAGATAGCAATTTCATATACGGTCCAGGTTTGCCCCGTACTTTTTACCTAGGCATTAAGTTAAAAACAGAATAAAAGCGTTTAATATACGGTTATCTATTTTGTATTCACTATCTTAGCCTAATTCTAACCGAGATAAATGATGATCGCCAGAAAAAGTAATTTAATTGCCTTGTCTTACGGTGCATTGTTGATACATGCTTTAGTCATTCAACAATATTCAGTGTTTATTTTTTTAATAGGTTTTTTAATTGAATTTATAATAATGCTTATTTTATTCGCAATTTTTGACTTTAAGCAAAATGGTTTAGTTGGTGCTAGTTTTTTAAATGTAGTTGCTCCCGCCTTTTTTTTATGTTTGATTTTTTATGGATGTGCATTTGCTTCTTATATAAACTTCGATATCTCTAGCCTTGATAAAAACATCAATGTTATCGAATTTTCTAAACCAGTCGTAATTTTTTTATTGCCCATTATAATTATTAGTATTGAGTTAATCATCACTTATTTAATAGATTTAAAATATTTAAAAAATAAAAGTGATATAGATCAATACTACCAACAAGCTTTAATACAACAAGGATTCTTAATTTGGTTACTCGGACTTGTAATTATGTTTTTATTGAGTGTTTTGCCTGCTTCATTTTATTTTATTGCCATTTTATTAATTCCGATTTCTAGAATTCTTTTAGCTTTTATTATTGAATATAAAATTATGAAGGTATGAAGTATAAATTTACATATCCCATTTTACATTATCTCTTAACTCTCATTTTAAGTCCCTTTATTGTCATGTTCATGAGTGACAATCCATATTTAAATAATATAGCTTCTCCATTTATCATGATGTTGATGGGTTTGTTATATTCATTGCCCACCTTTATCATTTATATAATTGAATTTATTGTTTTAAGGCGTTATCAAGTTAATCAGTTTGTAGTAAAAACAGCTTTAATCTTTACTGCCTTAATTGGCATGGTTATTACCATATTGATATTGTTTGATCAAGATGAATTAGTGCTCATGGTTGCATATGGAATTGTCATCAATATTTTGGGTTTGGTACTGCCCATGTCTAAAAAAATAGAGACAGAAAAAAAATAATTTACTTTTCAACGAAGGATTTTGTCTATTAAGTCATCTAACTAGTAAATCAATCTATTTAGGAAATGAAGACGAACATCAAATTTAAAACTTTAGGAATTCTTTTCGTGGGCTTGTTTTTAATTGCAGCATGTGATAAAGAATGTGAAAAAATGACTTATTATCAAGATGCTGACGGTGACGGTCTCGGTAATGCCTCAGTTACAATACAAGCTTGTGAACAACCTGATGGATACGTTTGTGACAATTCAGATTCAGATGATTCCAATGCAACTTCGGTAGGCAGT
>CBDUKB010000014.1:0-25118 GCA_965367695.1 uncultured Putridiphycobacter sp.
GAGTCTTTCAACTATATTTCTCAATTCTCTAATGTTTCCAGTCCAGTTTACTGCTTGAAGTGCAATTAATGCCTTATCATCAAAAGTTTTTGTTGCGATTCCATATTCTTGACATATTTTACTAATAAAATAATTGGCTAGTAATGGAATATCTTCTATCCTTTCATTTAAAGAAGGTACCTCAATTTTTATTACACTCAACCTATGATATAAATCTTCTCTAAAACCACCGTTTCCAATCATTTTCTTTAAATCCTTATTGGTTGCTGCTACCACTCTAGGATTTACACGGATATGTTTTTCACCACCTACCCTAGTAATCTGATTTTCTTGTAAGGCTCTTAATACTTTTGCTTGTGCCGAAGCCGACATGTCTCCAATTTCATCCAAAAACAAGGTTCCGCCGTCGGCTAATTCAAATTTGCCTTTACGCATTTTATTTGCAGAGGTAAAAGCACCTTTTTCATGACCAAAAAGTTCAGATTCTATCAACTCAGAAGGTATTGCTGCGCAGTTTACTTCAATGAAAGGAGATTTAGCCCTGGTACTTTGCTCATGCAATTGTCTTGCTACCAATTCTTTTCCCGAACCATTTGGTCCAGTAATTAAAACCCTTGCATCTGTAGGAGCAACTTTGCCAATCATTTCATGAATAGCATGTATCGCTTTTGATTCTCCTATAATAGTAGATGATTTTGCTAATTTCTTTACCTCTTTTTTTAACACAACCGTTTCTTCCACCAAATCCCTGCGGTCTAATGCATTTTTAATTGTGACTAATATTCTATTTAAATCTAAAGGTTTTTCAATAAAATCATATGCACCATTTCTAATTGAATCCACCGCGGTTTCAATATTTCCATGTCCTGAAATCATGATTACTGGTGTTAATATTTTTTCTTTTTTCAGATTAGCCAATACCTCAATACCATCCATTTGTGGCATTTTAATATCACAAAAAATAACATCATAATGATTTTCCTTGGCTGCTTTTAAACCAGCTAATCCATCCTCTGCAGCATCTACTTTGTAATTTTCAAACTCTAATATTTCTTTTAGTGTTCTTCTAATGCTAATTTCATCATCAATGATTAAAATCTTGGTCATGCTAAATGTTTTATTAAAAAATTATTTTAAAATGGTAAATATAGAAAATATAAACGATTTTATCCTTGTAATTAACGTGTCGCGTAAAAAGCTTTTATTAAGTATGACTAATTGTTTTTGTAATAAAAAAGCAAGACTAAATCGTAACTAAAATGTGCTGCCATTGCCAGGAATAAACTTTCATTTTTCGCAGCAAAACCAACGCATATAATAAAACCTGTTAACAATATAGCCAATAAGTTTATCGCCTTGTTTTTAAAGGAAAAATAGCCATGAATCACTACAAATATAATGGAAGTACTCCAAACTCCTTCCAATGGCTGTATTGCTCCTCTAAAAAATATTTCTTCTCCTACACCGGCTGCTATGGCAAGAAAAAAAACATGAAAAGTAGTGAGATTTAAATCATTGAGTCGATCTTTGATGGGAGCCAATCCGCTTTCAAAAAAAGGCTTTTCAGATAACCAAATCATCAGGATTCCGAATCCTATCCCTAAGGATAAATAAAGTGGAATATGCGTGAACAAGTTGGCTTTAAACTCAAATAAAGAAGCCCAAGAAATTCCTTGAAAATAAAGGAGCGGCCAGGCTAATAAAGGAAATCCAATTAAAGTAACTAAACCCATGATGCTTAATTGACTCTTTAATATATCCTTTATCATAGGCAGCAAAACTACAATTAACTTTTAAAATTAATCTACAACTTGAGCAAGTAAAAACGAAATCAACAAAATCAACAACAGGAGTAAAAACATTTTTTTATTCTTATAAAGTGGCTTTTTAGGTCTTTTCAATACTTCATCATAGCGTTGTTTCAATTGAGAAAAATTTTTCATCTCCGCAATTTCCGAGGCCGTTGGCATCTCTTTATTTTTATCGGTATTTATGCTATACTTTTTCATTTTTAACGAAATAAAGTCGCTTTACTTTTTTTAATAATCTATAAACTTTCATCTTCATATTCCCTTCAGAAACTTGGTAATAATTTGCCATTTCCTTGAAGGAGAACCCCATAAAAAACCTGAGTTCTATTAACTCTGATTGGTTGGCGTCTAATTTATTCATTAATTCAATAACTTGTTCTTGGGTATTTATTTCTTCAGGATTTTCAATATTTACTTCCATTAATAAATTTGTTATGTGCATTGGCGACAAGCTGACCTCATGCAGTTTTTTAATCTTTCGAAAGTACAAATTTACTTCATTGGAAGCTATTTTGTACAACCAAGAAGAAAATGGAAAGCCTAAATCTTTATACTTATGAATATTCAACATAGCTTTTAACATAGTTGCTTGACATAGGTCATTAGAAATTTGCTTATCCCCTATTTTAACAAATATAAAGCGATAAAGTTTTTCGAAATACTTTTCATACAACACACCAAAAGCTGCCCTGTCTTTTTTTGCTGCTTGTACTAAATTAAAATCGATAGAATTTAAAGGCTTATTATTCAAGTGAAGAATTATATTTTTATATATAATTCAATTAAAAATATTAGTAACATTAAAAATGAGAAAATCACTTAAAATATTCATCAATAACTGTTTGTAAAACACCTGCGTTTAGAGGTTTTGATATGAAATCTTTTACATTTTTATTTTGAAGCGCCATTGCTTTATCTTCTGGGTTCATTGATGTGGATAACATCACCAATACTTGGTTTGCACGTTTTGATGCATCAATTTTATCGTACTCTTCTAAAAATTCCCATCCATCCATTCCTGGCATATTGATGTCTAAAAAAATTAAATCCGGTGTAACATTTTCAGGGTAATTTAAAAAATGTAAAGCATCAAAGGCATTTGTTTTAATAATAATTTCATCACAAATATCAATCTTACTAATTATTCTTTTATGTATATAATTAGTACTTAGCTCATCATCAATCAACAATATACATTTCAATTTATTCTTCATTCAATCGGATTTTAAATGTAGTACCTACATTTAATGTAGATATGACTGTTATTTTACCTTGGTGTAAATCTACAATTTTTTTGCAATGTGCCAAGCCAATTCCTTCTCCTTCAAATGTGTTTTTATCATGGAGCCTATTAAATATATTAAATATTTTATCGAATTGTTTTTCAGGTATTCCAATTCCATTGTCTTTGACTAAAATTTCATGAAAACCATTATTTTTTTGATAAGAAATATGAATTTCAGGGGACACGCCATTTCTTTTAAATTTTAAAGCATTTGCTATTAAATTTTGAAACAACATCCTCAATCCTCCTTCATAACCAACAACATTGGGCAAGGTATCATATGTTACCTTACCTTTGACATCATTAATTTTATTTGCCAAATCTGCAATAACATCTTTCAAAATTTCATTGAGATCAACTTCATGTTTAACCTCATTCTTTCCTATTCGTGACAATTCTAATAGGGATCGAATCATGTTACTCATTCTGTTTGCAGAGTCTTTAATAAAGCTAAACTGCATCTTCGTTTCAGCTTCCATTTTTTCTTCAGTTTCATCTTGAATAATTTCAACCAAACTTCTTATGGTGCCTAGTGGTTCCTGCAAATCGTGAGAAGTGATATAAGCATACTCCGAAAGTTCTTTATTACTTCTTTCTAATTCTACTGTTTTTTCTCTAATATCCTTCGTCATTTCTAAGGCTAAAAGCCTCGCTTTCTTTTCATTTCCTTGAATGGTATAAATAACAAAAAATAATAATACGTCGATTATAAAACCAAAAAACGCAACAATTTTTGGTAATAATTTTTCACCTTTTGTAATATAATTGTCTGTTGAATGCGCATACATTACCCAATTTCGTCCTTGCATATCGATTGGAATTTTCACTTCTAGCTCAGGTACATCCACATTTTCTACATGAACAATGGTATCGGAATCAAATAATAGATTATTTTCAATTAATACTTCATTATCATACAACTCATAATCAAACCCTAACACGTTCTCACCTAAGATCCCTTTCATTAAATCGCCGGCTCTGAATGGGCTATACACCCAGCCTCTAAAGTATTTGTTACGGTTTTCAATTGTTGACAAGTCTGCATTTTTTTTATAGACAGGTAAATAAGTTAAAAATCCCTTTTGCACATCTGTTTCTGTTTCTTGAACCAAAGTGATGATGCCAGAAGTAGAAGCAAGTCTGGAATCAATTGCCCTTTGCATGGCATCTCTTCTCATTTCATTCGACCACATATCGTAACCAAAAGCACGTTTATTTCTCCAATCGAATGGCTCAAGGTATATAATGGTCGTGTATGCGTCTCTTACACCTTCAGGTTTAATTTTAAAATCAAAAAAACCATCTTTTATCATTTTCAATTCAAAAGAATCTTTCTCCTCCACTTTAATTGGAATGGCATATCCCATTCCCTGAATACCAGGTAATTTTTGATTTATATTTAAAGTATTCACATAGTTTTTCCAATCCGCTCTTGTCACCTCATCAGAACTATTAAACAATGCCACTCCTCCCCATAAAGCCTGTTCATAGGTAATCATTCTCTCATTAATTGCCATGGCAACTTCATCTGCTCTGGCAAAAAAACGATCTTTTGCAAGTTGCTCTGAAAAATTTGAAGAAATCCACCATGCAACAATTGTTAAACATACCGATACAATTAGTATTATCCACGCAGTATATGCATTGTGAAAAATGGCTAAAAATTTGTTTTTACCTTGATTCATATTTACCTAGTTGAACTTTATTTTATATTCTAATCCAAATCCCCACCCCATCTCATCATTTAAATATTGATTTATTCGATATTCTGAAATTAAAAATAATTCATCAATTATCCTTATCCCAATTTGATGTTCAGTTACCAAACTTACTTTTTTTGAATTGTTTACCAAAAAATTCTGGTCAATAAAACCACCTAAGTAAATTCTATTTTTCCATAGTCTTATTTTGTATACATGTTCAATTTGAGTCATCCATCTAAATCCATTTTGAAAACCCACCTCGCCTATAAAAGGTGTTACAAAATATGTAAAATTTAATTTTTCAAAAAAAACACTTAAATATTTAGTTTTTGAAACCAACCACCGAGGTCCAACTCTAATAGCATCATTATTTATCCCAGAACGTATAACACCCTGCACATCTAATAAAAAAGGCCATTTATTACTCGGTTGCCACAATACATTTTGCTCTGAGTACAACCCATTCAAATCGTTTTTATTTGCGATTCCATCATAATTTGTGAGAGAAAAATAATTAACTTTATTAGAAATTTTTGCAAACATGTTTATTGTAAAAGTTGGATGATTTCGAGTATCGTAATACCCGTTAAAATCAATGTATCCAGCTCTTTTGAAATCATTATTACTTTTTTGATCAAAACATTTTTTTGCAAATAGAAGAAATATAATAAGTAAAAAAGGTGCGCTCTTAATCATGTTTTTTAGCTAGATTTTGTGGGGATTTACTTATTTCTGATCATAAGCAAAATCTTACTAACAATATTTTTTCACACTTAACTCCTTTACAATGAAATCGATTGTGAATTTTAAATATACTCATTTAATTGTAATTAAAAATTTATTGAACTTATTTATTTTCCATTCAATTACTACTATCTCTTTGAACATTAATGCGTACTTTTAAATAAAACAAGCTCAACTATTGCAAGTAATTGAAAAAATAAAAATATTACAATCTTTTAAGGAACCAATTAGGTTAAACACGTATTGTGAGCAGTATATTTCTTATTTCCAGTCTAGAAAAAGTGTTAAAAAAGCAATAAAAAAAGGTGGCGTTTTGCTAAATAAAAGAATGGTCCACGGAGGCACTTGGTTAAAGGTTTCAGATGAAATTTGGATTGTAGCACCTGAATTAACACCCCCAAAATCCTACCACCTGGTTATTCCAGTAATTTTTGAAGACCCATTCTTAGCAATTGTAAATAAACCTGCTGGGTTGACTGTAAGTGGGAATCAATTTAAAACATTGGCTAATACTTTGACGCATAACTTAAACCTATCTAATGAAAATTTAGCATTGCCTTGGCCTTTGCCAACACATAGGCTAGACAATCAAACAAGTGGGTTAGTCATTATTGCCAAAACAAAACTTGCCCGAATAAAAATTGGACAATTATTTGAGCAAAGGCTAATTGACAAAACCTATCATGCCTTGGTAATGGGTAAACTGTGCAGTAAACAAGGATTATTTGATACTAATATTGAACGAAAAAATGCTATGACGTCTTATCACGTTATTGAAGAAGTAAATTCTTTAAAAAATGATTATTTGTCATTGGTAGAATTAAAACCAAGAACCGGTCGGACCCATCAATTAAGGATTCATCTTGCTAAAAATAATACACCGATTCTCGGTGATAAATTGTATAGTGAAAGTACTATTCAACAAAAAGGATTATTTTTATGCGCTAATAAGGTCGTTTTTAAACACCCTATTACAGAAAAAAAATTAAAAATTGAAATTCCATTGCCTCATAAATTTGCAACAAGAATGAGGAATGAACAAAGAAGATGGAATAAGTATAAGGACTAAAATTAACGCAACATCAATATGACATTTTTTACAACTATTTTGTTCCTTATTGCAGTGATTGATCCTTTAGGCAGCGTTCCGGTGTACTTAGAGGCAACAAAACAATTTGATAAAAAACATAAAGTGAAAATTGCAGTCCGCGCTTCGATTGTTGCTTTTTTTATTCTATTGTTCTTTATAGTAATTGGACAGTTAATTTTAGAAGGCATGGAAGTTACCCTTGATGCTTTTCAAATATCAGGGGGCGTAATTTTATTTTTATTCGCATTAACCATGATATTTGGAGATGGTAAACCTGAAACGGAAAAACACTTAATAAAGGATTACAAGCATGTTACTATATTTCCAGTTGCAATTCCTTCGATTGCCTCTCCGGGTGCAATAATGGCTGTGGTATTACTAACTGATAATCATATATACACCATTAACCAACAAGCTGTTACCACGCTTTTGGTTTTATTAGTTGTTGGAATTACTTGTATACTATTATTGCTTGCAAATTTTGTTCAAGAAAAAATTGGTGAATACGGTATTACAGTAATAAGTAAAATAATGGGACTAATATTAGCTTCTTATGCAGTGCAGAGTATCCTTACTGGACTCAAAGACTTTTTCGTCAATTAGTCTAAACCAATAGTCGCAACAAGAAGTATTATTTACGCTGTTTTTTACTTGATTTTTTTAAGTCTTTTTTTTTGGCTAGTTGCTTAGCTTTTTTCTTTTTTTTATCCGCTTTTTTAACAGCAGCTTCTTTTAATTTAGCTTTTTCTTTTTTTAATTTTTTTGCTTTCTTTTTTTCAGCTAATTTTAATTGCTTTTTACCCGTTTTATCTTTCTTTACTTTTTTTAATTTTGACATATTATATATTTACTTGTAATTATTCGTTGCTATAAAATTAGTAATTACAACCTATTTTTGCTTATTTATTAAGTAAAAGTGATGAATTGTTTTGTCCTTAACAGTTTTTTTAACAATCTTCACATTAAACATTATTTTATCTTTGTGAAAAAAAACACTATGAGACTCATTTTAAACCTATTAATAATAATACTCTTTACTTCCTGTGGCCAAAAACAACTACAAGTAAAAATTATTGAAGATGGCATCTTACCGCATCCACCTTCTGCATCTGGTATTACAATTAATAAGCATGGTATTTTTGCAATTGGTGATAATGTGAACTACCTGTATCTATTAAATAATCAATTAAAAATGATTTCGAAACAACCTTTGACACAGCTTGAAGAGGATACATTTGGTATTATACCTAAAATGATTAAACCAGATTTCGAAGCCATAGAGAGCCTAGAAGATCAAAACAGTATGTTAATATTTGGCTCTGGCTCCATTTCGCCTACAAGAGATATGTTAATACAAGTAGATTTAGATGCAAATAATATCAATACATATTCACTCACCCCATTTTATCAAAAGTTAAAAAACACTGAGGAATTAAAAAACAAAGAATTAAACATTGAAGCCTTGGCGATTCATGCTGATGAAATGTACTTATTCAATCGTGGTTCAAATCATATCATAGAGTTTTCTGTGAAAGCATTCTTTTCTGCATTAAAGCAAAATACAGCTTTCCCTACCCCTAAATTTTACAAAATTGAACTACCACTTTTAAATGGAAATCAAGCAAGTTTTTCAGGTGCTACCATCCATAATGATAGTAAAACAATTTTATTTACAGCTTCAGTAGAAAGCACCCCTAATGCCATTGATGATGGGGAAATATTAGGAAGTTTTGTGGGTATACTTCCAATAGCCAAACTAAAAAACGGTGCAAAACCAAAATGTAAAACACTTATTATCAATAACAATACATTAAAAACAAAAGTAGAATCAATCACAATTTTTGATGTAATTTCAATGCATAAAATGATTGTTTATTTAGTAAGTGACAGTGATGGTGGACAATCAGCTTTTTTCAAGGTACTATTGGAATGGTAAATTCAAACAAAAAACCAAAAGTTTATGGTATTTGTAACCAGAACGATTTTTTACCACTTCATTATTCGTAAATTAGTCGCTTAAACCAATCAGTTAAAAAATGAAATTATTTTACTTCCTCATTACCTGTTTATTTTTCAATTTTGCCTACAGTCAATCACCTGGCGACACAATTGTAGTGCAATCATTTGATTACACAATGACTACTGGAGCAAACGGTGCATTAGCTAGGTCAATGATGGTTCCTTTTCCTGATAACCCTGGAATTTCTTATTCAAAAGTTTTAATGCTGTATAATATGCGTTGCCGAAACGGTGCTGTCAATACTACTGGTGGAAACTATGTAGCCTGTGGAGAGTGGGATTATAGTTGTAATTCTTATATACATGATTCAACAAGAGTTGATTCTTTACTAAGTTCAACAAATTCGCATAGTATTACTGGATTCAACGGTACAAGCTATCAATATTCAATGACACCTTTATATGATTATTACCGTCATATTCAACAAAATGTAACCCTAAACAACATTATTAGCGAAAACCAAGCATTGGTTGGAACTGGTACACAATCAATCAATCAAGCTATTTCAAGTTCAACAAGAAATGGAAAATCGGTATTTTTATTCACACAAACGGAATTAATTAATGCTGGATTGACTGCGGGTAATATTGATGCTTTACTTGTAAACGTTTTAAATGCTGGTGGTGATGCCAATTATTTCAGGGTACGATTAAAAACAACAACTGATCTTACAGTAGATTTAACTAATTTAAATTTAAGTGGTTTTTCAGAAGTATTTTATGCCAACACAAACTTTACTAATGGATCGAATAGAATTCAATTTTATACTCCTTTTGCTTGGAATGGAACTGATAACATTTTGGTCGAGTTTTCACTTACCAACCCAGACTCAAATACAATTATTGATATTGAAGGGAGTGCTATAATGAATATGGGCGCTTATACAAACAATGACAGATATACCCATTTTAATGGTTCAAATTATATTGAAACCGATTCTTACAAGGGGATTTCAGGGAATACAAACCGAACTGTTGAAGCTTGGATAAAAACTGAAATAGGCGCAATTGATGATGAAATTTGCAGTTGGGGAACCAATTCAAGTGGAGAAAAATGGGTAACAAGAATCAATGGTGACGGCACCGTAAGAGCTGAAGTTAACGGTGGATTTAAATATGGAACTACACCTGTAAATGATGGTGCGTGGCACCATGTTGCATTTGTATTAACAGGTAATAATATAACTGATTGTATTTTTTATGTGGACGGGCAACTGGAAGGAACTGGAGGGTCTCAATCTTTGAGTGTGAACACCAATACAAATGGAATTAACTTAAGAATAAGCCGTGGCGTAAATGACCGTTATTTTAACGGAATTATTGATGAATTAAGATTGTGGAGTACCATTGTAAGTCAGTCGGATATTGTAGATTGGAGTCAACAAAAATTAAATACTTCACACCCAAATTACGCCAATTTAGAAATGTACTTCCCATTAAATGAAGGACAAGGTATCACCGTCAATGATGCTTCTACAAACAATAGAAATGCCGAAATAAAGAATGGTGAAATTTGGGAAATTCCAACTGGAATAGATTTATTTAAAGATTTTCAAGCATTGAATACGAGGCCGAATATCACATTTGCGCAAGGGACTTACAATTTGACAATTGCAAACGACACCATCATTGATTCCATTCAACAAGTGAGTAATTTGGTAACAGAATTTCAAATTAATTCCAATGCGGGTACTATTATAGATGATGATATTGTAGCAATTTCTAATAATAATTATTGGGAAGCAGCTTATACCTATTTGTATGATGAGAATGGCCTTAAACTTGATTCAACATTCATAATTGCAGATGGCACTATCAATGTTGGCAGTTTAGATTATTATAGAAGAATGCCAATGAAGTTTGAAATAATTTCATTTGTAACTCCATACGGTGTTAATTTAAATATGGGTATTGATGGTAAAACTTGGCAAGTTGATTTAACTGATTTTACACCTGTATTAAAAGGGGATAAATTAATGACAATTGAAAGGGGTGGACAATGGAATGAAGATTTGGATATCAAATTTTTATTTATTGTAGGGACTCCTCCTAGAGATGTTATTGATGTTCAGCAAATTTGGAGAAATGATTACAAATCCTACACTGCTATTCAAGCAAATACTAGTTTTGAACCACGTGATATACTCATGAATCCAAATGCAAGTGCCTATAAATTGAAATCAGTCATTACTGGGCACGGACAAGAAGGAGAGTTCATTGCGCGTAATCACTATTTTAATATTGACGGTGGTGCCAATGAATTTGAATGGACCGTTTGGACTGAATGTGCAGAAAACCCAATTTTCCCACAAGGAGGAACATGGATCTACGATAGAGCTGGTTGGTGTCCTGGAAAACCTTCTGATTTAGAAGAGTATGATTTAACGCCTTATGTTACTCCAGGCCAAACCCATAATATAGACTATGGAATAGCAAGTGCTTCAGGAACATCAAACTACATTGTAAACAATCAATTAGTTTCCTATGGTGCCCCAAACTTTAATTTAGATGCTGCCGTTGTTGATATTATTGATCCTTCAAGTTATATTGAGTACAAACGATTTAATTTTATTTGTGCAAACCCAACAATTGTAATACAAAATACCGGAAGTACTGCCCTAACTTCATTAACCATTGAGTATTGGATTAATAATGCAAGCAGTCCAGAAACTTATACTTGGACTGGTAACTTGGCTTTTTTAGAAAAAGCAGAAGTAGACTTACCTTCACCTGCTAGTTTATGGCAAAGTGCAAACCCAACAGATAATAAATTCAACGTATCTATTAAAAACCCAAATGCAGGTAACGACGAATTTGCATATAACAACACATACCAATCAAAATTCGATTTAGTAGATGTACTACCCGAAGCTTTTTTCTTAAATTTCAAAACAAATAATGCTGCCTACGAAAACAAAATTGAGCTTTTTGATGATGCTGGAAATTTATTATTTACAAGATCTGGCATGTCGGCAAACACCACTTACAAAGATACTTTTGAACTTTATTCAGGTTGTTATACCTTGTTAATTACTGATACAGATGGTGATGGAATTAACTTTTGGGCTAATAGCGACGGAAATGGTGCTGCTTATTTAAAAGAAGTAGGAGGCTTTACGCTCAAATCTTTTAATGGTGATTTTGGAGGTTCAATCATTTATAATTTTTCAGTTGATTCTCCCTTGTCGTATGAGCAATTGTATAACAACAATAAAGTTGAATTATACCCAAACCCAACAAAATCAGAATTTTATTTAAATGCGCCGGGCATAAACAAAGCCGACATATTGATACATAATGGCTTAGGGCAAATTTTTCAATTGCCTTTCGAAAATTTAGACAATGTTTTGCATTTTGATACCCAAACATTGGCACCTGGCATGTATATTGTACGTATTAAATACGAAGGTGAAACAATCACCAAAAAACTAATTATACAATAAATATGAATAAAGGATTTTTGATTTTATGTTTGGCTTCAATGATTTTGAGTGCTTGTAAAAAGATAGACGCTTATACCAAATTCGAACTTGAATATAATGAGTCGGTAACCATACCATCTTCAACAGGAATAAATTTACCTTTTAATGTATTAACACCTGATACGGAAACTAATTCTGAAGCTGTTTTTGAAGTAAATGACACAAGAAAAGACTTAATAGAATTGATACAGTTAACGAGTTTAACCTTGTTACATCAATCACCAGCAAATGGTAATTTTAAATTTTTAAAATCCATCAATATATACTTAACAGCCGAAGGCCTTTCTGAAATTCAAGTGGCTTGGAAAGAAAATATTTCAGATGATATTGGTAAAACTTTGGTTTTAGAAACAACTACAAATGATTTACAAGAATACATCAAGAAAGATAAATTTGGCTTAAGGGTAAAAACAGTGACGGACGAAGCATTTAGTTCAGATCAGAAAATTGATATTGAGTCAGTATTTTTTGTTGATGCAAAAGTATTGGGTCAATAAAAAAGTGAGTATCATATAATATTTTCATCACTAATTAATTAAATTAGTGATGAATGAAATTGAAATTAATCATATTTTCTTTACTGATAACCTTTGAATTAACTGCACAAGAAAAAAGTTTCAAGCAGTTTGAGGGATATACATTTAATGTAGCTAATCGTGCCATTGTCCCATTTGCCGTGGTATATAACCATAACCTTCAGCAGGGAGTATTGGCAAATGAAAATGGTTATTTTCAAATTCCTTATAAAAGTTTACAGGACAGTATTACCATTAAAGTAATTGGATTCGAAACCTATCTTTTAAATTTAAGCAAACAACAACTAACAAATTCAATTTATTTAAAAGAGAAAAATCAATTACTCACTATTGTGACAGTGGATGCAAAAGATAATTCCTACCTATTTGATTATTTAATAAAAATTAGAAAAAATGTGTCAACCTTAAATAAGCAGGCGAAGTCTTATTTTTATTTAAACACCTTTATAAATCAAAAACAAATAGAATTGGTTGAATGCTTTTACAATGCTGAAATAAAGGGTTGCGACATTGATGAACTTCATCTAAAAAATGGGAGATTTGGAATAAAATACCATCAAAATAATTTATTTATTTCGGTTGAAAGTGCCCAAGCATTAACCATGGATAAATTATTTAATGAAAATTTATATTTTCCATTCAACCCTTTGCAATTGACAAAAAGCAAGCTTAGAAAGTCTTATAGAATTAAGCTTGTTCAAAAATATATCAACGATCAAAAAGATTCAACTTTTGTATTTAAATTAAGACCCATTGATACAAGTGGTCGTTATTTTTATTCCAAAATATGGGTGAATCAAAAAAACAATCAACTTGAAAAAATTACATTAAGCTGCCCCCATGCCATCCGCCATCCCTTTATGCCTATTCATAAATCTGATTCGATATTAAATATTGATTTATCGATTACAAAAACATTTAAAAACATTGCTAATAAATCTTATTTTGAACATTTAGATTTCAATTATCATATTCGATATAAAAATGAACTCGACTCAGTTTACAACATTAATTCTATTGCAGTGATTCAAATGTATGATTTCGAAAACTTATTCATTCTCCCCCTTTTTAGTTTTCAAGAATCAGGAATGGGAACATACCGTAAACTAAATGCTTTTCCATTTAACGAATTTTTTTGGATGAATCATCAAGAATTACAAATGAGTGATGAATCAAAAAGAAATAATGCTTTTTATCAAGATGATGAAATTGTAACCAATCAAACATTTTTTAAAAGCTGGATACCAAATAAAAGTGGTTTTTTTGAACATCCTTTTATTCAATGGACTGGTAAAAGAATTTTTTTTAGACCCAATGAACAAGTTTTCGAACCTTCAAAGTCGAAAATTATAGCAGATCGGTATAATTTAGAAGCAAGACCATTTATTGATTACAATTATTATAAGGATTCCACCCATCTATTAATTAAAACAATATTCGATCCCTTTAAAAGTTTTTATTACCTCCCACTTACTCCTGAAGTGCATTGTTTTATCAATATGTATTTCGACCTTATGGAGATTAATAAAGCGGAATTAGCAACAAAAATTGAAGAATCTGATAAAAACCCAGCGCGAATTAAATTATTGTATGAGGAACAATTGGTGAAAATTGAATCAATGGAAGCTCAATTTTTTCATGAGGTTCAAAGAGGGGACAATAAGAAAAAGCTTAAAGAATGGAATAATTATATCATTGATAAAATTGGTATTAACAACATGGATATTTTCTTGAATCCCGATTCAAAAGGTTTTGAATAAAAATGTTAAAAAAGGAGACCATTGACCTCCTTTTTTAAGTTTTTCTTTTAAAAATTCAATGTATTTTCTATTCCTACTTTTACCTTGGCTGCATTTGTTAATAATGCCGTTTCTAAAATAGAATTTAATGGAATTGCTGGCGTATCAACTGAACCAATTATTTCAACTGGTGCATCTAAATACTCAAAGCAATTTTTTTGAATCTTACCGGCCAATGCTAAAGTAAAAGTTGCTTCTATCGATTCTTCCGTAACCAACATAGCCCTACTGTGCTTTTTAACAGCAGCAAAAATAGCATCTTCATCAATCGGACTTAAGGTTCTTAAATCCAATATTTCTACTCGACCTGGAAAACTTTCAGCAGCTTCTGTACTCCAATAAACACCTCTACCATAAGTAATAATTACCATAGATTCGGAGTTTGCAACTTTATCGGCATCCGCTTCAATGACCGTCCTTGCTTTTCCAAATGGAATAACATAATCTTCATCTGGCTCCACTGTGATAGCACCTTCTGTTCCTTTTATTTTACTCCAATACAATCCTTTGTGTTCAAAAATAACCACTGGATTTGGATCGTAAAATGCCGACTTTAATAACCCTTTTAAATCAGCACCTGTAGATGGATAAGCTACTTTAATCCCCCTGATGTTTGTAACAACAGATTCTACAGAACTTGAGTGATAGGGACCACCCGAACCATATGCGCCAATAGGCACTCTTATAATGGCGCTAACGGGCCATTTACCATTCGATAAATAATAAGATCGACTTACTTCGGTGAATAATTGATTTAAGCCTGGCCAAATATAATCTGCAAATTGAACTTCAACAATTGGTTTTAAACCTACCGCCGACATTCCTACGGTACTTCCAATAATAAATGCTTCTTGAATTGGAGTGTTGTAAACACGCTCATCACCAAATTTCTGGGCCAAAGTGGCAGCCTCTCTAAAAACTCCTCCTAGCCTCCCCCCAACATCTTGTCCATATAATAAAGCTTCTTTATGCGCCCCTAGAATTTCGGTCATTGCAAATAAGGCACTGTCAACCATAACGGTTGGTTTTTTTCCAGCAGGTGATCTTTCTCCTTTTTCTTCGGTAATAGGTGTTGGCGCAAAATAATGATCGGTTAAGCTATCTGGAGATGGATCTTCGGCATTCATAGCCAATTTAAACTCTTCCTCCACTATTGCACGAACAGAAGCTTCAATATTAATCACTTCTGCAATACCAAAGGCATCCTCCACCAACTTTCTCAATTTCGGATAAGGGTCATTTAATGCAGCTTCTTCTAAATCATCACGGTACCATTCTTTTCGAACACCTGAAGTATGATGGCCTAATAGTGGAACTTTTGCATGAATTAAAAATGGTCTTCTCTCTTTTCTAATTATATTAATAACTTCTTCAATGGTATTGTAGCATTCCTCAAAATCGGTCCCATCAATGGTTCTTACTTCTAAACCATTAAATCCTTTGGCATATTGCGTGATATCCTGCGCCCTGATTTCCCTTGCATGTGCCGAAATATCCCACTCATTATCTTGTACTAAATAAATAATGGGGAATTGTTTCAGCGCAGCCATTTGAAAAGCTTCTGAGACTTCTCCTTCAGTACATGAAGCATCACCTAAGGAACAAACCACTACAGGGTTTTCGCCTTGAAAATCTTCAGCAATTCCTACTTGTTCTTTATATTGAATTCCCATTGCAACACCAGTTGTTGGAATTGCCTGCATACCGGTTGCAGAGGACTGATGAATAATTTTTGGTTTATCATCATCCTTTAAACTTGGATGAGAATAGTAAGTTCTACCTCCTGAAAATGGATCGTCTTTTTTAGCAAAAACCTGAAGCATGACCTCATAAGGTCGCATGCCAATACTCAATAAAATTGAATCATCTCTATAGTAAGGTGAAACCCAGTCTTGTGGCTTCAACTGCATACCCATTGCTATTTGAATAGCTTCATGTCCTCTGGAAGTTGCATGTACATATTTTGCCGTAACTTTTGCATTTTCTTCATAAACTTCAGCCATGGATTTAGCAGTACCCATCAATCTGAAAGCCTCCTTTATTTTAGACGGATTGATAGTTTGTGCTTGTGATTTCAATTTTTTTGTAGTCTTCCCCATTTTTTGGTCTAAATTTTGGTTGCTAATATACGCAATTCACAAGGGATTTAAAAATATGCGTCAAGAATAAAGGCCGTTAATGTATAATTTATAACAACTTCGATTTTTTATCCTAAATTTATAGGCTTGCAACAGAACAAAACAAATTAAAAATTATGAGAAAAATAATTCAAAGCATGTTCCTGCTTTTCATTTGCATCAATGTAAATGCGCAAAAAACAGAACTCACTTTAAAAGATGCCGTCATGCAACAGTATCGAGGATTTTACCCACAAAGGTCTATTATGGTAAAATGGATTCCCAATGTTAAAGCTTTTGCTTCTTTGAGTAGCGACTACCAAACCTTAGTAAAAACAGCGATCAATGACGGTGAAAAAAGTGACTTAATCAACACGAGCGAATTGGCAAAAATAATTGGTGAACAACCGCAATATGTCAATGTAATTTCATGGAAAAATGAAAATCAGTTTTATTTACAAAACAAGCATAAATTTTACCTAATTAATTTAAAGGATAAAACGGGTACATTATTAAATGAGGCACCTGAAGAAGCTGAAAATGTAAATTTTAATACTGCATCAAATCAAATAGCCTATACCGTAGACAATAATTTATACCTGGTTGGTACGAAGGGAGAAATTCGACAAATTACATACAATGAAAAAGGAATAGTGAGTGGTCAAGCAATTGCTAGAAGTGAATTTGGGATTACAAACGGGATATTCTGGTCTCCACAAGGGGATAAATTAGGTTTTTATCAAAAAGATGAAACACAGGTTGCAGATTATCCTTTATTGAATATCAATGATACACCCGGCTCATTAAACAACATTAAATATCCAATGGCGGGACAATTAAGCGAACATGGAAAAGCAGGCGTTTACAATACCCAAAATGGCAAAACATTTTTTATTGAACCCACCGGTGACAAGGAAGATTATATTACCAATTTTGGTTGGAATTTAGACGGTTCAGAAGTATATATCGCCGAAGTGAATAGGGATCAAAACCATACCAAGTTAATTCAATACAACGCCTTTACAGGAGATTTGAAAAAGGTAATTCTAGAAGAAAAAAATGAGAAATGGACAGAACCTGAACATCCTGTTTATTTTATCAATGACCAAGATTTTGTTTGGATGAGCGAAAAGGACGGTTTTATGAATTTATACTTATACAATGCAATTTCTGGTCAATTAATAAAGCAATTAACACAAAATAAATGGATTGCGAGTGGATTTGAAGGATACGACGAAAAAGGAAATGTTTATTTCACGGGAACTGGTGAAAAAGCAACAGAAAATCATTATTTTAAAGTAAACATTGAAACAGGTAAACAAACTCAACTAACCAAAGAAGGTACACATTCATTGATTTTTAATGAGGACTATACCTACATGTTTGACGCTTACTCTTCAGTAAATGTACCCAATGTAGAAACAGTTATAAACGCAAAAGGAAAAACAAAATTACCTGTATTAACCGCTGAAAATCCATTAGAAAAAATTAAAATGGGAACAGCAGTGTATGGGACTATAAAAGCTGCCGATAAAAAAACTGACTTACATTATCGATTAATTAAACCAAGTAATTTCGATCCGAATAAAAAGTATCCAGTTTTAGTATATGTTTATGGTGGTCCACATGCACAACTTGTTACTAACGCTTGGTATGGAGGTGCTTCACTTTGGATGTATTGGTTGGCTGAGCAAGATTATTTAGTTTTTACTGTTGACAATAGAGGCTCTGGAAACAGAGGGTTCGAATTTGAATCAGTGATTCATAGAAATTTAGGTGATAATGAAATGGATGACCAATTAGAAGGTGTGAAATTTTTGAAATCATTACCCTATGTTGATGGAAATAGACTCGCTGTTCACGGATGGAGCTTTGGCGGATTTATGACTACCTCTTTAATGTTACGTCAACCTGGAACTTTCACAACAGGTGTTGCGGGAGGACCTGTAACGGACTGGAAATATTATGAAATTATGTATGGAGAAAGATACATGGATCGTCCTGAACAAAATAAAGAAGGATACAAAAAATCTTCTCTTTTAAATTATGTAAATAACTTGGAAGGAAATTTATTACTAATTCATGGAACTGCTGATGATGTGGTAGTAATGCAACACAATTTAGCGTTGGTAAAAGCATTTATTGAAGCAGAAGTACAAATGGACTTCTTCCCCTACCCAATGCACCCTCATAATGTAAGAGGAAAAGACCGAGTTCATTTGATGACTAAAGTTTTGAATTACATTATTGAACACAATAAATAATTAATGCTATTTCAAGTTAAAAGCGTCAATTTTTATTGACGCTTTTTTTGTACCTTTAAGTTCTTGAATCAATATGTTAGGTAAGTATTTAATTTGTTTTTTTTTCCTGCTATCCCCTGGAGTCCTGCTCAAGGCTTCAGAAAACGATTCTTTGAAAATTGTAAAAATATTTCAAGGTGCGATTGCCAATCCAAGCAAAATAGATGCTATTGTTAAAGACGCGAATAAGGTGTTGGATCAATCCAAGGACCCTGCGATACAGAACATTTACGCCTATAATTATGCCAAAACTGTTTTTTTATTGGGCAATTTAGACAAAGCTGATTCAATTGCAAAGGCAAGCATTCAGCTATCAGGAGATACTTTAGCCTTTAAAAATGCTAAACTATACAATATTATTGCCTCTGTATTCGCTTATAAGAATCAAGTTGAAGAAGCTGTTTATTACTTTAATAAATCAATTCAAATTTTGGAATTGAACAATAACGAATACCAAGCAGCATTAATTAAAAACAATATTGCCAATTTATTTCTAAGCATTAATGAGTACCAACAATCATTTAATTACAGTAAGGCTGCCTATCAAACTTTAAAGTCTTTGGATGACACGATTAACTTACCAGGTTTAACTGCCATTTATGCGATTTCGGCCTTAAAAATTGAAAGGTTTGTATTGGGAGAAAAATTGACAGCCGAAAGTATTGACTTGGCAAAGAAATACAATAATCCAATCGGCTTAATTGTGGGGTATCATGCAAAAGCCGAAGTATTTATTAATCAAAAAAAATACAATGAAGCCATCACCTCCTATGAAACCTCCTTAAACTATAGTCTCCAATATCAGCAAAATCATTATGTAATGCTTAATAAAATTGGCTTACTGATTGCTCATCTCGCTGCCAATAATAATGACACTGCAATTATTTACGGAGAAGCCGCCCTTAAAGAATCGCAAGCCCAAGGAAATATGAATACCCTTTATGCCATTAAAAAAAATTTAAGTTACGCTTATGCTGAGATTGGTGATTTTGAAAATGGATTCAGTCTTTTAAAAGCAGCACATGAAGATTATATTGAAAAAGCAAACATTGAAAGCAAATCCAAGTTAAACGAATTATTAATTAAATATGAGGCTGAAAAAAATGAAAAAAAATTAACGGAGCAAGCCTTGGCATTAGCTGATCAAAAAGCAAAAAGTAACTCACGCGCCTTTTGGATAGTTGTATTGCTTTCCCTATTGATTATTATGTCAATTGCTTATTATTTTTATAGAAAGAACCAACAACAAAAATTAAAATTAATTGAAGAAACAAATTTAAAAAACAAAATACTCGCTTCTTTTCAAGGAGAAGAAAAAGAAAGAGAAAGATTGGCCAATGAATTGCATGATGGAATTGCTTCTACCCTTACCGGTATCCGTTTGCAACTCGCCAATGAATACCAACAAAATCCTTTGGAGTCTAGTTTAAAAAACACCATTGAACAATTAGAAAAAGTACATGATGACACCAGAAGAATTTCCCATAATCTTTCTCCTTTACAATTAAAAGACAAGTCTTTGATGAAGGCAATTAAGCATTTTTGCGTAGAAAATTCAACTTCAAATTTCAAAATAATTTTCAGTGATTTAGGAATGGTGCAACCCCATTTAGATAAGTTTGCTGAAAGTATTTTGTTTAGAAATACCCAAGACCTTATCAATAATGTACTTAAACACGCCAATGCCTCTCAATGCAATGTGCAAGTTTCAATGATGGATAATGTCTTAAATATTATGGTATTAAAATACAAAATCTCGGATGGATATGTGAGAATGCAACATAAACTGAGCGCAATTGGCGCAACATTTTCTATAGAAAGTGAAATAGGAAAAGGTACTCTCGCCATGATAAATTTAAATTTATAATGCAATGAAAATACTTTTTGCAGACGATCACCAATTAATACTATCAGGACTAAAAAACCTACTTGTTACAAAAATCCCGGGAGCGATTTTTTTTACATGCGATAATAAATCGGCTTTATTTGACACTTTGCACAAAGAAGAAATCGATATTTTACTCTTAGACATTAAATTTGGCAAAGACCATGCAAAATCTTTTATTAATGAAATAATAACTGATTTCCCTTCGACCAAAATCATGATGTTAAGTTCCGTTTCTGATGACAGTACTATTTCATATTTTACAAAAAGAACACAGGGTTATATATTAAAATCAGAACCTTTTGAAGAAATTATAAAAGGTGTTGAAAGTTTGATTGAAAACCAAAAATACATCAGTACTCAAACCCAAAAAATTTTAAATGCAAATCAATTGCCCACACATGCTAGCTTTACAGAAAGAGAATTGGACATCATTAGAGAAATTATGCAAGAAAAATCAACCCATGAAATTGCCAAAGCATTAAACATTTCTTCAAAAACAGTTGAGATGCATAAACACAATATCTACATCAAACTTGATGTGAAAAACTTAACAGGACTTGTCAAAAAAGTAATTGGCTTAGGATTGATTGAAAATTAAGGGTATAGGGTATTCCCTACCAAAACTTTAAATTTTCTCCTTTATATTTGATTTAATTAATCACTAAAAACAATATGATGAAAAGAAAACTAATTATTTTAACAATTGCAGTCATGGGAATTATCACGACAAGCTGCAAAAAAGAAGGGTGTACAGATCCAGTTGCGGAGAACTATAACAAGCGTGCAGATATTGATGATGGTTCTTGCGAATATGCTGATAATGTATTTTCGGAAACCATCACAGAAGATGTAACAACTCCAACCACATGGGCTGCTAAAAACTATAAAATCTGTGGTGACATTTATGTGTCTTCAGAACTAACAATTACTGCTGGTGCTAAATTTACCATGTGTGAAGGTGCTTCAATTATCATTGAAAGTAATGGGTACATGAATTCAAATGGTACTGCTGAAAATCCAATTATTTTTAAAGGTGAAACAGCAACTAAAGGGTTCTGGACAGGCATTGCTTTTAAATCGAACAACCCAAATAATAAACTAACCCACACAAAGGTGAGTGATGCAGGTACTTATTGGGCTTGGGAATATGCGGCCGTGTACGTAAGTAGTACCGCACAAATTTCCATGAGTAACTCAACAATTTCCAACAATGCTGAATACGGATTATTTATTGATGATGGAGGTTCTATTGGCAGTTTTACTGCTAATAATTTTGGCAGCAATAAAACAGGTTTAAGTTTAGCCGCTGACCAGGTTCATAAAATTGACGCTGCTTCAAATTACAACCAAGCAAATACCAATGAATTTGTCGAAGTAAGGTCTGGAACAATTGGTACAACTGTGACATGGGCAGCCACAAGTAGTCCATTATTAGTTAATAATTTAACCATTGATGGTGCATTAACACTTTCACCAGGGTCAAATATAAAAATGGAAGCTGAAATGTATATTAAAGTGGAAGCTACTGGCTTTTTAAATGCAAGCGGTACTGCTGCGAACCCAATATCAATTGTTGGTAGGTATGCTTCGGCCGGATACTGGCAAGGATTGAGTATATATTCTAATAATCCAAATAATAAAATTATCCACACTACAGTGGCTGATGGAGGTAATTATTGGGCATATGAGTATAGCAATGTATTTGTTAAAGGTAAAGTTGAAATGAATAATTGTAATGTGAATAACGCAAATAGTTACGGTGTATTTATTGATGGAGGAGCTCAAATTACTTGCAATGGCAACTTGCAAACTACTGCTACAGGTGTTGAAGCTGCAAATTCATTTTCGAATAATGGAACTGGTCCGGATGCGAATTGTACCGGAAATTGTACCGTATTTTTCGATTAAATTATAAACATCTTTTAAATTGAAAAGGGACTTTTATAGTCCCTTTTCTAATTTATCATGGTATCGTAAAATTTACCTTGCCTAAAAAATAAATAATCATAATAATCAATCAAACCTACTTTTGAAAAGTAAAATTGTAGAATTTGTATATATGAATATTGCTTTTTAGCCATATTCATAGCTCCTTCTTGACAAAGACCAACACCATGGCCAAAGCCACGCCCATTCAACACCACTTCATTTCCTTCCAAATGACAATCAAACCAAGTTGAACGCAGTTTAAAATGATAACGAAGATCTCTTAAGGGAATGCCTAATTGTGGAATTTGATAAAAGGCATGGCGGTGCTCTTGTTTAAAGTAGTACAAATAATTTCTAAAAATTGTATCTTGAATTGGGTAAGCAAATTCCTTCACCAAATATGCTTCCCAATCTTTTTTAGGAATTCTTTTCACCCAAGTTGCTTGACGGGTATGAATACAAAAAGTATCTACCACACTTCTGCAATAAGAAATGGCATTATTCCAAACAAAATCTGATTCACTTGTCTGGCCTCCACAATTTGCAAAAAAGAAGCCATTCGCCAACTTAAATCTTTCGTCAATCATCACAATATTCTTTGTCGCTTTTACCGCTTCAATTATGCTAGGTGTATAAATTAACATATTGTGGTAAGCCTGACAATGGACTTGGTCGCATAACTGGAATCCTTCTTTTACATGTTTCCTTAGGTGACTTAATAAATATGTGCGACTCAATGTAGCTTGAACTTTGTAATATTCTAGATGTCTCCCCCCTCCTCCTTCACTTTCAATAACTCCTGCTAAATAATTTGGCATACTCACCATATTAATCACTTTTAGCATGTTATCCTCATCAATCGTTATCTGTAAATTGTTCTTGTATTTTCTTTCTTTTAACTTCTTAGGACCTAAGCCTTGAATTCTAAAAGAATGATTGGGTAAGGATTCCTCCACCCAAATGGTATCATAAACACCTAAAGGTTGAACACCTTGAATAAGCGATAATTTATTTCCTGAGACTTTTATTTCTACTGATTCTGTTGGTAAAATGGTATGTTTCTTTTCACCATCACCATAAACATTATATGAACCTTTGTGATAAGAAATTAATAAATCATTAATTTGATACCTTCGTAGCACACCTATCTCATATAATTGAGAGAGGGAAGCATTGCTAATCACCAAAAAAATAAAAATGAACCACGTTTTCACATTACAAAGTTAAATCATGATTTTGACTGAAAGCGCATGCTATCTTTAAATTATTAACATTTTAATACAAATAATTCAATTCACTGATGTCTTTAGCTTTCCATATATAATTTCAGCTACTTTTTGGGAAGCACCACCTCCACCTAACAACTTTTCTAATTTTGTGTAATTCTTTATCAATTCATCCCTACTTAATGCTAATCGTTTTAATTCAGCTACAATATTTTTACTTGTTAAATCTCCTTGGATTAATTCTTTCACAACTTCTTGATTCATGATAAGATTTACTAAAGAAATGTAGGGTACTTTAACCAATCTTTTCGCAATATGATATGATAAATAACTTGCTTTATAACAGACCACTTGTGGCACCTTAAACAAAGCTGTTTCTAAAGTGGCAGTGCCAGAAGTAACCATTGCTAAACTAGTGTGATTTAATAAATTATAGGTGGAATTTTCAATAACTTTTACTTGACTATTATTTAAATACTTTTCGTAAAATGAAGTTGGTTTATTTGGCGCTCCAGCAATAATTATTTGATAGTTTTCAAATTGCATAGCAGCTTTAAGCATAATAGGTAGTTTAGTTTTTATCTCTTGTACCCTACTCCCTGGCAAGAGTGCCAATATTGGTTGATCCTCAAGTTCATGTTTCTTTATAAAATCATCTTTACTCAAAGCTTCTGTTTTAAAAGTCTGGATGGCGTCCACTAAAGGATGACCTACATAATGAACATCATAATCAAACTTCTTATAAAATGCTTTCTCAAACGGTAAAATAGTATACATTTCATCTACCACTTTTTTAATTTTATGGACCCTATTTTGTTTCCATGCCCATATTTGAGGAGAAATATAATAATGTACAGGTATTCCCAACTGCTTTGCAAATTCGGCAATTCTTAAATTAAAGCCAGGATAATCAATTAGTATGAGTGCATCTGGCTTATATTTTTGAATTTGCGTTTTACATAGTTTAATATTTTTCAATATGGTATTCAAATTTGCAATCACCTCTACAAATCCCATGAAGGCTAATGAGTCAATATGTTTTAGCGGTGTTCCTCCAATACTTGACATTTGATCACCACCCCAAAATTGAAATTTTGAATCAGGATCAACCACCAACAATTGTTTCATGAGGTTTTTTCCATGTAAGTCTCCAGAAGCTTCGCCTGCGATTAAAAAATATTTCAAT
>CBDUKB010000015.1:0-23581 GCA_965367695.1 uncultured Putridiphycobacter sp.
ACCCGATCTGGATTTATGGGTTGGAGCGATTGAAAGAATTCAAGGAGCAGGTATAGAAAGCATTGCCGCCATTCATAGAGGGTTTTCTTCCTATGAAAAGAGCAAATATAGAAATGTACCAAATTGGGGGATTCCAGTGGGTTTAATGCAAGCCTTTCCTGGACTATCCATTATATGCGACCCGAGTCACATTGGTGGTCGTCCTGAATTGATTTTACCCATAGCTCAAAAAGCAATGGACATGAACATGAGTGGACTCATGGTTGAAGTACATCACGAACCAAAGATGGCATTGAGTGACGCCAAACAACAAGTTACGCCTTTAGATTTTCATGCTATTTTAGGACAAATAATCATCCGAGATTTAACCCCTAATACCGGAGAAAATTCTATATTAGATAATTTAAGGTTAAAAATAGATGAAATTGACGAGACCATTCTTCAAACACTTGCAGCCCGATTTAAAATAATTGATGAAATTGGTCATTATAAAAAAGAGCATAACCTGACTATTTTGCAAGTAAATAGGTGGAGTGAGATTTTAAAGACTCGAAATGAAAGTGGCAAAGCGCATGGTTTAAGTGCTAATTTTATTGATGAAATCTTAAAATCAATTCACAAAGAGTCGGTTGAAAGACAAACTAAAATATTAAATAAAACAAAGGAGGTTGAGTAAATTCATTCACATAAATAATAATTTATCAGCAGTAAATGCACCGACTTCTAAAAGCATAGCACAAAGAGTTTTATTTGCTGCTGCATTGTCAAATTCAAAATCTAGGATCTTAGGGATCAACGAAAGTGATGATGTTCAGCATGTACTTCAAATTATTACACAATTAGGTGCTGAAATATCTTGGAATGAACAAATATTAACTGTCTCGCCTAAGCGTGGAAAAATAGCAAATCAGTTATCGGCGGGTGAATCAGGTTTAGGAACTAGACTAAGTGTACCCATAGTCAGTCATTTTAACAATGAATATACCATTAACGGTAGCGGAACCATTTTAAACAGACCCATGAGTTGGTTTAAAAAATATTTACCCGAAATGGGATTAAATGTCACTTTAAAAAACAATTACTTACCGATAAAAATAAAAGGAAAGCTAAAAGGAGGGAATTATACCGTTGATGGGCATTTAAGTTCCCAATACATTTCTGGACTCTTGATGTCCTTGCCTTTGTGCAGTGAAGACTCGCTTTTAATAGTTGAAAACTCAATGAGTACCCCATACATTGATATTACTTTAGATGTGTTGGATATTTATGGAATTCGTGTAGATAATAATCAATATTTATCATACCAAATTAAAGGAAAACAGACCTATATAGCACCTAAATCGATAATACAAATTGAAGGAGACTATAGTGGAGCAGCATGTTGGATAGTATATGCGCTTTTATCCGATAATGGAATAACAATTTCAAATCTCAATCAAAATTCCTCACAAGCAGATAAAGCAATTTTGGATATTGTATCCGCTGTTGGTGGTGAAGCTATTTGGGAGGGAAACAATTTAAAAATTATACCTCCAAAAAAGCTTCAACCCTTTGAATTTGATGCAGCCCATTGTCCAGATTTATTTCCAGTTCTCACGACCTTGGCAGCTGGAATCAATGGGAAATGTTTAATTCACGGAACTGAGAGACTCACCTTCAAAGAATCTGATAGAACCACTGTTTTAATCAAAGAATATGCTAAATTAGGCCTAAAAATTAAAGCAATAGAAAATTCATTAAAAATTGAAGGAACAGGTAAATTAAATTCAGGTCAAATTAATTCACACAAAGACCACAGAATTGTCATGTCTTTTGCGATTGCTTCAATGCTCACCCCGCACGGACTATACATTACTGATCCTGAATGTGTAAATAAAAGTTATCCAGACTTTTGGGTGGCAACAAATGAAAATTAATTAGCATGATAATTAACCAAAACGAGCAGGATCTTAAGAAATTGAAGCTAACTTCTAGCGTTTATTTAATTGCAATAATCTGCTTTTTATTTATTGTGGTATCTGCCTATTTTGATCAAACAAAATACTTTATACAAGCTTTAGCTGCATTATTTATTACAACAACCTGTTATGTCATAGTAAAAAAAACAAATGATTTTAAGCTGGTTATATACATTAACATTGGGTTTTCAGTTTTAATTAACATTATTGGTTTCATTACTGGATCTTATATCGGAAACCATGGCAGTATATTTTGGGTAATTAATTTCACACTATTTGCATTTTATACAGTAGGTAAAAAAGGAGCTTTATTTTATATGATTTTTAACGTCAGCTGCATGATTATTGTGAAATCAATCACTTCTAATCACTTACCCTTAATAATCGACGATCCATTTCTAAATTCTTCCTATCCAGAATTGAAGTACATCATCAATATGTTGGCTTGCACTATTATTTTTGTGTTTTTGATTGACAGGATATTAAAAGATTTTGAAAGTTCACAATTGTCTCTACAAGAATCGAACAATGCGCTCAAATTAAACACACAAGAGAAAACCACTATGATTAGGGAAATTCATCATAGGGTAAAAAATAACCTTCAAGTGATAATAAGTTTATTGCGCTTACAATTATATAAAATTGATAAAGATGATGCCATCACAGATCCTTTTAAGGACTCTATTCATAGAATCTCCACCATGGCGTTGATTCATGAAGAATTGTATAGAGGCGATAAAGTGAATGATTTAGATTTACAGTTTTATTTAAAGAATTTATGTGAGGACTTAATTAAATCTTACGCTACTACTTGTATGGTAAAAACAAGTATCCAAACAGATGTACACCGAATGCACATGGACGATATGGTGCCTTTGTCTTTAATAATGAATGAATTGATTACAAATTCTATCAAACATGGCTTTAAGAATAAAAAAGATGGTGTCATTTCTATTCAAATAAAAAAGCAAGAAGATGGTATTAATCTCCAGTATCATGATACTGGAGAATGGATACCACCTTCAGAGCCAAATTCATTTGGGATAGAATTAATTGAAACTTTGATTGAGCATTTTGATGGATCTTATGGAATTAACACTGCTCAAGGAACCGAATTTAATTTTAAATTAAAATTAATCGATAACTTCAAAGATCAATAGTCTTCCCAACAATTTTCACACATTAATTTTCCATCTTTTGCAATCCATTTCTTTTCAATGACTCGTTTGCCATTTTTTGAATATCGACCATAATAGTTGTTATGGTTAATAAAACAATCTACTTTATAAGCATTTTCATTTAATGCAACCTTTGTATTTTCAGGGACTTTTATATACACATCAACAGCCTGTCCCCTAAATTTTTGAGAATTACTTAAAAGCATATAAGAGGGTAAACGGATCAGACCGTCTTCAATAATAAGGTCATATTGAATTTGCGCAGCATGCTCACTAGCATCCATGCGACTAATCCCACTTGACTGGGTCATCACCCTTACTTCTACCCCAATAGAATCAGTACCTGCAGATAAATGCAAAGCAACATTTCTAATTCCAAAAGAATCTTTTTTCACATCCATAAATTGAGGACCATAATACATTGAGTTTTCTAAAAAATAGGTTGATTTTGGATCCTCAACTTCTATTTGAATAGAAGTGATATCACTTGGAATAACATATGATTTTTCAGTCTCTGCCTGATGAGAAAAGTGAACCCCTGTTCGAATTCCGGCAATAAACAAAAAGCATATTGCTAAAGTAAAAAACACGCCTAAAATAAGTTTTATCGATTTAGGTACACGTCCATTTAAATTGAAAACCATTTTTATACCTGCCAATAAGAAAGAAAGTAAGGGAATGGCAATGATGACAATTAAACTTACAAACGCAATTTTTGCCAATAACACTGTAGGGAAAAATAATAAAGAAAAATCAAACAAACTATCAGCAATGATAAATGAAGAAAAAGGAATGATATCCTGATTTCCCAACAAGTATAAAGTGAAAAAGAACAAGCCGACAATACTTGCAATAATAAATGCAGTACCAATTATTTTCTGCATTACTTTTGCAACTTTTTGGGCTGTAGTGACAGAAGAATCAACAAATTTATTGATTTTTTTATTAATTTTTTTTGACTTTATATTTTGATTAATGTCTCGACCCAATTGATTAAAATGAGATTTAATTGATTCGAGATTAATATGTTCACCGCTCATTTTCAACTTGTCTGCAGTTGTTTTTGCTTCAGGAATTACCAACCATAAAATGATATAAAGTAAAAGTCCAGATCCTGCAAATACAGCAAAAAAGACAAAAAGAATTCTAATAAACAATGGATCAACGTCAAAATAACGCGCTAAACCACTACAAACACCTCCCAATGAAGCATTGTCCATATCACGAAATAAAGATTTTCTATTTTCAGAAAATGATTCTGATTGTCCATCACTTTTGGATTCATTTGAGGCTTGGTCTTCTTCATCTTGATAGTCTTCTGGTTGCCCCATTATACTAATGATTTCCTCAATATTTGATTCATCAATAACTTCTTGTGTGCCCGCTAGTTTATCTTTAAAAATCTCCGCGATTCTTGCTTCAATATCTCGCATGATTTCGGCCTGGTCAGAAGCTAGGTTGTTTTCTACTGCAGCTAAATAAGCCCTTAATTGATCGTAGGCGCTTTCTTCAATATTGAATGCAAATCCACCTATATTTACTGATACTGTCTTTTTCATAACTTAAGCTTTTGAAATGGCATTAACGGCAAAAGCCAATTCTTCCCATGTTGTTTCTAAATCTTTTAAAAATAATGCTCCTCCAGGTGTAATACTATAGTACTTACGCGGAGGACCTGCATTCGATTCTACCCAATTATAAGCTAATAATTCAGCATTTTTTAATCTTGTTAGTAATGGATAGATAGTCCCTTCTACTACGATTAACTTGGCTAACTTTAATTCTGCTATAATTTCTGATGGATAGGCTTCTTTTTTTGAAAGCAACATCAAAATGCAGTATTCCAAAATACCTTTTCGCATTTGTGCTTTCGTATTATCCACTTTCATAATTATTTTTTTACAAATCTATAAAAATATATAGTACTATGCAATACAAAGTACTATATAAATTTTAAAACGTAAAGTAAACTCCTGTTTTACAGTTATAAAAAAAAATTGTAAAATTTAAAATAATTAAATAAGGAACACATATAGCCTAAAAAAGAAGAAAAACTATTTGCTTAAAGAAGTAAAATACTGTAAAAAATATTAATTGAAATTTAGGCCTTAGGATAATTATCGTCCCATTCTTTTACTTTTGGCTCACCTAATTTATCAACCGATTTGGCGACTAACATGGAAACTGTTGCGTCACCTGTAACATTCACAACCGTACGACACATATCTAAAGGTCTATCAACCGCAAAAATTAAGGCTAATCCAGCTTCTGGAATTCCAGCATATCCTAAAACTCCCACTAACATCACCATTCCGGCACCAGGAACTGCTGCACTGCCAATTGATGCAAGAGTTGCTGTGGCAATAATTCCTAATTGGGTTCCAATTGTCAAATCCATTCCAAATGCTTGGGCAATAAAAACGGCTGCTACCGCCTGATATAAACTAGTGCCATCCATATTAATGGTTGCTCCAATGGGCAATACAAAACTTGACACTTCTTCTTCAACTCCCAAATGCTCCGTTACACGTTCCATTGTTACGGGCAATGTTGCCGCACTTGAGCTAGTTGAAAACGCTAGTAATTGGGCGGGTGCAATTCCATTTAAAAAAAACAAGGGTGATTTTTTGGTGAATGTTCGCATGATCACTAGATACAACCCAATCATCACTAATAAGCCTGCAATAACTGTAAATGCATAATATCCTAAGGCAATAAACAAGTCCGCTTTTGGGGCCTCTACAACCAATGCCGCCAATAAGGCAAATACGCCATAAGGAGCTGCTAGCATGATTAAGTCAACCATTTTTAAAATGACTTCGTTCACGCCATTAAAAAAGGCTTTCACAACTTTTCCTTTTTCTTCTGGAATTAATACCAATGAAATACCAAAAAATACCGCAAAAAATATGATTTGTAACATATTACGATTACTTGTCGCGGCAGAAAAAATATTTTCGGGCACTAAATCTTCTAAAGCCTGTAATGGACCTGCATCTTTTTGCCTTGCAGCTTCCTCTTTATATTTTTGTGTATCACCTGAATAATTCGCCACCAATTCAGTTCGTGTTTCAGATGTTATTGCTTTTCCTGGTTTAATTATATTTACCAAAACTAAGCCAATCGATACAGCAAATACAGTGGTCATAATGTAAATAGCTATGGTCCGACTTCCCATTTTAGAAAGCTTTGAAATATCTTTTAAATCAGTAATACCAGTAATTAATGAGGCTAATATTAATGGAATGGCAATTAGTTTTAACGAATTGATAAAAATTGATCCAAATGGTTTAATCCAATCTGTCACCAAAACTTTTATTCTACTAAAGTCTACAACTTTTCCGTTAATCGTTCTATTTTCAATTATTTCACTTCCCCATCCTGTACTTAAAAAAATTAAGGGGACTATTACCCCCAATACCATTCCTATGATTATTTTCCAGTGTAATGCTAACTTTTTCTTAGGTGGTGATTGCCCCATAATTTATTTTTTAGTGTCCTTTTCCGCTATTAAACATATTAAATCTACTTGGTACTAATTGTGTTGGCCAAGCATTATTTCCAGTATCCGTATCAGCTGTTTCAATAAATGGGTCTAACTGTATACTTTTCACTTGTTTTTGAAATAAAAATACTTTTGAAACATGATAATTATTACTTCTCCATATTTCCGCTGGAATACGAACGATTTCAGTGGTATTATCTTCAAATGTAAATGATAGAATAATTGGCATGACTAGTCCACCAATATTTTCAAAATCAAGTTGATAAAATTCATACCCTGCTGTCAACATGGCTTTTTCCTTCTCTGACAACCCTGCCAAGATACGTTCGTTTTTCTTGATTTCTTTTTCCGACAATGCATTTTCATCCATGCCAATATACAAGTCATTTAAACTTGTATCTCTTTCATTTTCTGTTTGTTTAATGGATGTTTTGTTTCGAATTTCACTGATGTTTTTTGGCGACATTGCCGCAGTGGCTTTGTTAAAAGACAGTTCTTTTTCAGCATCCATGGTATTTAATTGATAATGAGAAACGTTTTTTAAAGCAATGTCCACATGGTCTGTTGTCATAAACCAACCTCTCCAAAACCAATCCAAATCTACGCCACTCGCATCTTCCATTGTTCGAAAAAAGTCAGCAGGTGTTGGGTGTTTAAACATCCAACGCATTGCATAAGTTTTAAAAGCGTAATCAAATAATTCCCTTCCCATTACAGTTTCACGTAAAATATTTAAAGCAGTCGCTGGTTTTCCATAAGCATTGTTACCAAATTGTAAAAGTGACTCTGAATTGGTCATAATAGGAACCATGTTCGTTTTATCTCCTTTCATATAATCAACGATTAAGTTGGCTGGTCCTCTTCTTGATGGATAATCTCTTTGCCATTCTTGTTCAGTTAAATATTGTAAAAATGTATTCAAGCCCTCATCCATCCAGGTCCATTGTCTTTCATCCGAATTGATTATCATTGGAAAATAGTTATGCCCTACTTCGTGAATAATTACTGAATGCATCCCATATTTAGTTCTTTCTGAATAAGTACCGTCTGCATTTGGTCGGCCTCCATTGAAACAAATCATTGGATACTCCATTCCTATCCGGTCGGTATGTACAGAAATTGCAACTGGATAAGGATAATCAAATGTATGTTTAGAATATGTTTTTAAAGTTTGAACGACTACTCTTGTCGAATATCTTTCCCACAAAGGATTTCCTTCTTTAGGATAAAATGACATGGCCATTACATCTTTTGTTTTTTGTTTTACCACTTGTGCATCCCAAATAAATTTTCTTGAAGAAGCAAATGCAAAATCTCTTACATTTTTGGCTTCAAACTTCCAAGTTTTAGTTTCTGTAGATTTTGATTTCTCAGCAGCTAAAGCTTCTTCAGGTGTGACAATAAAAACTGGCACTTCTGCTTTTGCCGCTTTCGCGAGTCTTTGTATTTGATCATCACTCAATATTTTATTTGCATTACTCAATACACCTGTAGCTGAAACTACATGATCTGCCGGAACAGTTATTTCAACTAAATAATCTCCAAATGGCAAAGTAAATTCTCCATTTCCTAAAAACTGTTTATTTTGCCAACCCTCTACATCATTATAAACACACATTCTTGGAAAAAACTGTGCAATGGTATAGATATAATTATCTTCATCTTTAAAATATTCTAAACCCGATCTTCCACCGATTTCCATGCGGTTGTTGATATTATAATGCCAATTAATCTTGAAAGAGTACTTTCCTTTTGATTCCATTGGTTTTGGTAATTCAACCCGCATCATGGTTTTAACTATCGTATATTTTAAATTATTTCCAGCATAATCCGTAACTGCATCAATCTTAAAACCTCCATCAAAATTCGTATAGTCCAAATGTCTTTGTAAACTACCAGGGTATTTATAAGCATCAATCGTACTAGTTCGAATAAGCTTAGTATCAGAATCCTTTGCACGCATGTTTTGATCTAATTGTATCCATAAGTAAGTTAGTACATCAGGAGAATTATTGGTATAGGTAATTGTTTCTTTTCCTGTAATGGTCTGTTTCGCATCATCCAGTACAATTTGCATATTATAATCGGCTTTTTGCTGATAATATTCGTGTCCAGGAGCTCCAGAAGCTGTCCTATAAACATTTGGAGTCGCTAATTCTTCTTTTTATTGTTTGAATTTACTTAAATCTTGCCCAACCAACTGAGGGGCTAAGCCAAAAATAAAAAGTGATAAAATTAATTTTTTCATGGGATGATTATTTAATTTTTTATTGTTAAAACAGTACTTTGAGGCGTTATGGTTCCACTTTTAATAATATCGTGGTATTGATAATGCACCCTGTTTTGTTGTTTCGAAAATAATTCAAATAAAATGGAATTTTGAATGATTATATGTGATGGGTTTAAAACAGGTTTAAACGTAAAGTAAAAATACAAGTCATCTCTTAAAGTAACTTCTTTACCGACATATTGCATTGGCACTAATTTCCCCAGCGATTTAATGGTAAAGTTTTCTGCTAAATATGTTGGAATAAAAAGGCCAATTTTACTGGTATCATTCACATTTTCAATGTGTATTTTCTCATTGAATTTTTTAGCAAGCACATGTTCAAAATCATGTGCAGTGAGTTTTAAAGAAACTTCAATTTGTCCCAATTTTTCATTGTACTCCATAGTAGCAATAGATATATAAGACTTATGGCCAAATACCATTGAAGTGCTAAAACATAAAAATAGCATAAATGTTTTCATACTTTATAAATATTTTTCAGGAACGAAAGTTACATATTGAAAATTTCGATACCTAGCAATTGGTGTTTTTTTATCATACGGAATACCTTGAACCACTATTTTTTCGTTCGAAATGATAATTCTATTCGGATCAATGAGCTTTTTTTTCAAATAATCATACAACCTTTCCTTACTTACATGCATATGGCTATATGCCCAATATTCATTCGACCTTTTTTCATCAACTGGAATATGAGAAGCACTCGATTCAGTCCTTAATGAAACAAATCCGTTTTTTTGGATTTCATAAATTAAATAATCTGCAAATTTTTGAAAAACAATTGAACCTGTATCTATCCCTACATAATAGTAATCGTAGTTTACAATGTATGGCTTTGGTTTAATTTGATTTAAAGGCATGGCACGCGACTTTAAATAATTAGGAACTATTTTAATATATTCATAATTAAAATATTGTGGCTGTGTGAAGTTTTTAGTCTCAAAACTAGGCCCTTGTATATTAACAATTAAATCAACCAATAGTTTTTTACCGGTTGCCAACAAATACTTTTCCTTGATGAAAGCTGCCACTTTTTCTCCTTTTTCTTGTGCCACTGAAAAAGGATCGCCAGCTAATCCTTTTGGATAATTAGAACCTGATGATTCTATGGTTATTTGTACTTCATTTCCTGTATTGACATAAGCCAATAATGCATTCCAAAACTGATCAAAAGCTGCTGAATTTTCAGGAAAATTTTCTTTTGATGTAAACATTTGTGTTTTAAAGGTCGGCAATAGTGGAACAACTACAGATTCTGGTTTTTCAATATAATTAATTTTTTGATCCTTTTTTAAATCGGCTGGGTCGTATACATCTACTTCATAATTAGTTGCAGCATGTACTTTTATCGTGTCAAAAACTAATTGAAATTCAGCTCTAGAAATGCCACTCGATTTTTTAAGCGATTTGTACAATTTTTTTTCAAATCCCTTGGCTATTTTTCTTGCTGTTTTTGTCCCAAGCGACTCAGGTACTTTTACTGAGGCATTCAAATCTATCCGACCGTTTTTAAATAATTTAGCATTGATTGCCGATTGATTGAGTGCTGTAATCAGCTCATCAATAGTTGGTTTTTGTTCATCCTTATAGGCTAATAATCTAATATCTTGCTCTGCCCTTTGCACTTTAGTAAGTTTAATGATACTTTCAGATATATTATCCTCGTTAAATTTGCTTGAAAATACTTTGATCTGTGCGATTGACCAACTTGGAATTCGGTTATCTGCTATAAATACAGTATTTGCAAATGTCAAAGCACCTACTCCATATTGTCGCAGCAGTAATCCTCTTTTTAACTTTCTTTTAAAATAGGCGATTAAAATTTCTAATTGTTCTATTTGAGATTTGTCCCTCACCCTAATTTCAATCCCTACAGTGGTAAAACTATAATAGTCCACTTCAAAAGTGATATCATTAATAAAGTCTATAATTTTGTTTAAATCGAAATAAGAGGAATCGTAAGCTGTAATTGGATAAAAATAAAGTGGTGCCACTTTGTAATCAATTAAAGCCACCGGCACTTCTGATTGTAATTTCTCTTTGCCGATTACATTCCCAGTCAGTTTTAAATATAAACTGTTTTCTTCATAACGACCCGTTTTCGTCTTTAAGTGAATGGATTTAGCAAAAAGCCCTACCCGATCTTTTGGATCATAGGAAACCTTTAAGTTTAAAGTTTGCCTTGGATAAATATTAGTTTCTTCACTCAGTATCGCAGTACATCCACAAGAAGTACTGTAATCTAGAATAGTGATGGTATCATTAAAATATGGGTTTAGTAATTCAAAGCTTGCAATCACCACACCGTTATCTTCAATGATGTCACCCAAATCTATGGTGGAAGTTTTAACCCTAATTTGCGACCAGGTTGAAATGGAAAAACTTAAAAATAATATGGAGACTAAAAACTTATACACTTGTTAAACAGAAATTGATTGCATTAAGATGGTGCATAAAATTGCGCCAAATGTACCAACTGCATAGCCGAGCACTGCTAGCAAAACACCTACAGGCGCTAGCGCTGGACTAAATGCACTTGCAACCACTGGTGCAGAAGCGGCACCGCCAACATTTGCCTGGCTGCCAACTGCTACATAAAAGAAAGGTGCTTTGATTATTTTTGCTACAATAAATAGGAATAAAGCATGGATTGCGATCCATATTAATCCAATAGCAAATAAATACACAAATTCATTCCAATCACGCACCATTTCTGCAATGTTCATTTTCATTCCAATACTCGCAACTAAAATATATAAAAACAAAGAACCAACTTTAGAAGCTCCAATTCCTTCAAAATTTCTTGCTTTGGTAAAAGATAATATCACACCAAAAATGGTCGACAATACCACTAACCAGAAAAAACCGCTTCCAAATGAAGTGAATAAAATAGCAGTATTTGGTGATGTTGCTTTAATTGATTCTAGCCACTCTCCTATACCTGGAGCAATAAACCCTGAAAGCAAATGTGCAAAACCAACTAATCCAAATACAATTCCTAACATATAGGTAAGTGACTTAAATGTCATCACTTTTTCAACACTTTTTTGAAATGCTTCCATCTTGCCTTTTAAAGCTTCAATAGCCGAATCATCTGCTTTAAAAAATTTATTTAATCGCTTGTCCTGTCCAGTACCAAATAATAAAACGGACATAAAAATATTCGCCACTACTACATCTACAATAATCATTTTAGAGAATAACTTATCTGAAGCCTGGTAAACCTCTAACATAGCCGCTTGATTTGCGCCTCCACCTATCCATGATCCAGCGACAGTCGATAATCCTCTCCATAACCCACCTGTTAACACATCTGGAGCAGCTAACGAAACCAAGTACAAAGCTATGGGACCTCCAATTATAATTCCGACAGTTGCGGCAAAAAACATAATGACTGCTTTGCCACCAAGTCGCTTGATACCTTGAATATCTATACTCAAACATAATAATACTAAACTAGCTGGCAATAAATACCTGGAAGCAACAAAATATAAATTAGATATATCAGAAGAAATAATATTCAATGAATTTAATATTGCTGGTACAAAATAACACAATAATAATGCAGGTACAATGCCATAAAACTTTTTAAACATGGACATTTCTGAAGTCCTAAAAATTAATACCAAGACTAAAAACAAAATACCAAAAACCACCGCATCATTTTTAAATAATGGGGCGGTTCTATTGTACTTAAATTTCTTTTTTATCGACTTTTCACCATCCTTCACTAAGGCTATTGTATGTTCTCCTAATTTAAAGCCTGAAACATGAACTAATCCATTGCTTAAAGTAGGGTAAATTGAATCATTCACAGCTATAGAATAATTGCGTTTTAAATCGAAATCAATTACAAAGTTTTCCACCTCATCTTGGTAAAACACACCTGAAACTTGATCAAAATTGATAGTTTTCACTTTTACTACATCATCTATTTGTTGTGGTGCAATAGAACTCACCTCAACACTGTATGAGTAAAAGGATGACAAAATAATTAAAATGTTTAAAAAACGTTTCATAAAAGTTTATTATATTAATAAGGACCCAAAATACAAACTAAAATTGCTATACTATAAATCGTATTATTTGAATAAGAATAAATCAAGTTATTGTTAAAATTTGAATCACCAAAATACACCTTGGCATCATCAAAAGTTAGTACACAATCCATGGGACTTCTAAAGTCACTTTTATAGACTTTATTATCATAAATAGCATATAATAAATCATCAGTGAACTTTGAATTTCCCCTATAAATCTTATTGTCATCTATGGTATAAGCAACCTGAAAAGAAGAAGTAGTATTTCCAAAATAAATCTTGTTATTTTCAATGGTGTAAATTACCGTATTTCCTATGTTCCCACTTCCGTGATAAACTTTGTTATTATCAATAGTAAAAACCACATCTCTACTATTCTTCCCTGTCCCCTTATAAATATAAGTCTGACTTAACAACCCGAAAGTACATAATTGAATAAAAAGAAATAAAGTAAATAATTTCATAAATAACAATTGGCTAAAGTATCAATTATTAATCCAAACTAATAATTTTTTATATTTGCATCTTTAAAAATTTATCAACAATGGAAAAAATAATATGCGGCATTCAACAAATGGGAATTGGAGTACCAGATGTTCAAGAAATTTGGAAATGGTATAGACAAATGTTTGGCACTGATGTTCGGATTTTTGAAGAGGCTGCTGAAGCTCCATTGATGACCCGTTATACTGGAGACACGGTTCATAGTAGAACTGCTACCTTAGCCATCTCAATGGAAGGTGGTGGTGGCTTTGAAATTTGGCAATTCACAAGTAGACCTACTAATAAGGCAAATTTCGATATTCAGTTAGGTGATTTAGGTACTTATGTTTGCCGCATTAAATCAAAAGATGTCAATGCTTCATATGATCATATGAAAACCAATGGTGCTAATTTGCTAGGAAAAGTCGAAAAAACTCCTACTGGTCAATTAAACTTTTTTGTACAGGACCCAAATGGCAATATTTTTAATGTTGTTGAAGGTAGTGGTTGGTTAATGGATACCAAACATCCATCAAATTGTGGTGGAGTTGCAGGCGCTTTAATTGGTGTATCTGACATTGATGCATCTTTAAAATTGTACCGAGATATTTTAGAATACGATACTGTGGTGTATGATGAAACAGGAACCTTCGATTGTTTTAAGGGGCTGCCTTCAGGGGAGAAACAATACCGAAGGGTTTTATTAAAGCATAAAAAAGAAAGACAAGGTCCTTTTTCAGAATTGTTCGGGCCAACCGAAATTGAATTGGTACAAGCCATAGACAGAACGCCAGTTAAAATATTCAAAGATCGGTTTTGGGGAGATTGGGGCTTTATTCACTTGTGTTTTGATGTAAGGGGAATGGATGTACTTAAAAAGGAATGTGAAGCAGCAGGGTTCCCTTTTACTGTTGACAGTGGTGACACATTTGATATGGGTGAAGCTGGAGGTCGTTTTTCATATATTGAAGACCCAGATGGGAATTGGATAGAATTTGTAGAAACACACAAAGTACCTTTGATGAAAAAATTCAATTGGTACCTTGACTTAAAGAAACGTGATGCTAAAAAACGTTTACCAAGGTGGATGGTGAAAGCCATGCGTTTTGGGAATAGGGTTAAATAGTATTGTGATTGTTTGGTTGATAATAGGCTGAATGATTTTAATGAAAGTTCAAATACAAGAAACTATTCACCCCTCAGGCAACCATTTAATTTTAAAAGACGTATTTATCATAAGTCAAGTAGTATGCTAAAGGGAATTATAGGAACCATTTTTATAATTGGAATGCAATTGTCGTTGTATTCACAAGAAATATGCAACAATGCCATTGATGATGATGGAGATGGCTTAATTGATTTAAATGATCCCGATTGTCAATGTGGCGCTGGTTTAAATGCACAGTGGTCCTCAGCTATTCCCAATCCAAATTTTGATAATTCCTCATGTTGTCCCGATTCTTATTATTACAATAACAACAATAATTTAAATTGTTTGGATGATTGGTCAACCGCAAATACAGTGTACAATAATTGGTCTTTAAATTATCAAAACTCTTGTGATAGTTGTGATAACTATTACTACAATAACACATATTATAATATACCTCAGCAATGCACTTTAGCAGTACCCAATGGTTTTTTAGCTATGGGGTTTTATAATTATAATTACAACAATAATTATTACAATCAAGGTGCAAACGCTTGCTTAAATGCCCCATTTATGCCAGGAAATACATACACACTGGCTTTTGATGCATTTAATAATTGGGGAAACTATAACTGGAATGGTACTTGGAATCAACAAATTCACTTTTCTTTGATGGGAACCGCAGACTGTAATAATATTCCAATTCAAAACCAAAATTGTGCTGACCCTGATTGGTATCTTTTAGACTCAATCAGTCCAACAGTTCCTTTTGACAGTGCTTGGCATACTTTTTCTTTTACTTTTTCACCTTCTGTACCAACCTATGGCATTGCCTTGGCCCAAACTTGTTTTACAGTAACAAATCCTGGTACTACCTACAATTGGAATCGAATTATGTTTGATAGTTTGGATTTAATGTACAGTAAGTTGTATAACATCCAAATAGCAGATACCGGGAGTTTCTGTACAAATGATTATCTTTTAACAGCAAGTATCGATACAACTGGTGGAACTTGGCAATGGTATCAAGATTCTATTGCCTTAATTGGTGAAACTAATGATGTCATAGATATTACGCCATACGGACTTGGTAATTTTACGGCGCTGTATACTTTAAGCGATAATTGTCAAGGGTTAAATTTTGAAGCCATTCCATCAGTATATCCTTATGCATTTTTGAATTCAGGAGGAAATGGCTGTCTAGGCGATAGCATTACTTTTGATGCCTCTAGCTTTGTCATTGGAGGTTATACAATCGCACAGCATTATTGGGATTTTGGAAACGGTGACTCCGCTTTTGTTGAAGACCCTACCTATGCTTATGATACTTCCGGAACTTTTTATGTCAAATTTACCGCAGAAACAAACTTAGGCTGTCAAACTTCAGATAGTTTAATCGTAAACATATATGATAAGCCCACTGTCGCATTTATAACTAACGAAAACTGTTTTACCGATTCTGTCAACTTTGAAAGCATGAGTACAGTTGGATTGGGAAGTTATATTGATTCATTGCATTGGAAGTTTGGTGATAATACTGTTGCTTTTGATTCACTTGAATCTCATTTATATTTGAATCCAGGAACATACAATGTCACTTTATTTGCAGCTTCAGAATTAGGATGCTCGGATAGTTTGATCAAACAAATTACCATTGACCCAAATCCAACTGCATCTTTTACTGTAAATGACACTTGTGTGAATGACGCCATAAGTATTAGCAATTCCTCGAATATTACCTCCGGGAGTATTCAAACATATAGTTGGGACTTTGGGGACAACACAACAGGAAACACGCAACAACCAAGTCATGTATACAACCAAATTGGCACTTACTTAATTGAGTTGATTGTGGTTTCAGATTCAGGCTGTACAGATACCGCTTATTTAAATCACATTTCTCACCCGAACCCCATTGCTGATTTTAGTACCGTAACCAATTGTTTTGTGGCTGATTTTACGAGTAACTCAAGTATTGTTTCGGGTAATATTCAAAACCATGCCTGGATTTTTGGTGACAATCAAAGCAGTACTGAAATAAATCCCACCAATATTTACCAAGTAAATAACACTTATAACGTCTCTTTGAAAGTAACCAGTAATTTTGGATGTACACATGAGCTTACTAAACCTGTAGTGATTTATTCAAATTTTGCTGCGGACATTAATACAGTACCATTAACCATTTGTAGTGGAGATTGTATCCAATTTTTTGATCGAGCAACAGCACACGGCAATGATGCAAGCTATGTTTGGAAGTTAAGTGATGGTCAGACTTCAAAACAACAAAATCCTTCCTTTTGTTTTAGAAATGACAATGAAAACGCTTTACCCATTTCGGTTTTCTTTAAATTAGAAACCAGTGCTGGATGTGTGGACTCAATTTTAATGAGTGACTATTTTAACGTAATTGCTAATCCTACAGCTTATTTTACCTTTAGTCCAGAACTACCACCTTTGCAAGACCCTGAAGTACAATTTAAAAATCAATCACAAAAAGCCAGTAATTTCGATTGGAATTTTGGTGACAATACTGGCTCATTTGAAGAAGACCCAAACCATACCTATCCAGGATTTGCTAAAAACTACACTGTAATATTAACAGTTTCTGATGCTACTTCAACTTGCTTCGATACTTATGAATCATTGCTTATTATAAAAGACGAGATTTTATATTTCATCCCCAATGCATTTAGTCCAGGTTCTGGAAATATCAATAACTTTTTTCAACCGCAATTCACATCTGGTGTAAACATTTACCAATTCCGCATGCAAATATTTAATCGCTGGGGAGAATTGGTATTCGAATCATATGATCCTGCCGCAGGTTGGGACGGACTTTACAATTTTGAATTGGTGGAACAAGACACTTACGTTTGGAAAATCGATTTTATAGAATCCATGTCGGATAAAAAACACAGTGATACAGGTGTGGTGACTGTGGTTAGGTAAATTGCAAGTTATGAGTTATAGTGATGAGTGCCATGTCTTGAACTAAATAGCATGTGCCTGCTACGCAAATGGCAAAGCTTAAATTCCAATGCTAACACCTTAACTTCTACAACTACGAAAACTAAGGCTTGCTACCCAAAAAACCAAATTCCAAAAAACTAATTACTATCAGCTAAAAGCCATCAGTTAAACGCTAAAAGCCAATCGCCAACAAATGAAACCTGAAACCCATTTCTCATTTTAAAAACTTCATTATCTTCACAACTTTAATTTTAAGATAAAATATGGCAATTGATTTTAGAAGTGATACGGTAACCAAACCTAGCAAGGCAATGCTCGATTTTATGGTACAAGCACCTTTGGGAGATGATGTATTTGTGGAAGACCCAACAATCAATGAATTAGAGCAGTACACTGCTAATCTATTTGGATTTGAAGCCGGATTATATTGTACTTCCGGTACACAAACCAACCAAATTGCTTTAAAGGTACATACCCAACCCGGAGATGAAATAATTTGTCATGAAGAATCACATATATATCGTTATGAAGGCGGTGGGATGATGATTAATTCCCAAGCCTCCCCCCGATTCATAAGAGGAAATAATGGTAGAATTATTCCGGAGTTATTGAATGATCAAATCAATCCAGATGACATACACTACCCTATTACCAAACTAGTCAGTTTAGAAGACACGGCAAACCGAGGTGGTGGCGCAGTTTATGATTTTAATGACATTTTAAAAATCAAAACTTTTTGTGAACAAAACAATTTAAAACTACACCTAGATGGTGCACGTGTTTTTAATGCTTTAGCAGTAAATCAACTTGACCCAAAGACCTATGGGAAACCATTTGACAGTATTTCTATTTGTTTATCAAAAGGTTTAGGCGCTCCAGTTGGCTCTGTTTTATTAGGAACAAAAGATTTCATTAAACAAGCAAGAAGGGTAAGGAAATACTTAGGTGGAGGCATGCGTCAAGCAGGTATTATTGCTGCAGGTGGATTGTTCGCTTTGAAAAATAATGTTGACAGATTGAAAGAAGACCACCATCATGCTAGCATGCTCGAAAAACACTTCAATCAAGTTGCTTGGGTGGCAGAAGTATTACCGGTAACTACAAATATTGTAGTATTAGTTTTAAAAGATTCAGCAAAACAAAAACATTATATTGAAGCATTTAAAAATGAAAACATTTTAGTGACAGCATTTGGAAAAGGAAGAATTCGTTTTGTAACCCACCTCGATATCTCTTTTGCTGACATTGAAAAAGTCTGCAAAGTAAAATTTATTGACTAAAAGTAAGAAAAGAATAATTTATACGTTCCTTAGGAAATCGCAATAAAAACAACCCAAACAAAAGATAGTTTTCTATTTTTGCATTTTATTTTTAATTATGGACAAATCAACTTCATTTAATTCAAACGAATTGTTGCAATTATTATGGTTCAAGCGCAAAACAATTATTATTGTTACCAGTATTGCATTCGTAATAGCTATTGCTATTTCTTTAATCATGCCTAATTATTATATGGCAAGAGCGATTGTTTTCCCAACCAAATCAAACTCAGTTGACTTTAATTCAAATTCAAGAAGCTCAGTAGTAGAATTTGGTGATGAAGCGGATGCAGAGCGGTTGTTACAAGTATTGGTTTCTCCTGAAATTAGAGACAGTTTAACGAATGCATATGATTTATACACGCATTATGAAATTGAAAAAGACCAATCAAATCCAAAATTTGAATTTCAAAAAATATACGAAGACAATGTTATTTTTTCTCGAACTCGCTACAATTCAATAAATATTGATGTGTTTGATAAAAACCCAGAAATGGCAATGGACATGGCAAACGACATTGTTCGTTTAGTGGATACAGTGATGAACAGAATGATTCGTACCAGAGCAGTTGGACCTATGCATGCTGTAGAATACGAAGTTGCTTTAATCCGTCAAGAAATGGGTGACTATAACGACAGGTTAAAAAACTTAAGTAAAGCAGGTGTAGTGAGTAAAGATGAAAGAGGTGATTTATATGCCAACTTTTTTACTGCAGTAAAATCAGGCGATAAAAATACGGCCTTAGAAATCAAACAAAAAATTGATTCTTCCCAAGTATATGGACCAGATTATGACATCTATTCAAATTTATCAGAATTTTTTAGTCTGAGATATTCCAATATATTAGATGTTAACGACCAAGCAAAACAATATGCAAAAACAAATATTCAACAAACCATCCGCCACAGTTATGCTGAAATGCCTGATAAAAAAGCCAAACCAAAGCGTTCTATCATAGTATTGATCATTACTTTTTCAGCCTTTGTATTTACAATTTTCCTATTGTTGGCCAACGAAAGAATCAAAGAATTAAAAGCGGCTTCAAAATAATTTAATTTGAAAGCTGTTTTACATAACCGCTGGACTTATGTATTGGCAATATTATTTGTCATTGCAAATGCCTATCTGACATTTAAAGGCAATTTGTTATTGAACGTGTTACCTTTTGCTTTGGTTTTTATATATGTTGCCTTTTATCATTTTGATAAGCTTTTTTATTTTATTGTATTCTTTGCTCCCTTATCAGTTAATATTGAAGAATTCGTTTCTTCCAATGTCGGTTTATTTTTACCGACTGAACCTATTTTGTTCGGCATGCTCTTATTAATCACATTGAATCAAATTAAACATAACCATTTCAATCCCGCTATTTTAAAACACCCAGTTTCAATCTTAATCATTTTACAATTGTGCTGGATATTAATCACTGCTATAAATAGTGAACTCCCCTTGGTTTCTTTTAAATTTTTGTTAACCAAATTGTGGTTCTTTGTGCCAATATATTTTTACGGCATTGTATTTTTCTCGGAGAAGGAAAACAGAATTTATCATTTTCTTTGGTTATTCATTTCAGCCATGGCCATTGTATCAGTCTACACACTTTTTAATCATGCTTTAAACGATTTTTCTGAACCTTCTGGACATTGGGTGATGTTTCCCTTTTTTAAAGATCACACCTCCTATGGTGCTATTCTCGCTTTGGTCTACCCTATTCTATTCGGACTTTATGTGGTAAATAGAAAAAATGGTTATACCAAAGCCATATTATGGGCATTAATACCACTATTTACGGTTGCTATCATTATGTCTTATACAAGAGCGGCATGGTTGACTATTTTTGGTGCTTTAATTGTCTTCCTACTCATCAAATTCAAAGTGAAGTTTAAATTCCTAGCTATACTAGGATTAGTTGGCATTGCTTATATCGCTTTTAATTTTGTTGAAATTCAACATTCTCTTGAAAGAAATGATGCCGAACATGCCACTGAGAATTTAGATGAAAGGATAGAATCAGTCGCGAACATAACTTCAGACGCCTCTAACTTAGAAAGAATTAACAGGTGGACATCCGCTATTTTGTTATGGCAAGAAAGACCAATTTTTGGTTGGGGACCAGGTACTTATGCCATGGTATATGCCCCTTTTCAATTATCTCGGAACCTAACCATTATATCTACAAGTTCTGGAAATAGAGGCAATGCCCATTCAGAATACTTAGGTCCTTTGGCTGAGCAAGGATTGATAGGTATGCTGTTAATGTTAATTTTGGTTGCATATATTATTTACACGGGTATCAGTCTCTACAATAAGTTACCACCTTCAAACATGCGCATTATTTTATTGGTATGCATCCTTGGACTTATTACCTACTTTGCACACGGATTTTTGAATAATTATTTAGATACCGACAAAGCAACAGTGCCGGTTTGGGGCTTAACAGCATTCATTGTCATGCTCGATCTTAAATCCCGTCAAAAAATAGGATAAGTGGTTTTTGTCTTTATTCTTTTCTACTTATCTTTGCAAAAATAGGATTGCTTCTTCGTAAAACAAAAGATAGTATTCACAAAAATTAACAATATTCCTTTAAACCTTTTATGTTTTTAGGAGTCTACAAAGAAAAATTAAAAAAACATGCGTCAAATATTAAGTATTCTTTTCGTTAGCTTATTTACTTTCAGTACATGGAGTCAAGGCAAACCCCAAGGTATGAACGCAGTGAAAGGTGAAATATTTGGAAATGTTATTGATTCCGTTTCAAATCAAGCTATGGGCTATGTAACCGTTTTAGTCCTAAACAAAGGCACCGAAGATGTGGCAGGTGGAGTGGTCACGAATGACAAAGGCGGTTTTTCTGTGACTGATTTAAAACCAGGATCTTACACCGTAAAACTATCATTTGTTGGTTACAATCAAAAATTTATTAACGTAAACATAAGCGAAGAAAACATAACAAGTACACTAAAAGATGTAACCATGAGTCCTACGGTTCTTAATGCTGTAGAAGTAATTGGTGACGCCCCAATTGTAACTTACGAAATTGATAAAAAAGTATTGCATGTTGAAGATCAAAACACCAACATTAGTCAAACTGCTGTTGAAATTTTACAAAATGCCCCTTCTGTCACTGTTGATGTTGATGGAAATGTAAGTTTGAGAGGAAGCTCAAGTTTTACCTTATTAATTGATGGCATACCCACAGCAATGGACCCCAGTGATGCCTTGGCAATTATACCTGCAAGTACTATCAAAGACATTGAAATTATTACCAATCCCTCAGCAAAATTTGATGCAGAAGGTTCTAGTGGGGTCATCAACATTATCACAAAAAAAAGTAAATTAGAAGGAATTAGTTTATTGAGTAATTTAAGTGCCGGAACTTTTAATAATTATAGTGGAGACATAGCTGTGAATTTGAAGAAAGAAAAATTTACCATTGATGTTTCAGGTAATTTCAGACAAAGAAGTAGACCAAGTACGAACTATACAGAAAGAATTACAACTTACGATACATTAACTAATAAATTAATATCTAATGGTGAAAGTGATTGGAAAAATTCATCTAAAGGTTTTGGTGTTGAGTTTCAATACACCCCTAATAACAGTCACGTTTTGGCATTGGAAACAAGTTTTAACAATCGTTTAATGGTTCCTTATTCTAACCTTGCATACCAAAGCTTTGTCAATGATGAATTGATTTCTACTTTTAATACTGATCAAGGTAATTATATTGGACTTTTTAACAACACTTCTAGTTTGTATTATCAATTTAACATCAAAAGAAACAAAGAGCATAATATTTCTTTTAAGGCAATTATGAACTTGGTAGATGTTACCCAAAACGATACCACCACTTCTTATGATGGAAATGGTAATATTATCCAAAGTAACTTATATACAGAAGTTGGTCCTTCAGATTCTTACCGCTTTAATGTCGATTACAAATTACCATTGAATAAGGACCGAAAATTTGAGGCCGGTTTACAATCACAATTAGGATCAAGTATGGATGATGGTAAAAATTATGTTTTAAATTTAACCACCAATAAGTATGACTTCACGCCCCTATATAGCTCACAAGTATTTTACACCCGAGATGTGCATGCTGCATATTCTATGTTCAGTGGTAAATTTAAATCATTAGGCTATCAAGTGGGTTTAAGAGCCGAGTATACATTTAGAACCATTACTTCAACCAATTTTACTGATTTTGCAAACATCAATCGTTTGGACTGGTTTCCTTCTGCTCATTTCTCTTATAGTTTAAAAAATAAGAGCCAAGTTTTGGTGAGTTATTCAAGAAGAATTCAAAGACCAAGAAGCTACTATTTTGAACCATTTGTAACTTGGGAAGGCCCTTACAATGTAAGAACAGGAAACCCGAATTTAACACCAGAATACATCAATGCTTATGAAATAAGTTATATCAAACCCATTGCAAGAAAAGGCTTCTTTAGCTTGGAGGCTTATGTGAGAACTGTAAGTGATATCATTACAAGAATCTCCACAGTTTACGAAGATGTAGAAGGAGTTTTAATTTCAAGACCTTATAACATTGGTAATTCAGCTTCTTATGGTCTAGAACCTTCACTCAATTACACAGCGAAAGAATGGTGGAAAATAAATACCGCGGCTAATTTATACTTATACCAATTAAATGGTCAAATCGAAGATATTGATTATA
>CBDUKB010000016.1:0-23329 GCA_965367695.1 uncultured Putridiphycobacter sp.
GATACAGCTGAAATTATAGCTAAAATAAAATATGCTTATAACATATATGAAGCCTTAGATTTTATTGAGCAATTGGCTTTAAAAACCCCACTTTCAATTCCAACCCAAATGTTTCAAGTAAAACTACTGTGGGAAATTGGAGAGCAAAGTGCTGCACTCAAAATTTTTAAAAATAATATAACATCTGAAAAGGAAAAAACAGTTGAAGAAATTGAAGCTTGTTTTCCTGAATATAATTTAATCAAAAATTTTACAAAAATAATTAAGCAAAATGGCAAATAATTTTGAATTACCACACATTCCCGAGCGACCAGCAAAACCAAGAAACCATGGCATCACCATGATGATGGACAAAGGATTAAGCGTTAGACAGACAGAAGATTTTATTAGTGCCAACGGGCATTTAACGGATGTTGCAAAATTCGGATTTGGAACTGCATTTGTAACCAATGAATTAGAAGAAAAAATTAAGTTATATAAAAAGCACAATATTCGACCTTATTTTGGTGGTACCTTATTTGAGGCATTTATTGCTAGAAACAAATTTGATGACTACCAACGATTATGTGATAAGTATGACATGGACTTATGTGAAGTTTCTGATGGATCGATTGAGATTCCTCATGATCAAAAATTGGAATACATTCGTGAATTAGCTAAATCAAGAACTGTGCTTTCGGAAGTAGGTTCCAAAGATGCAGGTATTATTATTAGTCCAGCCAAATGGATTAAAATGATGCAAACAGAATTGGAAGCTGGTTCTTGGAAAGTAATTGCAGAAGGAAGAGAAAGTGGTAATGTAGGTGTATTTCGTCCGAATGGCACTGCACACACATACTTAATCAATAAAATTATTGCGAAAATTAAACCAGAAGATATTTTGTGGGAAGCTCCGCAAAAGACCCAGCAAGTATGGTTTATCAAATTATTCGGTCCAAATGTTAATTTGGGAAATATTGCACCAAATGAGGTGATTCCATTAGAATGTTTAAGATTAGGCTTAAGAGGCGATACTTTCTTTGAACATTTACCAGAAGATATTTCTATTAATTTACGTCAAGTGGCCGCAAAGGATGAGAAAAAGTAAAGCGAAAGTCACCTTATTTCTCAAAGGTTGTGCCATGGGAGCTGCTGATGTAGTTCCAGGAGTTTCTGGTGGTACCATAGCATTTATTACAGGCATTTATGAGGAATTGCTGGAAAGTATAAGTAATGTAAAACTATCACTTTTTAAAACTATTAAAAATGATGGTATCAAAACTGCTTGGAAACAAGTTAATGGTAATTTCCTTTTGGTCTTAATGCTAGGAATTGCTACCAGTTTGTTGACGCTAGCAAAGGTGGTTTCTTATTTATTAGAAAATCATGAAATACCCTTATGGTCCTTTTTCTTTGGCTTAGTTTTAGGCTCTGTATGGTTGGTTGGTAAAAAGGTGGAAAAATGGAATATAAAAACAATTTCGGCTTTAATTATTGGGACTGCAATTGCCTATTACATTACCATTTTACCCCCTTTCACCGAAAGTAATAATCTATGGTATATTTTTATTTGTGGATGTATTGCCATTTGTGCCATGATTCTACCAGGAGTTTCAGGTAGTTTTATATTGGTCTTACTAGGTGCTTATGCGACAATTTTAGAAAGTTTATCTAATTTATTATCGGGATTAAAAGCCATGAGCACAGAAGTGATTATGGCGAATGGCGCCATCATCTTAGTTTTTGCCTTAGGGTGCATTGTTGGATTGATTAGTTTTTCGAGGTTCTTAAACTACTTGTTTAAAAAATCAAAAAATGTTGTGATAGCAGTATTGACAGGCTTTTTAATCGGTTCATTAAATAAAATTTGGCCTTGGAAAGAAACCATTAGCACTTTTACAAAACATGCAGGTGAAAGTAATGAAGAAATTATTCCTTTGATTCAAAAAAATATCAGTCCACAACACTTTGAAATCCTTCAATCTACAAATCCGCAAATTTTAATTGCTACCTCCTTATTTTTAGCTGGAATACTGATTCTTATTATTTTAGATAGATTCGCACCAAAGGAAGCTTAAAAACAGGCAACCATAGGAAATAAAAAATCGTTATATTAGTAGTATAAATATTTTTTAACCCTATGTTTTTATGAAAAAATATGCGCTTTTATTACTAGTTGCAGTTTTATTTTCCTTTACCGCTAGCCTACAACCATCTGGTAGACATATTATTCAGCTTAAAATTAAAACCATTTCTACATATGAAGAAGCAGCAAAAATTGATGCTTTTATGAGTGCGCAGGATGGTATTTTAGCTTCTAGAACAGATCACACTGGTAGTACTTACTTTTGTTTTTCAACAGCTTCTAAAAATTTAACGGAAACTAACTTTAAAAATTGGTTTAAAGAATTAGGATATGAAATAGGATGTTTTCACAAGGCGATTGACGGCGTTGAAAACAGTGTTAATATGGAACTTATTGTAAATTGCAAAGAATGAAAAACTTATACTTATTGATTGCCATACTTTTCGCTAGCTTCACGAGTCATGCACAAGCGGGTGGATATTGTATTCCTACTTACAGCACAGTATGTAATTCAGGTTCTACAAACGATTTGATTAATAACTTCTCTACAACTGGTGGTATTACTAATATCTCAAACTTGAATTCTGGTTGTAATTTTTTACCAAACAATTACCAAAACACAGGTATGATGGTAGTTACTTCACCAGGTGCTACAATTGGTTTTTCTGTACAATGTGGTGCAATCTATCAACAAGGCTTTTCTATTTGGATTGATTGGAACCAAGATTTAGATTTTAATGATCCAGGTGAAAAAGTATATGAATCTCCTAATTCAGGTTTTAATCCATTCACAGGGACTTTTACGGTACCTGCAAATGCGACTTGTTCTGAATATAGAATGAGAGTAAGATCTGAATATGCTACAGGGGGCGCCAATATTCTGCCATGTGATAATCAAACTTATGGTGAAACTGAAGATTATACCGTAAAAGTTGATAATTGTTCTCACCAAGAGCATACTATTTGTTTAGGGGAAACTAAAACAATTGATTATACGAGTTCAATACCTGCGAATACAGGTTCTGTGGTTGTAAATCCTATGACCAATGTGGTGATTAATATGCCAACTATCAATTTCTCACCTTTGGATACTACAGTTTATGTCGTTACTTGGACATCACCAGATAGTTCATGGGCTGACACCGCAACTATCAATGTAAATACACCTTTAAATCCAACCTATGCAGGTGTGGATGATACGGTGTGTACAGGAACCTTTATGGCTTTATCTGCCTCCTTAGCGAATACGAATACAACAGCCCATTGGAGTTTTGTCTATCCAGCTGGTGTTGGAAGTGGATTTTTGTTTTTACCAAATAATACAAATCTGAGTCCGACTATTGTTGCGAACAACCCTGGTTTTTATAAGGTATATTTTAATGAAACCGATACTGCGGGCGTTTGTCCACCAGTTAAAGATTCATTGACCGCAGTATTTTCCACAGAAAACCATACCAAAGTCATTGCCCACCCTACTTGTAATGGCTATACAGATGGCAGTATCAATATTACTTCATTTGGAACGATAGGCGCAGTAGAATATAGTATTGATAATGGTGTAAATTATCAAACATCTAACTTTTTTGGAAACTTAGGTGCCGGAACGTATAATGTGGTTTCAAGAGATGCCGCTGGTTGTACCTTTACATCAGTTGCCGTTTTAATTGATCCACTTCCTGTTATATTAACCCTTTCTGCTGATACTACAGTTTGCGAGAATGGAACTGCCACACACACTGCCAATGCAATTAATGGAACATTTTTTAATTACAATTGGTCACATACACCTTCTTTTAGTCCTGTACAATCAATTTTACCAATTAGCGACTCTACTGTAAGTGTATATGCTTTGAATCAAAATACATGTTCATCTGACACGCTGACTGTAACTACTTACTTATATGACCCAATTACTTTTACACTTAATTATTCAGATACTTCAGTTTGTCCTGGTGACAATAGTACTGCCTTGAATGTAACTCAAGCTGCTGGAGGATTAAATGGTTATGATTTTGCTTGGACGGCAAATGGAAACTTGACGAGTGCTATTACTTCCATTTATACAGCCGTACCAAGCGTACAAACTACTTATTGTGTTACTGTTACTGACGCTTGTGAAACAACACCTGTAACAGCATGTAAAACATATACCATGAACCAAGTACCTGTTGCCGATTTTGATGCGTTGAATAACAAGTATGAAGCTTGTGTCCCTGGTGTATTCGGTCTTTTTGTTACTACTGACCCAAGTTTAGTGGGTAATGTAGTTTGGACCATTGAAGGAAAAAAATACAATAGCCAAACACCTACCCATACTTTTTATGAAGCAGGGACTTATAATGTTACTTTGTATGTTGAATCGAGTGAAGGTTGTAAAGATGAAATTACTAAATATGCATTTTTTGAAGCCCACCCAATTCCAGATCCTGAATTTTATATCAGTCCGAACCCAACCACCATGTTTAATCCAACTGTTGATTTAACTAATTTAACCATTGGCTCTTACACTTACTATTGGGAAATTCCTTTTGGAACACCTGATTTTTCTACTGCGGTTAACCAAAAAGTAGCTTATCCTGATGGAGTACCGGCTAAATATCCTGTTACCTTAACAGCTACTTCTGATTTTGGTTGTACTAATTTTGTTAGCCACGAAGTGGTAGTTGAAAGTGATGTGATTATTTATGCTCCCAATGTATTTACACCAAACCAAGATAAATTCAACCAAAATTGGCGTGTTTATATTGAAGGGATAGATGTATACGATTATAACTTGAAAATATTTAATAAGTGGGGAGAAATAGTTTGGGAGTCTTTTGATGCAGAAGCATCTTGGGACGGTACCATGTTGAGTGGCGACCATGTAATGGATGGCACTTATGTTTGGGCCATTACTGCCATTGACATTTCAGTTGATAAAAGATACGAGTTTAAGGGAACCGTATTAATTATGAAATAATAAGCATGATTAATTATCCGGGAAAATTTTACCTGGATTGAGAATACCTTTAGGGTCAAAGCTCATTTTTATAGCCTGCATTAAACCAAGTTGCGTTTGATTAAAAACTATGTTCATGTAGTTTTTTTGGACGTGTCCTATTCCATGTTCACCAGAAATGGTGCCACCCAATGAATATGTAAGCTCAAATATTTTTGTGATTGCAACAGACAAATCCTTGTTCCATGCTTGGTCGCTTAAATCTCCTTTAATAATATTGATGTGTAAATTGCCGTCCCCAGCGTGACCATAACAAACAGACTTAAAACCAAATTGTTTCCCAATTTCTTTAACTCCTTTCAGTAATGTTGGTAATTCATACCTAGGCACCACTGTGTCCTCTTCTTTGTAAATGGAGTGTGCTTTTACTGCCTCACCCACTTTTCTTCTAATTTGCCAAAGTTTTGCCTTTTGGGCTTCATCCTCGGCAAACAATACTTCACCACAATCAAATTGTTCGACAACAGCCAAAATGGTTTCTAATTCATTCATCAAAACTAGGTCATCATTTCCATCAACTTCAATCAATAAATGTGCTTCTATATCTGCTGGAATGTTCAAAGATTGATCGTTCATGAAGTCCATGGTCCATAAAATGGCATCTCTTTCCATAAATTCAAGACCGCTTGGGGTAATCCCCGCTTTAAAAATTGCGGCAACCGCTGCCGAAGCCTGCCCTAGTTCTCGAAATGGCACCAATAGTAGTTTGTTTATTTTAGGCGCAGGAATCAGCTTTAAAACAGCCTTTGTAATAACTCCTAAAGTTCCTTCGGACCCAACAATGAGCTGTGTCAAATTATAGCCCGTAGCATTTTTTAATACATTGGCACCCGTCCAAATAATTGCTCCATTGGCTAAAACAACTTCTAAATTTAAAACATAGTCTTTTGTCACACCATATTTAACCGCTTTTGGCCCCCCGGCATTTTCGGCAATATTCCCCCCAATAAAACAAGAACCCTTACTGGATGGATCTGGTGGGTAAAAAAGTCCCTTTTCAAGCACTGCATTTTGAAGGTTTTCGGTAATAACTCCAGCTTCTACTGTGACTTGCAAATTGTCTTCATCAATCGATAAAATTTTATTGAATTTTTCAAGGGACAAAGCAATGCTTCCATATAAAGGCAATGCACCACCGCTCAAACCTGTTCGTGCACCTTGAGGTGTAACCGCAATATGATGTTGATGACAAAGCTGCAGGATTTGCGAAACCGCTTTGGTTGAAGTTGGTTTTAAAACCAAGGATGGTAAAAAACTAAGGTCTTCCGTTTCGTCCTTACTGTATTTGTTTAAGTCTTCCTTTCCTTTAAAGATACAATCCGCAGAGAGTACTTTTTCCAATTCCTGAATAAATTTGGAAGACAACATGATTTAATAAAAATTAAAACTATTTAATTTGACTCGACAAAACTAGCTGCAGCTTTTAAATCTCCATGAATATTTAATACTTTATCTAACTGAGAAATTTTAACCATTTTTTCAACATTGGCTTGTAATCCCGATATGGCAAAAACCCCACCTGAATCCTTACATAAGCGATTACCAATTAATATAGCGCTCAATCCTGAAGAATCGCAATATTTAGTTTTATTTAAATCAAGTATAATTGAATTAACTGCGTTTTTATTTAGCAAAACCAGTTCACTTTTAAGCTCAGAAGCATTGGTTGCGTCTAATTTTTCAACATTCGATTGAATAACCGTATAATTCCCCTTGGTATCTTTCGTAAAATTCATATAAGTAGTTGGTTGTTGTTGACCAAATTTATTAATTTTTTTTAAATAAAATCTACCCTTCACTTATTATTAATTATTTTATATTCGCAAGAAAAAATAATTGTGACCAATATCATTCCATTCAAAGCAATTCGGCCAGTAAGAGATAAAGTACAATTGGTAGCCTCTCGTCCATATTTTGCCTACTCAAAACGTATGTTAGCGGCTAAATTAAAAGGAAATCCTTATACTTTTATTCATATCATTAATCCAGAATTTCATAAAAAGAATAAAACAAAGCCAAATACAAAAGGAAGATTTTTGCGTGTGAAAGAGCGCTTTAACGAATTTTTCGAGGATGGAATTTTTATTCAAGACAAAAAGGATTCGATTTATATTTACAAACAGACCAAAGATGGCAATGTTTATTTTGGATTTATTGGAGGTGCCGACTTGAATGAATACAAAGCTGGGAACATTAAAAAACACGAAGAAACGATCACCAAAAGAGAAGCCACTTTTTCAAAATACTTGAAAACAGTTGGTTTCAATGCGGAACCGGTATTGTTGTTTCATAAACACCATGAAAAATTAAACGCATTATTAATTGCCCAAACCCAAGAAAGACCAGAATACGAATACTCAACAACCGATAGGGTAAAACATGAATTATGGGTAATCGATAATCCTGAAACCATTCAAAGCATTCAAGAAAATTTTAAAGAAGTAAAAGAAACTTATATTGCTGATGGTCATCACCGTTGCGCTTCTTCTGCTAGGTACTACGAAGAAAGTGATATTAAAAGCAAGATCAATCAACATGCCCTGGCATTTTTTATTTCTGACCAAAAACTTAATATTTTAGACTTTAATCGAATTGTTAAAGATTTAAATGGACATCAAACAGCTGCCTTTTTAACAGCCATTCAAGCTACGTTTTCCATCACTGAAAAGGAAGGTAAAACCTATGCCCCAAGTCGAGCTGGAGAAATCTCCATGTACCTTGATCAAAAGTGGTATGCATTAACACCAAAACCTGAATTTATTAACCACAGTCATCCAGTTGAGTGTTTAGACACTTATATTCTTACCCATTTAATTTTAAAACCAATTTTGAATATTCAAGACTTAAAAGAAGATGAGCGCATAGATTTTGTAAGTGGAGATAAAGGCATGAAAGGACTAAAAAAAATGGTTGATAAAGGCTTTGCGAAAGTTGCTTTTGGTTTATTCCCAATTTCGCCAAAGCAATTAATTGATGTGGCAGATGCCAATTTGATTATGCCACCAAAATCAACTTGGATTGAGCCAAAATTAAGATCTGGTTTGACCATTTACCCATTAGAAACAGAATAAAATGGTCGCCGAAGCACTTAAAAAAATAAAAGTAAGTATTCCTGCTCAGGTCAAATTAGTGGCGGTTTCAAAGACCAAACCCATTGAATTGATTCAAGCAGCTTATGCAGCTGGGCAAAGAATATTTGGTGAAAACAAGGCCCAAGAAATGGCCCAAAAACACGAAGAATTACCAAAAGATATTGAATGGCATTTTATTGGACATTTACAAAGCAATAAAATAAAATACATTGCTCCTTTTGTCAGTTTGATTCATGCCGTTGATAGTTTTAAACTCTTAAAAAAAATCAATCAAGAAGCCATTAAAAACAATCGCATCATTCCTGTTTTATTACAAGTTCACATAGCAAAAGAAGAGAGCAAATTTGGTTTTAATCCGGCTAAAGTTGACGAAATGTTAGCAGATGTACAATTTAAGGATTTAAACAATGTGGAGATAGCCGGCGTAATGGGCATGGCAACTTTTACTGAAGATGTTCAAGTAGTAAGCGCTGAATTTAATCACTTAAAAAATATCTTTGACAGCTTAAAAAATGGTTTATTTAAAAACAATGAAGCTTTTAAAGAAATTTCCATGGGCATGAGTGGTGACTATGAATTAGCTATTGTAGCAGGAAGCACCATGGTACGCGTAGGAAGCGCAATTTTTGGCAGTAGGTAATTTAAATATAAAGAATATATGAGCATTATAAAAGGATTTTCTACGCTTATCGCCTTTACATTGCTAATGGTAAGTTGTGTCAAAGAAGTGGATTGCGAAAATGCTGAAATGTGTGTGAGAAATGTAGGAAAAGACACTGTATTTTACTGCTGGAACTGCTCAGATTTTAGCTCCATCATTCTACCTGGAGAAAAAGCTTGTAAAAACGTGGGTAAAATATACATTTCTTCCACTAAAGAATCGACAGTTGGTGCATATTTCAACAGCCCTCAAGGCAATTATATCACAGAAATTAGAGACTGTTATACAGAATTTGAAATTGAGTGATTCTTATTGTTAATGCTGAAACATTCATTGTATCACAATTTGAATTTGAATTCGAAAAGATTTGTTTCTAGATTAGCACAGTAAATACTGAATGTTTACTAGTTAGTAATGAAATCAAGGATTATCAATAACTACTTATAAATAGTACCTTCAGTTTTTCTTTTTCCATTGTGATGGTAGTAAAAATCAGCAATTTTTTGATTACATCTTCCTGTCAATTTAAAATTCACATTTGAAATAGTGTCAGAATAAAATAGTTGGTCTGCTCCATTTATACTGTCCATGTTTTTGGTGAAAACTTGGATGACATGAGCGAAATCACCTTGAAAAACAGCAATTGAATTTTTAAAGTCATAGGCAACAGTTGTCAATAATTCGGAATCATACTGTCTGAATGAATCATTACTTTCAAATATTTTTTCACGGAAATATGAATCCTTATTAATAACTGGGTAATAAATTTGAATACTAGGTGATTGAACGTATTTTTTACAACATGCTGTCATAGCAAGTACCCCCATGAAAATGCACATTAATAAAACCTTCATCATTTTTATTTTAGTACAAAAATCAAATAGAAAGGGTTGTCTACCACACTTAAATATATGCTTACAAATTTGAATAGTTAAGTAGCACCATTTCTTAAAATTCATTTGAAAACAAAAAACCCAGACAAAAATTGCCTGGGTTTTAAATGTTGTCAAATTGGTTTATTTTTTATTAGCCAATTGTTCAGACTCATTGCTAGTTACAGAACCTTTTTCAACTCTCATTTTAGCAGATCCTTCAATAGAAAGTAATACATTGGTATCTGTTACTTCTAATATTTTTCCGTGAATTCCACCTGATGTAATTACTTTATCGCCAACTGCTAAACCTTCTCTAAACTTCTTAGCTTCTTTCGATCTTTTCATTTGTGGTCTGATCATAAAGAAATAAAATACCACTGCAATTAATATCAATGGTAAAAACTGTTGTAATGTACTTCCACCTTCTGCGGCAGCTTGTAATAAATTTAATCTCATGTTATTTGTATTTAAATTTTTTCAGTTACTTCACCGGTAATGGTTAAAGTGGTAACTGAAGGATTTGTATTTGCTTGAATTCTTACTGTTTTTCTAACGACTCCTACTCTATTTTTCGAATCAAAAGTCACGTCAATTTGTGCTGATTCGCCAGGTTGAATTGGTGATTTTGGCCAATTTTCAGGTACGGTACAACCACATGAACCTTTCACATCAATCAATACCAAACTCTGTTCACCCGTATTTGTAAATTTGAATGTATGGTTTACTTTATCCCCATCCACCACTTTACCAAAATCAAAAGCATCTTCCTCGAAGCTAATTGTTGTTGGTTGGTCCAATAAAGCCGCAAAACTTTCTTTTCTGTCTTCAGCTAATTGACCTGCATTACTCGTACATGCAGTTATTAACGTGGTTAAAATAATAAATGTAATTAGTTTCATATTATTGTTTTATGTGAGTAGTCCCCTACCCGATTTTTTAATTAATCCCTCTTTAGTGAGCACAACAATTGATTTGTCTAAAACACCATTGATAAATACTTTACTTTGAGGTGAGCTATAAAATTTTGCAATCTCAATGTATTCGTTTAAACTTACTTTTACAGGAATAGAAGGAAAAACGATTAATTCGGTAATCGCCATTTTTAAAATAATGATATCCATTTTCGCGATTCTTTCCAAATCCCAGTTCTTGGTCAAATTATTAATCAATTCATTGTTCTCCTCATCCCTGTCTACAATATTTCTCATTAGGCATTCAACAAAACGTACTTCATCTTCTTCATCTTTGAATAGAGGAAGGAGGTTTATTTCATCTTCAAGTTCATGCTCTTCGGCGTTTTTAATGGTTTTTATTACCATAGAACAAACCAAATCAATGTCGTCTTGCCAGTAAACTGTTTCGTTCTCTAAAAAATCATGTAACAGGCCAAAATTAGCAATTTCAGTTTTAAACAGCTCAATCAAGAATTGTTTGTCGTCTGCAAAACTTTTCTCCTCACTGCTCATGTAAGTTTCAAAAATTTCACTTTCTGTGATGGCCAAAAACATCTTTTTTATCAGGTCATTTTTTTCTGCAGAACTCCAATTGATTTTTCTTGCTTCGGACTTGGCTCTTAAATCTTGGTTTTCTTTCAGTAATTTAATGATTCTGTTGTCAATAAATTTAGTGTTAGGTTTTAAATCAGCTTCACTAGCAACTCTTCTAAGTTTTCTTTCTTCAATTCTCTCAAAAGCAAATCCTTCTAACTCTTCAAACACCAATAAAAAGTAAATGTACAAATCATACATTTTACTCATGGAACCAAATAACTCCTTTTCAAATTTTTTATATTCCGCGTCTTCTGTCTGGTAGAAGGCATATAATATTTGTAATGTTTTAATTCTTAAATGTCTTCTGTTTAACATTATAATGGTAATTTTACTTTTCCAATTGCATTAATTCTTTCCTCGGCCATGGCATTTGCAATTTTATATGTAGGCAAGTCTTCGTTTTGAGAACGGTTAATAATATTTAAACTAGTTTCATAAATATCTTCTGCTTTGGCCATAGCCCATTCGCTACTTAATCCTTTTACTTCAGCAAAACAGTTGATTACTCCACCAGCATTTAACATATAATCAGGAACGTATAAAATACCCTTAGATTTTACAATCTCACCGTGTACGCTTTCAATTTGTAATTGATTATTTGCAGCACCCGCAATGATAGAACATTTCAAACGAGATAAAGTATCATCATTGATCGTTGCACCCAATGCACATGGTGCATAAATGTCCATATCAATGTCATATATTTCTTCCAATCCAACCACTTTAGCACCGTATTTATCTGAAACATTTTTCAAGGTTTCTCCGTGTATATCAGTGATATAGATTTCAGCATTTTCTTTGGCTAAATTCTTTACTAAATACTCTCCAACATGTCCGACACCTTGTACAGCAATCTTTTTACCTGTCAATGAATCTGAACCGTATTGGGCTTTAGCAGCTGCTTTCATCCCCATATAAACACCATAGGCAGTTACAGGTGAAGGATCACCACTCTTTCCAGGCAAACCAACTACATGATCAGTTTCCATATTTACCCAAGTCATATCTTGTGGAGAAATACCAACATCTTCTGCTGTAATGTATTTCCCGCCTAAACTTTGCACAAATTTTCCAAATCTTCTGAAAAGTGCTTCGTTTTTTTGCGTCCTAGAATCTCCAATAATTACTGCTTTACCACCGCCTAAATTCAATCCAGAAATTGAATTTTTATAAGTCATTCCACGTGACAATCTTAAGACATCATTCAAAGCTTCAAGCTCATTTGTATATTGCCACATTCTTGTCCCACCTAATGCAGGTCCTAAAATGGTATTGTGTACCGCAATAATAGCCTTTAAACCTGTAGCGTTATCATTACAAAAAAGTAATTGCTCATGGTTGTATTGCGTCATCCTTTCGATTACAGGATTGTTCGCAAATTCAGTTTCTTTTATATCTTTTACCTCGAACATAAAATGTAAGTTTATTTTTTTATAGACTAATTGATGTTTACTTTTGATTAATTTTGTTGCAAAAATAATCAATTAAATGTCTTCACTCTATTATTTAAACAAATTTTTATTCAAATATAAAAGGTATCTATTGCTTGGTATCCTATTCATTTTTATATCGAATGTTTTTGGTGTAATGATGCCTGGAGTAGTGAAAGACACCATCAATAATTTAGTCACTTCTGATTTAAGTGATGGAGACATTATACTGGGGAATATATTAAAAATTGCTTTAATGAGTGCTGGTTTATACGTCATGTATTCCTTATTAAAAGGTATATTTTTATTTTATACCCGCCAAACCATCATTAAAATGTCGCGTTATATCGAATATGACTTAAAAAATGAAGTATACGACCAATACCAAAAGCTTTCCTTTAATTTTTATAAAAAAAATGCGACAGGTGACTTGATGAATCGCATCAGTGAAGACGTTTCTAAGGTGCGTATGTATTTGGGACCGGGAATCATGTATACCATTAATTTGGTAATTATGTCGGGCCTCATCATTTTTGTCATGTTAAGGGTGAGTCCTATTTTAACACTATATGTATTAGCACCTTTACCAATCATGTCAGTTTTAATCTATTTTGTTAGTTTTAAATTAAATAAAAAAAGTACCCTGGTACAAAAAGAACAATCAAAACTATCCACTTTTGTACAAGAAAATTTCTCTGGAATTCGCGTCATTAAATCTTATATTAAAGAAAAAGAATCGATTAAAAACTTTAATGTACAAGCCGTCCATTACAAAGACGCTTCTGTTTCTTTGGCTAAAACTTCGGCCCTCTTCATGCCAACCATCATCTTTTTGATTGGTTTGAGTAACATTATCACTATTTATTTGGGAATATTACAAGCCCGAGCTGGACTTATTAACGCCGGAGAAATTGCTCAATTTGTCATCTTCATCAATATGTTAACTTGGCCTTTTGCTTCAGTTGGTTGGGTAACTTCTTTAATTCAAAGAGCCGCAGCTTCCCAAACAAGAATCAATGAATTTTTAAAAGAAACGCCTGAAATTATCAATCCTTCATCAGCACCCGCAACCTTTAAAAAAAGTATTGTTTTTAAAAATGTAGGTCTTGTTTATGAAAATTCCGGTGTGAGGGCTTTATCTGATATTAATTTTGAAATCAATAAGGGAGAGACCATAGGTGTGATTGGAAGGACTGGCTCAGGCAAATCATCCATTGCTTACCTCCTACTTCGTTTATTAGATCCAACCGAAGGCAGCATAAAAATTGACAATCAAAATTTAGATGAATTAAACATTGATAGCTGGAGGAGTATTATTGGTTATGTTCCGCAAGAGCACTTTTTGTTTTCAGAATCGATAAGAAACAATATTACTTTTGGATTGAAAGAAGAAGAAATTGATGATGAAAGGGTTTTTGAAGCTGCAAAAGCAGCTGGAATACATGACGCTATACTATCATTCCCTAATCAATACGAAACCAAATTAGGAGAAAGAGGCATTAACTTATCGGGTGGACAAAAACAAAGAATTTCCATTGCGAGGGCTTTAATTAAAAATCCTGAATTTGTTATATTTGATGATTGCTTGTCTGCTGTTGACAATGAAACTGAAGAGTTGATTTTAAATGCAATTCAAAATAAATTAAAAGACAGCACTTCCTTTATTATTAGTCATAGAATTTCAAGTATCAAGTATGCTGATAGAATTTTAGTACTCGACGAAGGTACCATAGTAGAATCAGGCAAACACGAGACTTTATTGAATCAAAATGGTGTGTACGCTTCTATTTATGCAAGACAAAAACTAACTGAAGAAATCAGTACTTTTTAATTAAACAATTTCCATTTTCTTTAATAAAAATGAAGCATTCATATTTTGGCAAATCCCGGCTTTTAAACGGTAGTCAAAATACAATTCATCATTTACTATTTCGGCATCAAAATACAAATTGCTAATGTTGCTTAAATCTTTTTCTATTTCACATAAGCCCAAATCGTGTGTGGCAATAATTCCAGCTGAACTTGATTTGGCTAACTTATGCATTAATTGAACCGAACCTTGCTCCTTATCTTTACTGTTCGTTCCTTTTAATATTTCATCCAAAATAATGAAGTAAGGTTTTTCTTCAATGGCATCTATAATGGTCTTTAATCTTACTAACTCAGCATAAAAATAAGAAGAGTCCGACTGTAAGGAATCATTATTTCTCATGCTTGTAATCAATGATATTGGGTTGTATTCAAATGATGAAGCACAAACTGGCAAACCAACATTTGCACTTACGATACTGAGCGCAACTGTTCTTAAAAAAGTACTTTTCCCAGCCATATTTGCACCAGTAATAATATCAAAATGGTTCACTGCTATTTTAAAATCATTGGCGACTCTTTTATTTTTATCTATCATCAAATGACCCAAATCTTTTGCTTGAATAATGGCTTCACTTTTTTGATTAATTGTTGGAAAAACAAAACTTGGATGATTAAATGCAAAATTCCCCAAACTATTATGGGCTTCAAAATAAGTGATGGAATCGAACCAGCTTTCTATGTCATTGACATGGGCTTTCAACCAAGTATCAATTTTATGTACTTGACTAATATCCCACAATAAAAAGCCATTTCCAATGACTGCAAAAAGTATGTTGTTTCTTTGATCTAATGCATTGAGATACTTAGAGAATTCCTGAATTAATTTGGATGCATTTTCACCATCCTTCATGATATTAAGTTGCTCCGCTTGATTCATACGGGTGTTAAACACTTCTGCTTCAATGCTTGCTATGGGGTCTGCATAAGAGTTAAAAACTTGTTTTAATTCAGTGATGTGTACATTAAACTTATTGATTTTACTCACATATTTTCCAGATACAAATAAACCAACAAAAAACAGAATAAGTAAAGGCAAATAATTGATGAAGTCAAAGATATAACCTACTAAAAAAACAACTGTTAACACTTGAAATATATATTTGATAATTCGGAATGAAGGATGAACAATTGCTTGATGTGATTTTAACCAATTCATGACCACATTTTGAGAAATGGTGGATTCCATGGTATTAATTTTCGCTTGAAACATTTGTCGCCAATCCGCTTTCTCAGCCAATTCTTTCACTACAGCTTGCTTTTCTTCAATTTCTTCAATATCATTCGCACTCAACAATGAGGCTAATTGATGCTTACCCTCTAAAGAGTGTGTACGATTAATTATATTGAAAACAGAACCTTTACCAAAAACATCTATGTCTGCCACGAAGTAATGAGATTGGTCAATAAATTCCTCCCCGTTCGCGTAGGCCAATTTACCCTTGTTAATATACGCCATTTCATTCTCATTAATAAAAACTAAGTTTTTTAAATAAGCAGCTTTCTTTTTTAATGTGGTGTGGATTACCACCAGCCTTAAAAAGACTACCAAGCCAACAAAAGCGATAATAAATGGTACTATTTTTATTTGATAAGTCAGGTAAATACCAAATCCAGTACCTAAAAAAATCAACAAACGAAGTAAAGCCAAACTTAATAATTGCTTCTTATTTTTTTTTAATGAAAGGTTGTATTTACTAAGTCTGTTTTGATAAAATTCAATCGGTGAATGCTCCATTAATATTAAGTATGTTTTTGATTTTTTATTACGCGCCAAAATAAAGCAGGAAAATACCGTTTTAAATAAACAGCCTTAATTTCTTTGTTACCTACTAAAATTGATTTCTTCTTTTTTTCAGTTGCTTTAATGATAATTGCGGCACAAGTTTCAGCTGGCATTCCTGTTTTTTGATTATGGTCCATTTGCCCATTTGGGTTACCTGAAGAATTAATTGCCGAAAGTGAAATTGGGGTGTTTATTTTCCCAGGGTATACAAGGGTAACAAATATATTATTTTTAGCTTCTTCTAACAATAAACTTTCGTAAAATCCTTGTAATGCATGCTTTGAAGCCGAATAGGCTGAGCGTAAATAAAACCCAAACTTTCCTGCAATACTAGAAATGACCACAATATGCCCAGCTTGTTGTTTTTGAAAATAAGGTAAGATGGCTTTTGTCAATGCAATGTTTCCAAAATAATTTACTTCCATTATTTTTCTATCTATTTCTAATGCTGTTTCAGCAGCTGTCCCACGTTGACTAACACCGCCATTATTTACTAAAATATCAATCTTACCAAACTTTGCAATTAATTGTTCAACAATGCGATTAAATGATGCGATTTCCGTTAAATCTAATGGTTGTACAAATGAATTACTCGGGGTACTCAAGGCACTTTGAACCGCTTCCAAACTTTCCTGATTTCGAGATGAAAGGATGACAAAATCACCTTTTTTATTGTATGATTCTGCTATGGCCTTACCTATCCCTGAAGAAGCTCCTGTAATCCAAACTATTTTGTTTTTATTCATTAAAAATTGCCTTTAAAAAAATCAAAATTATACAATTAAAGTATATATTTGACCTAAATGTTGAACATATTAAAAGTCCCCCAAATAAAATTTAAAGATTTTCATAGCCAGTCTATGTTTATTTTATCCTATCGGATTGTTGCCCTCACCTCCATTTTTTTTACCATTCTTGCTTTTTTACATTTCGAATCTAGGTCTTTAACTTTTTGGGTTTGCATCACAGTATTAGTACTTTGTTCGGTTGGTATATGGTACATGCGTAAGTACGGAAAGCATTTTACCATTGCAAAAATAATCATATTCGTCAGTTCAATATTAGTTCAAATCAACATTTACAACCTGCTCAATCCCGATAGGTATATGGACATGATTTGGATATTAATAATTGTACTTTATAGCTTTTATGCAATTAGTTTATTATGGGGCGTAATTACTTTGATTATCAATTTCATAGGCATATTACTATATCAGTTCATAGTGATCAGTCCTGATTTGAAGCCAATCAATACTTTTAGTGCCGCCCAACAAATCGACTATGTATTAACAGTTGTTTTTGGAGGTATCATGATTTGTTATTTATTGATTTTATTTTATAAAACTCAAAATATCACTAATTTAAAATACAGAGCAGCCAATGAAAAACTAAGGGTCAACAATAAAATTATGCATGAGCAAAATAATGAGAAATCTATTATGCTCAAAGAGATTCACCACCGTGTAAAAAACAACTTACAAGTAATTACAAGTTTATTAAGACTTCAATCTAAGGACATTGAAGACCCTGAGGTAATCAAACAATTCAATGAAGCGACAAACAGGGTAATTGCCATGTCATTGATTCACGAAAAAATATACCAGACAGAAGATTTATCAAATATTGATTTGTCGGCTTATATCAAATCCTTGACTGATGAATTAATTCGTTCTTACTCTGTTAATATACCTGTAAAAACGGATATAAATGCTACTTTAAAGTTTATTACACCTGATTATATGGTTCCATTTGCTTTATTATTGAACGAATTGACTTCAAACTCTTTGAAGCATGGATTTAAAGAAATGCAATCAGGTGAGATAAGCATTTCAATTTATGAAAAAGATAATACAATTGAATTTGATTACCAAGACAATGGAACTTGGGACTTCGGTGCTGAAAAATCTTCTTTTGGGATAGAATTAATTGAAACATTAACTGAACAATTGGAAGGGACCTATACCCGCACAACTGAAAATGGAACAAGTTATAGATTTTCATTTCCAAATAATATATAAACTATGCAAAAAAAGCTAACGATTGCAATTGATGGTTATTCTTCTTGTGGAAAGAGTACTATTGCAAAAGCAATCGCTAAAAAACTAGGTTATGTATATGTCGATAGTGGAGCAATGTATCGTGCTGTGACACTTCACTTAATGAATCAAGGTATATTGAAAGATAAGAACTTTTTGATGAAACAAGTATTAGCTGAACTACCTCATATCCATATTCATTTTGAATTTGACCAACAAAAAGAGTTGGCAGAGACCATGCTTAATGGTCAAAATGTAGAATCCGAAATTAGGTCCTTAGCGGTATCAGGAAGAGTCAGCCAAATAAGTACCATTAAAGAAGTAAGAGAGAAGTTAGTTGAAATGCAACAGCAATTAGGAAAAGCAGGAGGCGTGGTCATGGATGGGCGTGATATTGGGACAGTTGTTTTTCCACATGCTGATTTAAAATTATTTATGACTGCAGATGTAGACATTCGAGCAGAAAGAAGGTTGAATGAATTAAAGCAAAAGAACAATGATGTCCATTTTGATGAAGTAAAACAAAACTTGGTTGAAAGAGATCGGGTTGATATGTCAAGAGAAATCTCCCCACTTATTCAAGCAGAAGATGCCATTGTAATAGATAATTCCTATCTTTCGGAATCAGACCAATTGGCTTTGGTTTTAGAGATGATTAAGAAGAAAGAATCGGAATTAATGTAGATTAGACTTTTAATAAGACGGATTTAAAAAAAACTTTTACTAATTTTGCCCAAAATTTAAATTATCAAATAAAATGAGTGTAAATAAAATAATTGAATTATTAGGAAAAGAAGGCGAATCATTATTGGCCCATGAATGTAACACCATTCCTAAATCAATGATTCACTTGCCAGGAAGTGATTTTGTAGACAGATGTTTTGCACAAACAAATCGTTCTCCACAAGTGTTAAGAAGTTTACAATCCTTATATGGAACAGGTAATTTAGCGAACACAGGTTATTTATCCATTTTACCAGTAGACCAGGGTATTGAGCATTCAGCAGGTGCTTCATTTGCGCCTAACCCAATGTACTTCGACCCAGAAAACATTGTTAAACTAGCTGTTGAAGCGGGTTGTAATGGCGTAGCGTCTACATTTGGTGTATTGGCATCATGTGCTAGAAAATATGCACATAAAATACCTTTTATTGTGAAGTTAAATCACAATGAATTTTTATCATACCCAAACACATTTAACCAAATTGAATTTGGTTCAGTAGAAGATGCTTGGAACATGGGAGCAACTGCAGTTGGGGCTACAATTTATTTTGGCTCTGAAGAATCAGAAAGACAAATTGTTGAAATTGCACAAGCATTCGAAAGAGCGCATGAGTTAGGTATGGCAACCATTTTATGGTGTTATGTAAGAAACAATGGATTTAAAAAAGATGGAGTAGATTATCATACTTCAACAGATATTACTGCACAAGCAAATCACTTAGGCGTAACAATTCAAGCCGATATTATTAAACAAAAATTACCGACATTGAATGGTGCTTACCCTGCAATTGGCTTTGGTAAGTCTCATCCAAAAATGTATTCTGAATTAAGTTCTGATAACTTAATTGATTTATGCAGGTACCAAGTAGCAAATTGCTACATGGGAAGAAATGGTTTAATTAACTCGGGAGGAGCTTCAACTGGTGATGGTAAATCTGATATTCAAGAAGCGGTTAAAACTGCAATTGTAAACAAAAGAGCTGGAGGTCAAGGTTTGATTTTAGGAAGAAAAGCTTTCCAAAAACCTATGAACGAAGGTGTTGAAATCATCAAATTAGTACAAGAAGTGTACGCAAATGATGAAATTACAATTGCCTAAAAAATTAAAATATGGTTTGGTTTAAAAGATCTAAAGACGGTATAACAACATCTACCGCAGATAAAAAAGAAACACCTGAAGGACTTTGGTACAAATGTCCAACTTGTAAAACAGTGATCTCAAGAGACGACCATGCTGAAAACTTATTGGTTTGTGCAACTTGTAATCACCATGAAAGATTAAGTTCTGATGAATATTTTGACATTCTTTTTGATGAAGGAAAGCACACAGAAATTGCGAAAGGATTATATTCTGCCGATCCATTAAAATTTAATGATACTAAACCCTACCCTGCTCGTGTTAAAGCGACACAAGACAAAACAGGTTTAAAGGACGCTATTAAAGTAGCACACGGTAAATCAAATGGCGAAACTTTGGTCGTTGCAGCCATGGATTTTAAATTCATTGGTGGTTCATTAGGTAGTGTGATGGGGGAAAAAATTGCAAGAGGAATTGACAAGGCAATTGCTTTGAATGCACCTTTTATGATCATTTCAAAGTCAGGTGGTGCAAGAATGATGGAAGCTGGTCTTTCATTAATGCAAATGGCAAAGGTTTCTGCAAAACTTTCTCAATTAAGTGATGCAAAACTTCCTTACATATCTTTTTTAACCGATCCAACTACTGGAGGTGTTACAGCTTCTTTTGCCATGTTGGGAGACATCAATATTTCTGAGCCAAATGCTTTAATTGCTTTCGCTGGACCGAGAGTTGTAAAAGAAACCATAGGTAGAGATTTACCTAAAGGATTCCAAAGAGCTGAATTTGTTTTAGAACATGGATTTTTGGATTTTATTGTTGAACGAAAAGATTTAAAAGCTAAAGTTGGACATGCCTTAGCCATGTTTAAAGGTTAAATACCTAAAATATTTAGTTAAAAACATTGGAGAATAAAATAAATACCTATCTTTGCACCCAATTAAATAAATTACATAAGAATCATTAAAATTAATATTGGCATGTATTTAACACACGAAACAACAAAAAAGATCTTTAAAAAGTACGGTAAATCCGAAAAAAACACAGGTTCTGCTGAAGGTCAAATCGCTTTATTTACTCATAGAATTACCCACTTAACTGGGCATTTAAAAGAAAATAGAAAAGATTTTGGAACGCAAAGAGCGTTACAATTAATGGTAGGTAAAAGAAGAAGTTTACTTGACTATTTAAAAAAGAAAGATATCGAAAGATATAGAGCTATTGTTAAAGAATTAGGATTAAGACGTTAATCTTGACAACATAGAATTTATAAAAAAGGGCAATTGAAGTTATTCAATTGCCTTTTTTATTGAAAAGGTATACAATAAACAAATATAAAGACGAATCAAGATAAAAGAAGCCCTTGATTCACAAAACACAAATTATGAATGTAATAACAAAAACAATTGATTTAGGTAACGGTACCGAAATCTCTGTAGAAACAGGAAAATTAGCAAAACAATCAGATGGATCTGTTGTTGTAAAAGCTGGTGGAACTATGATTTTAGCAACTGTCGTTTCTAATAAAGAAGCAAAAGAAGGTGTTGATTTTTTACCTTTAACAGTTGACTATAGAGAAAAATTTTACTCAAACGGTAAAATTCCAGGTGGTTACTTAAAAAGAGAAGCCCGCCCATCTGATGATGAAATTTTAATCATGAGATTAGTTGATAGAGCCTTGAGACCACTTTTTCCAAGTGATTATCATGCTGATACACAGTTAATGATGCAATTAATTTCTTTTGATGGTGTAAACATGCCTGATGCTTTAGCTGGATTTGCAGCATCTGCTGCCATTGCTGTTTCTGATATTCCTTTTAACGGACCAATGTCAGAAGTAAGAGTGGGTAGAATTGACGGAAAATTTATCATCAACCCTACTTTCGAACAATTTGCTGCATCTGATTTAGATTGCATGATTGCAGGTACTGCTGAAAACATTGTAATGTTGGAAGGTGAAATGTTAGAAATTTCTGAAGAAGAAATGGTTGAAATCATCAAGGTAGCACACGAAGCAATTAAAAAACAATGTGCTTTTCAATTAGACTTAGCGTCGAATGTTGAAAAAGCGAAAGTAAAAAGAGAATACAATCATGAAACGCATGATGATACGATTCGTGAAAAAGTAAAAGCAGCTACCTACGAAAAATGCATGGCCATTGCTCGTCTAGGGAATCCTTCTAAAGAAAAAAGAAGTGAAGCTTTTGCGGAAGTAAAACAAGCCTATATTGATTCATTGACTGAAGAAGAATTAGCTGTTGAAGCACCTTTTATCTCAGTATATTTTAAAGATTCAATGAAAGCTGCTGTTCGTCAAGTAATTTTACATGAACGTGTAAGATTAGATGGACGTAACTTTGATGAAATTAGACCAATTTGGTCAGAAGTAAATTATTTACCTTCTGCACATGGTTCAGCTTTGTTTACAAGAGGTGAAACCCAATCTTTAACTACTTTGACTTTAGGTGGTAAATTAGATGAACAAATGATCGATTCTGCACAAGATAAGCGTTTCGAGAAATTCATGCTACACTATAACTTTCCACCATTTTCAACTGGTGAAGCTCGTCCAATTAGAGGAGTTTCAAGAAGAGAAATCGGTCACGGAAACCTAGCATTGAGAGCCTTAAAAAACATGTTACCTGAAGGTGACGAAAATCCATATACAATCCGTTTAGTATCTGAAATTTTAGAATCTAATGGTTCTTCTTCAATGGCAACTGTTTGTGCTGGTACAATGGCATTGTTAGACGGTGGTATCAAAATGAAGCGACCAGTATCTGGAATTGCAATGGGATTAATTATTGATGAAACAGGAACATTCGCAGTATTGTCTGATATTTTAGGAGATGAAGATCATTTAGGTGATATGGACTTTAAAGTAACGGGTACTGAAAAAGGTATTACTGCTTGTCAAATGGATATCAAAGTTGATGGTTTACCATACGAAGTCTTAATTCAAGCATTGACACAAGCAAAAGCTGGTAGAGCACACATTTTAGGAGAAATGATGAAAACAATTGCTGAACCAGCTTCAGAAATGAAATCTCATGCTCCAAGAATTGTTGGATTTACGGTACCAAATGATATGATTGGTGCAATTATCGGACCTGGAGGAAAGATTATCCAAGAGATTCAAAAAGAAACAGAAACTACTATTACAATT
>CBDUKB010000017.1:0-23259 GCA_965367695.1 uncultured Putridiphycobacter sp.
AAAAAAAGCGCAACCTAAAGTGATTGCGCTTTTGACTACTATTTAATAATTAACTTTTAATAAATTGCTTTGTCGAATTGTTGAGTTGGATGATATAAGTACCCTTCGCCCAATTAGAAATGTCCAATTGCATATTTTGATTGATGGTTGTTTGCAACATCAATTTGCCTTGCATATTAAAAATCAATACACTTTCCTGACTCAAACTGTTTTCTACTAAAATATTTATAATGGCTTGACTTGGATTTGGATAGATTTTAAAACTTACTTCGGGTTCAATTGCTTGTACCGAAGTTACATCTACATTAACACTATTGAAAGTAGGATACATTTCAATAAAGTCCCCTGTTCCATTCGGAAATCTTGCCATGGTGAAGTCAGTAGTTTGGGATCCAAAAGCTACTTGGTCTATTAAAGTTCCAGCATTGTCACTCAAAAATATTGTTTCCCCGCTTGATGACAATTTGAAGTCGGCATGAAGACCCGTTTGGGTAAGATCTTTGTCAGCCCATACAATAAGGTATCCATTAGCTGCGATACTTGTCCCCTGAGGGAATTCCCATAATGTCAAGTCACTTTGGTCATCTGATAAAGAATAACCGCTTAAATCAATGGCTACGTTTGTATTGTTGTAAAGTTCAATCCAATCATCATATTCTCCATCTTGATCCGTAATTGTCGTTTCATTATCGGCTTGAAATTCATTGATTACTATATCACCAACCGGAGGTGTATAAGATGTCAGGGTATGGTATTCGTATTCAGCTCTTGCTGGAGAAAATTTTCCGATTGCGGCGTTTTCGGCATAAATGTAATATTGAACTGTTAAGTTGGTCATGCTTAAATCAAAACCATAGACCCCATCTCCGGCTAAGCCATCATTGTGATTCCCGTCGTCAAACATCAAGGTTCTGGTAAAAGGAGCGTAAACATTGTCCCGGTATCCGATATAAACTGCATTTTCATTGGTAATTGTTGCGTTAATCGATACGACATCATTTAAGTTTGGAGTGGTGGTACTTGGAATTACATTCGTAATTGTTGGTTCGGTAGCGGTAAAGTCGGATTGGTTTAATAAATAGCTACTTCTTGCATTCATTAAGTTGGAGATACCAGGATAAGAACTCCCTCCTCCAGGTCCACCACCTCCACTCACGTCACTGTTTAAGTTTGCAGTAAAGTTGGCATAGGTAAAAAACTTGTTGTTATCTGCTTGCACAGCTGAAGCAATTAAAGTCTGAAAAGTCTGACCCGTTACCAAGTATGAACCATCATCAAAATTTTCTAATAAAATTGTTTTAACGTGTGCCAAGTACATTCTTTTGTACATGGGTACGCTCATCAATTGTTTCATGAGTGGATAGTCTGCATCATTTTCGTGTAATAAATGTGACATTTGTTGTTTGGCAGTGGTACTGTTTAAATTACTGGTGCCAGTCATTGAAAATACACCGAATGACTCGTTTAAATCCCAAATGATTGGAATGAATTGGTCAAAATCACTTTTGTATAAGTAGTAGTTTTGTGCAAAAGCGCCTATGTAACTGTCTAAATTTACAAGTACATTATCTAAGGCAAGCATCCACAAGGCACGATCAACATCTAAAATGGATTCAATGGCAGTAAAGTTGTTGTTTAATGTATCGGTCAAAGCAATCAGCTCATTCCATCCAAAGTCAGATTTAATTTCATAAGCATCTTCATAATTTGCACTGTCAGTTCCCTGATAGGTTAAATTCGGAAAATCATTTGTTTGTGGACCAGCACCAGCGGGTGGGTTACATTTTACAAAAGTATTCTTTTTAGAATCAAAACGGTCTTTTAAAAATGTCTTTGAAATGGCCTCAGAACTAACATACAAACCAATTAAGGAACCATTCACTTTTACATTGGCGTAATTTGAAAGGGGTGCATCCATGTACTGACGAATGATTTGGTAAGACAATGCTTCCCGAACGAAGGATGGGTCGTTTTTTACATTGCTCAATTTGATATCTTTATATCCTTGATAATCTTGATCCTTGTAGGTGTCTAATTCAATGTGAAAAGGGTTTTTTACTTGGTTAGCACTGTAGGTACTGTTCCCTTTGTATTTTACACCTACACTATCGAAAACGGTACCGTTTATATTTACAGCAGTTGCCATAATGTAACCATCATTTCCTGCTTTTTCAGCATCCAACAACTGGTCCCAATTGCTTTGGGCAAATGTTATTTCAATAGATTGAATACTGTTGAGGTCATAAAAGCTTTGTGCAAATGTGTTGACTGTTAGACTTAAAACCAGTCCAAAAGCGAGTAATAATTTGAATTTCATAAATAGATAGTTACAATGATTTAATACTAAGACAATGTAATTTTAAATTTCCTTCGGTAAATTGAAAAAAAAAGCAAGACCCTTTTTTGAGTCTTGCCTTTTTAATAAGATATTATAATGTTATACAAATAACATTTGTGTATTTGCATTATCTGCCCGATTGTAAAAATCACCTACGGTAATAATGTCATCTAACTCATCAATTAAATCTTCTCTTTTCAAATGGAACATATCGACAGCTAATTTACATCCCCATAATTTAACACCTGAATCAGAAAGGATTTCTAAGAATTCTCCAACAGGAGGCATGTCTAATTTTTCCATTTCTTTTTTCATCATTTTTGTCGCTATTGCTTCCATTCCTGGCAAGCCTCCTAACATGGTAGGCATGTGCATTGCTGGGTTACCCACTGTTGCGACATGAAGGTGTTCGAGTTTCTTTTTTTGGATTGCTTCTAATCCGAAAAAGGTAAAGAATATCTCTGCTTCAATGCCTTCCATTCTAGCACCGTTTGCCATAATGAATGCGGCATATACATTTTCAATTGTTGCTTTTGATAAAATAAAAAGCATTTTTCTTACTGTTGTTGGCATGATTTTGTTTTTTTAATTAGATACAACTTTTTGGTTTAGGAATTCCTGCGATTAAGGTTGAAACTTTTAATGGTCCACCTGGGAATAATTCATAGAATTCTTTAATATTAATCACTCCACTTTTTTTAATTCCTCTAATTGAAAGTGCATCTTCAGCTTTATATTTGTCTTGAATATAATCAATTACTTCCCAATGTTTATCGGTCATATCAATGCCTTTTTCCTTAGCAAGTTCTGTTCCAATTTCTTTATTCCATTGTGAAAAGTCAGTCAAATACCCCTCTTCATTTACTTTTATCGCTTGATTTAAAATTGTTTTTTCCATCATTTTTTATTTTACTTGTTCTTGTTCTATTTGCTTTCCTGCCTTCGACATTTTTGAAGCGACAAATGGAATTGGATGACCTTTTAATAATACATTCCAATAAATCCATCTAAATGCTAATTTGCCAAAGTGGTTCATTTTCGATTCTTTTAATAGTTTTAATGGGCCTATTCCTGGTATTGGAAAGCTCCCTTCAACCGGCTCTTGTTCGTAATTGAAATCTATCAACAATGCTTTACCATTTCCTGTTTCAATAAAACAATTTGCATGGCCATCAAATTCCTCTTTCAATGGTTTTCCGTCTATATAAAGTAATATATTATCAGTTAATATATCTGCTTCAAAATGGGCAACGGATCCTGCTTTTGAGGTTGGTAAGTTAGATGCATCTCCGATTACAAAAATATCTTCATGGTCTTTTGATTGCAAACTTCCCTTGTTGGTGGGTACAAAATTCATGTCGTCCCCTAAACCAGATCTTTCAATCAATTCATCACCCAAATTAGTTGGTGTTGTCACTAATAAATCATAGGCAACTTCTCGGCCGGTATAATCTCTGATTACTTTTTTCTCGGTATCCACCGCTTCAATATTGAAATCGGTAACTTCTGTAATATTTTTTTCTTCCAATAAATAATGCAATGCAGCCGTTGCTTTTGGTTTTGTGAAAGCACCATCTAAAGGAGTAACATAAGTAATGTCTACTTTGTCTCTCATTTTTTTATCCTTAAAAAAAGAATCAGCTAAAAACGAAAACTCTAAAGGTGCAACAGGACATTTAATTGGCATTTCAGTAATATGAACTACTAATTTCCCTCCTTCCCAATCGCGAAGTTTTTTACTTAGTGCTAAAGATCCCTCATAAGTATAAAAATCAAAAACTGATTTGTGCCACTCATCTGAAAGCATTCCTTCTGTTTCTTGTGGCGCAATTTTTGTCCCAGTTGCTATGATTAAAATATCATATGATAAGGTTTCATTTTCTAACTTGACAGTTTTGCTCTCCGGAAAGATTTGATCAATTTTTTGTACTTTATAATTAACCCCTTTAGGAATATACTTTTCTCCTTTTTTCTTCACATCTGCTTCGTTATAGATGCCAAAAGGAAGAAATAAAAATCCTGGTTGATAATAGTGGGTAGTGTATTGGTCAACAATGGTTATTTTCCAGTCGGATGCTGGTAATTTTTTAACTAAATGATTTGCCATCATAGTACCTGCTGTACCTGCTCCTAATATTAATAGATTTTTCATAACTCGTTGCTTTTAACAGTGTAAAATTACGTACTATGAAACGTTCGGAATATGACAGAACTCATTCTTAAAAATGAGTTTTGGTGTAAGACAAGTCTAGCGATTTAAGTAAAACAGTCAAATAGTCAGGTAGTTATGTAGCAAGTTGAATGTTGAAAAGCAGATGTAGTTATCATGCAAATACTAATAAATAACATGTCTTTTTATGCAAATATTTTAATTCTTTGTCGAAAATGTATTCAATTTTTAATATGAATCTTGTTTTGGCTCCACCCAATCACCATACTCCTTAATCAGTTCTACTAGTTCGTTTACTGCTTCTTCTTCAGTAACGTTTTTTTTGACCACTGTTTTTTCTTTGTACAGGTTGATTTTTCCTTTTCCAACACCTACATAACCATAGTCAGCATCAGCCATTTCACCTGGACCATTTACAATGCATCCCATGATACCAATCTTTAAACCTTTCAAATGATTGGTTCTGTTTCTGATTTTAGCGGTGGTAATTTGTAAATCAAATAAAGTTCGTCCACAAGAAGGACAAGATATATAATCCGTTTTTGAAATACGGGTACGGGTAGCTTGTAAAATACCAAATGCAGTACTGGTATTTAATTGTAAGTTCGAACAGTTTTCGGTATAAATCCAAGTGCCATCTGAAAAACCATCAATTAATAAAGCACCAAAATCAGTGGAAGCAAATAGTTGAAATGAGTCCTCGTCGATATTTGAATAGGTTTTATATGGAATTACGGGAGCCAGAATACCTAATTTTTCTAATTCAATAAAAAAGCGCCTTTGTTCCGCCATTCGGTGTAAATTGTTTGAGCTCAACACCAAAACAATAGCTTTTTCATTTAGCATATTTTGATGCTTTTTTAAGCGGGTCAATTCATGGGCGTCTATGCGTACAAAGTTTAACTTTAAGGAAACGGTCTTCGCTTCAATAAATGCTTCAACATTATTAAATATGGGGTAAACCTGATTTTTTTCCACCCAACTATCAGCTTCTACAATTACATTTAAAGTCCCTGGTAATTCAAAGTTTGGATAGCTGTTTTTTGTATAAATGTAATCAACCGCTTGTTCCTTTATATTCCATTTATCGTCTTTGATATTATAAGTATAACCAGCCCCAAATAAATGTGCTGGCTTGAGGGTTTCAATATGCGATAAATCGGAAACCACTACAGGGTGATATTTACCTCCAATGTTAAAAACTGTATTGGTTTTCCTTTTTTGATATTCGTATGGATTATAAGGCAAAGTTCCTTCAAATGGAAGTATTGCTTCATGGTTCACTCTGTTTTCATATCGTTCGGCTAATTTTTTAGCGACTGGTATTTCAAATTCAGGTTCTTCCGTTAAAGAAACACGTATAGTATCTCCTAATCCGTCTTCTAATAAAGTGCCAATTCCTACAGCCGATTTAATCCGCCCATCGTCTCCTTCTCCAGCTTCTGTTACTCCTAAATGAAGGGGGTAAATATTGCCTCTTTCCATCATTTTTGCCATCAATAAGCGGTAGGCTTGTACCATGACTATTGGATTAGAAGATTTCATGGAAATCACTAAATCATAAAAATCATTGTCTTCACATATTTGTATAAATTCCAAAGCCGATTCCACCATTCCCAAAGGAGAGTCACCATATCGTGACATGATTCTATCGGACAAAGATCCGTGATTGGTGCCAATTCTGATGGCCCTTTTATTTTCTTTACACAATAAAACTAATGGGGTAAACTTTTCGCGAATTCTGATTAATTCTGCTTGGTAAGACTCGTCAGTATAATCAATTTCCTCAAATTTCTTTTTGTCGGCGTAATTACCAGGATTGACCCTTATTTTTTCAATGTATTTTGCAGCAACTTCAGCAGCATTTGGTGTGAAGTGAATGTCGGCAACAATAGGCGTATGGTAGCCTTTTTCGTCAAGTTTTGCCCGAATTACTTTTAAATTTTCAGCTTCTTTTTTGGATGGTGCAGTATAACGCACCAATTCACAGCCAGCATCTATCATTCTGATGGCTTGGGCAACTGAACTATCGGTGTCCATGGTGTCGGCTGTTGTCATAGATTGAACCCTGATTGGATTATCTGCACCAAAGTAAATATTACCAACTTTAACAGCTTTTGTTTGAACACGTTTGTATTCAATTAAACTATTGCAATACGGGGTGTTTTTTTCCATAGGGGTTAAATTTAAGGAGAAAAAAAGCTATTTACTGCCTGAAATCGCCAATATTTCTTCTAAAATAATTCGATCGTTATTTAAACGAGGTATTTTATGTTGTCCACCTAATTTTCCTTTTGACTTTAGCCAATTATCAAAACTTCCCTTAGGCATTATGTGCACAATGGGTGCTTGCAATGACAAATCACTTTGACGCTTTGCTTCATAATCTGAATTCAGTATTTTTAATTGACTGTCAATGGTGTGCATAAACTCATGAATATGCTTGGGTGGCTGAATAAATTCGATTAACCATTCATGGGCTCCTTTTTTACCGGCAGCCATATATTTAGGAGCAACTGTATAATCTCTAATACTTACTTGATGTGTTTCACAAGCCATGCGAATGGCTTTATCAGTATTTTCTACAATTACTTCTTCACCAAAAGCATTGATAAAACTCTTGGTTCTTCCTGACAAAGTAAAACGGTATGGAACGGTAGAATGAAAAACTACTGTGTCTCCAATAATGTGCCGCCAAAGTCCTGCATTAGTTGAAATAACAATGGCATAATTCACATCAACTACTACATCTTTCAAAGGGATAACGTTGGTTGAATCCACTCCTTTAAAATCTTTCATTGGAATAAATTCATAGAAAACCCCGTAATCTAACATTAACAAAAGTGAAGGATTTGACAAGTCGTCTTGAATCCCAAAAAAACCTTCTGAAGCATTATAAGTTTCTAAGTAATGCATATCGTCAAAAGGGATCAATCTTTTTAATTCAGCTCGATAAGGCTCAAAACTCACTCCTCCATGCATAAATAATTCCAAATTAGGCCAAACTTCTCTCAAATTGGATTTTCCTGTAATTTCTAGCACTCGGTTACATAAAACTAAGGTCCAACTAGGCACACCTGCTAGAATATATACATCTTCATCAATGGTTGCATGGGCTAATTTTTCAATTTTTTCTTCCCATTTCGACATTAAAGCAATCTCTTTCGCGGGTGTTCGACGGATTTCTGCCCACCAAGGCATGTTTTTTAAAATGATGGCAGATAAATCACCAAAGTACGAGTCTGGGCTGAGGTAATTAATTTCAGTAGACCCACCCACAGTTAAATGTTTTCCTTTGTATAATTTTCTATCAGGAAGTTGATTGTAATAAAGGCTTAATAAATCTTTTCCTCCTTTGTAATGACAGTCTTGTAAACTTTCCTTGGTGACTGGAATTAGTTTGCTTTTTGAATTTACAGTACCTGAGGATTTTGCAAACCATTTAGTATCGGTATTCCACAATAAATTTTGTTCACCTTTTAAAAGCCGATCAATGTATGGTTTTAAAGTATCGTAATTGGTTAATGGAACTTGTAATGCAAAGTCTTGCTGGGTTTGAATTGATTCAAAGTTATATTTTTCTCCCCACTCTGTGCCTTTACCTTGTTCAATGAGTTGAAGAAATACGTCGTTTTGAACCTCTTTTGGATATTTTTTAAAGAGATCTATTTGATGCATCCTTTTTTTTATTATCCAAGAAAAAATGGAATTAAAAGGCATACGTATAAATTATCAAAGACAATTGAAAATGCCTAAAAATAGCATGTTCTTAAAGAATAAAAAGCAATAGGAAAATCACCAATAAAGCAAGTCCTATATAAATCGGTGACAACACATCTGTCGTGTCATCAAAGTAAGTGTATTTTTTTTCGTCGCTCATGAACTTTAATTTTGTGTAAAGATAAATAAATATTCAAATTCCTTAAAAAGTCAAACCAATAATTTTTGCTTTTCTACCTAATTCAAGTAAAAGGTACATGTTTTCTTCATTAATCTGCAATGATTTTTTTGCATAAAGTAAATAGTTTCCATCAGTTTCAACATGTTTTCTTTCCGCAGTAGCATTTGTTTGAATTTGAACATAAGTTAATGCATTTCGACGCCCATTAAAAATAGGTTTAATATTTTCTGTGTCTTCGATTGGTATTTCGATATTTTTCTCAAAATCATTATAAAACAAATACAAGTCATTGTTATATTTAAAACTAGCGAAAGAAGAATAATAACCACGGTCGTTCGTCGAATTTTGAATTTTGGGAATCCTTTTTAACCACATCATTTCACCTTGTGAATTGAAATAAGCAACTAATATGGTTCCATAATTAAAGTGCTCAGTTGTACTCGTTGTATTTGTTCTCGGATCATATACCCTGTCGATATAAGTATAAAAATGTTCGCCGACTAAGTAAAAGGAGCCATCATTGAGCATGACCATATTTCTCAAATGAAAATCTTCGAGTTGCAAATCTTTATTTTCTTTAGGTAAAAATGAGCTTAATTCACTATCAGTTAATTTATGATAGTTGTTTTGAATAATTTCATATTTATTGTCCAATTCAATATTAAAAAATGCGTCTATGGCATGATCCCGAGAAGAATTGACAAATCCCGCTAAACACAAATGACCGTTTTGTTTAATTTTAATTTCAATGCCATTCAGCCATTTTTGCTTCAATCTTAAATCAATCTCTTTTAAAAAATTTAAGTCGTGATTGTAAACCCATAAAGTGTATTTATTGGTCAATAATTTAAGGTCGTCTACATTGGGGTTTCTATTGTTGTTGAAACCGTAATTACATAAAATAAAAACTTCGTTTGGGCTTGCCAAACTAATCTTTTCGATATTTACTCTACTCACAGAATTTAAAGAAATCAATTCTTTTTCCCACAAAACAGCACCATTCAAATCAAAATTTGTTAAATCAACTACTTCTTTATTGTTGATATTATGCGGGTGATTTTGGGCCATTAAAATCGACTTTTTATCATCACTTACACTAAATACAATATTAGTTTGATCGTATTTGGCAATGGAATCTACAATTTTAAAAGACTGAAGTGTCAAGTCTTCTGAATAAATGAATAAACCCAAAGTAGTGGTTTGTTCTTTGATATGGGTGAATATGGAAAAAAGGTAAATTTTATTCTGGACCAATAACGCTTCGTATGGATCTACGTAGTAATTTTCATTAGGGTTTGTGAATATGTCTGCTTCTTTAATTAATGTTAAATCAGACTTATAGAATTTGCGTGTAATTAATTCCTTCTTTTTTTTATTGGAATAAATATAGTCAATGGTATAAATTGCTGATTGGTCTTCGCCTACAAAGCCGTTGAAAGATTCAGCTTTTGATCTTGCAAATTCATTTCCTTCAATCACCTTTTGAACTTGACTGAATCCTGAAAACTCACTCAATAAACAAATGATGAATATGCGGAATATTTGCTGCATTTATTTTACTTTTAAGGCTCTATCTTTTAGGGTGATTGCTTTGTTTTTATTGGCCAATTGCCCACAAGCTGCATCAATGTCTTTTCCACGACTTCTTCGAATATTGACAACTAAATTCAAGGATTCTAAAAAAGCGGCAAAGGCATCTACTTTTGCGCGATCTGCCTGTTGGTACTCGCCATCATCAATGGGGTTGTATTCAATAATATTGATTTTAACAGGCACGTTTTTACAGAAATCTGCCAATTCTCTCGCATCAGCTAAAGTATCGTTAAAATCTTTAAATATAATGTATTCAAATGTAATTCTTTGCTTGGTTTCAGCATGGTAGTTTCTCAAGGCTTCCGCCAATCTGTCGATAGAATTGGAATCGTTGATTTCCATGATTTCACTTCTTTTGACGTCGTTTGCAGCGTGTAAGGACAATGCCAAATTTAGCTTTAAGGGCGCTTCCCCCATTTTTTCAATCATTTTTGCAATTCCAGCAGTCGAAACAGTAATTCTTCTTGGAGAAATTCCCAAGCCATCTTCACTACAAATCCTATCAGAACCTTGCATGACATTGTTAAAGTTCAGCAATGGTTCACCCATGCCCATAAAAACAATGTTGCTCAAATTAATTTCGTAATGCTCTTGCGATAAATCGGTCAGCAATAATACCTGGTCGTAAATTTCACCTGGACTTAAATTTCGCATTAATTTTAAGCGACCGGTTGCACAAAACTTACAAGCCAAACTACAACCTACTTGAGAGGAAATACATGCGGTTACTCTGGTGTCAGTTGGTATTAAAACCCCTTCTGTTACGTGGCCATCAAAACTTGTAAAAGCAACCTTGACTGTACCATCATTACTTTTTTGTAAATCAGTTATCTTTAAAGCATCAATAAAGTAAGCTTCCGATAAAGCATTATTTAAAGCTTTTGGAATATTTTTCATTTCCTCAAATCCACGCACCCCTTTTTTCCATAACCACTCATATACCTGCTTGGCACGGAACTTTTTTTCACCCAAATCTAACACCACTTTTGTGAGGTCTTCAAATGAAAGGTTTCGAATATTTGCTTTACCACTTACCATACTAATCGCAAAGGTAGTGAGTTTTATAATAAGTCCTGCGATTATCTATTTTTAAGGGAATTTTTTAATATGTTTTAAGGAAAACTCAGTATTCTCCGCCAACCATTCTATTATTCCAAGCTTCGTGGGTAAAAGATGGCAAATGTGTAGGAGCTGAAGTCATTACTACTGTATCAGTTAATGACTGCATAAAAACGACCAGTTGTTTGATCTCTTCAGCCGACAAATCTAACTTGTCAGCAGGTAAGGTCGTGTTTTCTGGGGCAATTCCCCAACCGTGACCACCGCCCAGGTTGTAGAATTCAACCACTTCTGCTAAAGTATTAAAAACACCATTGTGCATGTAAGGAGCAGTAAGATCAATATTTCTTATGGTAACTGTTTTAAAGGAATGCTTGTAAAAATCAGCTTTTTCTTTTGGTCTACCATTGGCATATCTTCCTAAGTCTTTGTCAAGTTTTGCATTTTTTATATCATTTTCAGCAGGTATGCCCAATACTTCTGATTCTGTTTCAACATATAATGGAGGGACGAGTCCGCTAAAAGTTGGTATAAAATGACAAGTTGCACAAGCTGCTTTACCAGTAAATAGATTAAATCCTTTTTCTATATCGCTTTCAGTTTTAATGCTCCCTTTAATACTTTGATCAAATTTTGAGTTGAATGACTTAAGTGATTGCACAAATGCCGAAATACTACCCAATGTTGTTTGTCTGTTTATCGTTTTTATATTGGGAAATGTCTCTTCAAATAATTTTATATATGTAGGACTTTGTTTAAGTTTTTCAATGATTTCATCATAATCACTATTGAATTCTCGCTCGTTGAATATCACATGTTCAACTTGGTCTTCTGGAGAACTTGCTCTGTTATCCCAAAAAAATCGCGTGCTAAAAATTGCGTTAACAAGTGTTGGGGCGTTTCGATCAATAAAACCTTTTTGGTCAAAAGTAGCACTGGTTTTAAGTCCATCAGTAAATGCTTTTTCAGGATGATGACATGAAGCGCAAGCGCGCTGATTATTTTTGGAAAGAATTGGGTCGTAAAATAGAAGTTTTCCAAGAGTTATTTTTTTTTCTTCAATTCCTGAATTTGCATAGTTTGCATAAAAGTCAGCATTAAAAAAATCAGTATCAAATATATTTTTTGATTCATAGTTAACTGCATAGTCTGATTTTACAACCATTGTTTTAGTTTCTATAAATAGTTTTTTTTGAGCGAATAAAGTTAAACTGTAAATGGGGTTGATAAAGTTTTTTATAAACTGAAATCGATTAAAATCATCCATTTCTTTTACATCAAAGTATGATTTTCCTTTTGTGAACAATGCCACTATTTTAGCTTTGTCCAATTCATTTAAAAAGGGGTAATAGGTTTTAATTGTGTTGCTTAAACTTTGGAATGTGATTTTGTTTTCCATAAGGGAGTTTATGCCTGTGGGTGAATCGAATCCTGTTATCCCTAATGTAGTCATTCGAATTATTTGAGTGCGAATGGCTTCAAAAACTAATCGATCACTCAAGTACAATGAAGGTAAACGTTTTCCGAATTCATTAATTCTTATTTGTAATTGTTGAATTAATCGTCTAAACTTTAAAATATCTTTTTCACTCAAAACTTCTTCACTGATTTGAAAGCCTTTTGGCGATAAAATGGTTAGGTCATCAGTCTTGCGTTCAATTTTGAGCAGGGGAGCACCATTGATGTAGTCGTTCATGTATTCAGGGTCTAAAAAAGCAACAAATAATTCCACGTTTTTATATGCGTTCTTAGCATTGAAAAAGGAATGTTGAATTTGCTGCCAGTCTTGATGTTTTGAATAGGCTATTGTATGAAGTTGATCGACTGCCTCTGCAAAAAGAGCATAATCTTTTAATAAATCTTCCTTAATAATTACACTTGGCTTAGGGGAGGCTAAAAGGTGAGCGGTTATGTTGATAAAGATGAGTAAAATACTTTTTTTAAACATGTTTTTAGGATTAATAGAAACACCCACCATTCATCACGAATGGTGGGTGTGTAAATAATTGATGTAATTTCTTACTCAACAATTAAAGTTTTAGTTTCTTTTTCTGAAGTCTGTACAATGTATGTTCCAGGAGCAAGGTTTGTAACATTAATTTGATCTGTGTTTCTTATCACTTGTATTAAATTACCGTTCATATCGTAAACACCAACATCAGTAGTTTTGTTTAAGTGCACAACATTCATTGCTGGATTAGGATACATTTTTAATTCGTTTGTTTCATAATCTATTGCTGGAGTACTCAAGAAACCTTTATCAAAACCTGTTAATGCAATGGTACATGAATTATTGTATGGAAATGGGTTTGAAGAGCTTGGGTGTTGGCAGTTAAACAATATTGTTTTTCCATCAGGTAAGCCGCGTACGCCAGTGATTTCTGCGCCCATTGGTACTTCCGCAATTCTTATTAAATCGTTTAAAGTAGGGCTCGAGATATCCATGTCCAACATAAATAATTCACAAGTTCTGTTTGAAGTTCCCATTGGCATTCTACCATTTGAAGTTCCATTTAAGTCTTCACAAATTAACATGTATGATTTTGATCCAATTGTGATAAATCCTAATCCATCAGGGTTTGATAAATGTGTTTTAGGGTAGTTTGTTGGGTCAACATTATTTGCGAAGTCTGGTCCACCTTCAATGTGCACACTAATTTCACTGCTAGCGACATCTAATTTTAAAACACGACCATAGTAATCTCTGTAATCATTATCGTCTGGTCCTGTTGCGTATTGAATATTTGCTCTTGAAATATGGTGTTGAGCAAACATTCCTCCGTCAGCAAGCTCATCATTCCATGATCCAGCAGGGTTGTCTCTTCCTGTTTCTGTAATGTAAACATTTCCATCTTTTGGATTGTATGCGATCCACTCTAATCTATTGAACATGGTTGCTCCATTTGCGATAGCTTCCTCTTGAAAATGTAAAAGCTTATTGAAGTCAGTATTGTCAAGTTCAATCCATTTACTTGGTGCATCTTCTTTGTAAAAGTAAGTTTTTCCTTCAGTAAAATCTCCAGCCACATTTGCCACAAATTTTGTTAATATCCCAGGTGTATTATCAGCACCTAAAAATACCGTTTTGTTGTCTGGTAAAATAGCACCACCTTCAAATGGTTGTCGACCCCAATTGTATTGTTTTCTAACTGCCTTGGCTGTCTTTGGGTCGATTTCAACCATGTAGTTGAAGTTTTCATATTTCGCAACAGTTTGACCGTCGGCAGCAGCAATTCCTGAGCCTGATATTGTATAATCCAATGTATCTCTTACACCAGTTCCATTTCCGTATACGTCACCATTGTCATATCTGAACCATTCTTCCGCAGTCCAAATTCTTCCATCAGCTGAAGATTGTATTCCACCACAATTCATACCTGTTTCTCCAACTGTATTCGCAAAATCAACATTAAAAAATTCACCAGTTCTTCCATCAGCCAAAGTTTGGGAAACAACAATTAAACTATCTGTGTTCGGATCTCTCTTGATTTTGAACACGGTCATGCCGCCTCCATCACCGATATTGTCATCAGCCAAAACCATTTCGTGATTTACTGAAAGCCAGCCTAAATCTGTAGAATTATTATCTGGTGTAAAACCAATAAAGTCGTGCCATTGTTTTGCTGGAAAAGCACCTGCAGGATTTCCATATGTGTCGGTAGTTTGTACCATGTGTGTGCCGCCTATAAAAAGCACTTGTTTTTTTATTAATGAAGTTGGTACGTATACTGTATCCGTTTCATTAACAAAATCAATGTGTGGATCGAATCCTAATTGGGCATTAGCACCAATAGTTGCAAATAAGCTTGCAAAGAGTAAAGTTTTTTTCATGAGTCAATTTTTTTGTTATATTGTTTACTACAAAATTATTGAGAACATGAGCGCATTCAGTTAAATCAGTTTTATGAAATTGATAAAAATTAATAAGCTAAAGGTTAAATATTCATTAATAGACTAATCATTTTAAGCTTTAAAACAATTTTGTATAAAAGTTACCGTATTTTAAATGTGGATGAAAATGCTTCCGATTCAACGGTAAAAAGAGCTTTTAGGAAATTGGCCAAGATTCATCATCCGGACAAGGTTTCGCATTTAGGTGAAAAATTTCAACACAGTGCTTTAGTTAAATTCCAAAAAATTTTAGAAGCCTATGAGTTGGTTAAAAATAAACGTGGGATGTAGGAATGATTTTGGTCAAGCAATATTTTCTTCTTTGTTTTTCAAAAAAAACCCATTAAAACACTTGGCTTTAGTGGGCTTTTTTATTATAATATTAAAGACAGTTAGCTATTTTTTTTGTTTAATATTTTTTCCATTACTGTTTTTTCGTCCAATTTTTTGGTGCAGAAAAACCAATCTTTACAGTCCATGTCTTCATCTACCATTCTGTCTTTAGCTGTTCCGCACGATCCTGCAGGGCCTACAATAACATCATCTCCCGGACGCCAATCCGCTGGAGTGGCAACATCAAATTCATCTGCGGCTTGCAAAGCGATAATCACGCGGTATAATTCATCAAAATTTCTTCCTAAACTCAAAGGATAATAAATAATTGTTCTAATAATTCCCTTAGGATTTATAAAGAAAACGGCTCTTACTGCTTTAGTGGAATCTTCGTTGGGTTGAATCATTCCATATTTTTTTGCAACATTCATACTAATGTCTTCAATTAATGGAAAATTCACTTCTATGTCTTTCATCCCTTTGTATTCAATTTTTTCCTTTATGGTTCTTAACCAGGCAATATGACTATATAAACCATCAATTGAAAGACCTACAAGCTTACAATTTGCTTCATTGAATTTTTTCTCCATTGAAGCAAATGTCATAAATTCAGATGTGCAAACAGGTGTAAAATCTGCAGGATGACTGAATAAAATTACCCAGTTTCCTTTATAATCAGATGGAAAATTGATATCTCCTTGTGTTGTTACTGCTTTAAAAGCTGGCGCAGCATCACCAAGTCTTGGCATGCTAATCACTTCTTGTTCTTGTGTTGATTCCATAACTTACTTTTTAATCTTTTAAGCAAAATTACAAAACCTTATTGTCTAGGATTGTGACTATTATTACTGAAATAGCATGATTTTTATCATTAAATACTTGGCAATAATTAATGGCATCATTTGAAAATGATAAAGCTTTAATTGGGGTTATCGTTTTTAAAAGAATTATATTGGAATTAAAATTTTAAAATGGATTTAAAAGGAAAAAAAATATTAGTGACCGGTGGAAGTCTAGGTATTGGAAAGGCCACTGCCCAGGCCATGATCACAAAAGGGGCTACAGTCATGATTACAGGTCGTAACAAGAAACGTGTTGAAAAAGCTGCCGAAGAAATTGGCGCCATTCCCATGGTCTTTGATGTAGCGGATACGGATCACATAGATAAAAATGTGAAAGTAGTTTTGGACAAATTGGGCGGAATTGATGTGCTACTTAACAATGCTGGAATTGGCGAATTTGGTTTGTTGGAGGAAATTACTTTAGCTGGTTTTCAACGTGTATTTAATACCAATGTTTTTGGACTCACTATGTTAACACAAGCTTTGTTGCCAACCTTTAAAAAACAACAAGGAGGAAACATTATCAATATTGGATCTACTGCAGCTTTAAGAGGGTTTGCACATGGTTCAGTCTATACCGCTTCAAAATTTGCAGTCCGTGCTTTAACCCAATGTTGGCAAGCTGAACTAAGGAAAGACAATATTCGAGTGTTTTTAGTGAATCCTTCGGAAGTGACTACAGCTTTTAATCAGACTGATCGTGTGGAAAAGGAAGTGGTTGATAATAAATTAAGACCAGAAGAAATTGCCCATGTTATTGTACAAAATTTAGAAATGGATAATCGAGGATTTGTACCCGAAGTTAGTGTTTGGGCTACTAATCCTTTTTAGTAGCAAAACAAAAAAGGTGCTTGAACAAATGTTCGAGCACCTTTTTAAACTTTATTTTTGATTATACCATTTTCAAGGCTTGTTCTACATCTGAAATAATGTCAGTATAATGTTCCACTCCAATTGAAAGTCTTACTAAATTATCAGTTACATCATGGTGTTCTCTTTCTTCTTTGTCAACACCGGCATGGGTCATAGAAGCAGGGTGTTCCACCAAGGATTCTGTACCTCCTAAACTGACGGCTAATTTGATTAATTTTAAGCTGTTTAAAAATTTAAAAGCCGCTTTTTCGCCGCCTTTAATGTCGAAAGATACCATGGCACCAGTTCCTTCGCATTGTCTATTAAAAATCGCTTCTTGTTCCCCTTCAAGCATGCCTAAGTAATATACTTTTTCAACTAAGGGTTGCGCAATTAAAAATTCCGCCACTTCCTTTGCATTGGCCTCTTGTTTGTCCATTCTAAGCTTCAATGTTTCCAAACTTCTCATCAATAACCAACCCGTGTTCGGACTGGTTTGATTCCCTAAGAAAGTACGCATGCCTTTAATTCTTATCATGTTTGCTTTGTTGCCCAATACAGCGCCTGCAATCACATCACTGTGTCCACCTATATATTTGGTAGCAGAGTACATCACCAAGTCGGCACCATGTTTTATGGGATGCTGCCAAACAGGTCCCATGTAGGTATTATCAACTGCCAAAATCACTTCTTTATCATCCTTCGTAAATTGCTTGGCAATTTTATTGCACATGGCAATGTCAATTAAGGCGTTTGTTGGATTTGCGGGTGTTTCAATGTATATCAAAGCTAATTTATCTGCCAAACCACTGGCTTTTAACTTTTCAAGAATACTTGCTTCATTGTCTTTTGCATCAAAAGGCATAATGTGAATGCCATATTTGGTTAATACATGCTTGATAAAATGATCTGTTCCTCCATAAATAGGATTGCTGTACAACAATAAATCTCCTGGCGCTAAAAATTCCATCAATACAGTTGAAATTGCTGCCATACCGCTTTCAAAAACAGCACAGTCTTCTGCTTGATCCCATAAACATAACCTATTTTCCAAAATCTCTAAATCAGGATTATTTATACGGCTGTAGATTAAGCCCATCTCTTCATTCTCTTCTTGTGCTCTTAATCCATAAGCCAGTTCAAAAAAGGCTTTGCCTTCTTCCGCCGACTTAAAAACAAAAGTAGAAGTTTGAAAAATAGGACATTTAATTGCTCCTTCTGACAAGGCGGGCTTATAGCCAAAGGACATCATTTGAGATTCTGGTTTGCGCATGGTATTAATATTTTTAGTAAAATTAGGCATGTTCATTTCATAAAACTATAAAACATTAGATAAGCAGAAAATATATATGTAAATATAGGTTTTAATAGAATTAGAATCTATAATTTGCGATTTATTCAATATATTTAGAACTTTAAACTATGAAAGAACTAGACAAAACTGACCGAAAAATTCTTCAAATACTTCAAGGTAATTCTGATTTAAACACCAAACAGATTGCGGCCCAGTTACATTTGACAACCACTCCTGTATACGAACGTATAAAAAGACTAGAACGAGAAGGGGTGATTGAGAAATATGTGGCTAAAGTGTGTGCAAAAAAACTGGGTTTAAACTTATTGATTTATACACATGTCTCTCTAAAAGAACATACAAAGGAATTTTTGGCTAACTTCGAAAGACAAATTGTTTCTATTGATGCTGTAATTGAATGTCACCATGTTTCAGGTGAACATGATTATTTATTAAAAGTATTGGTGAAAAATATGGATGATTACCGCGATTTTTTGACCGAGCGATTATCTAAAATTAAAAACATAGGAAATGTTCATTCTTCCTTTGTTGTGAGTGAAATTAAAAAGGATGGCATTTATCAGAATTAACATGAAAAAAGGATTAATTATAATGAGTTTAGGAACCATTTTATTGATGAGTAGCTGTGGAAAAACCAGTTTAAATGCAGAACTAGGAAAATCTTTCAGTATGATGCCTGATCAAACTGTGTCCATTAACGACACGGATCTCAAAATTAATGGTTTCGAAGTGACGGAGGACTCTCGTTGTCCGGAAGGAACAAATTGCATCTGGGAAGGTCAAGTAGTTGCCAACTTTATCCTTAATGAAGTACAAATTAAGTTAAATACTCAAAAATCAGTCGACACTTTGGGTTATACTTTTAAAATATTAAGTGTTTCTCCCATTAAAACAAAAACTGAAATCCCATTGAACGATTATATATTAGAATTAATAATTAGTCAATAAAACTTCAATTAAATAAATTCAAATCTTTTACCCGAAAGTGCTCGAATAGCACCTTTCATTTCCAAATTAAAAAGTTGTACCGAAAGTTGACTGACGGTCATGGCACAAAAATGACACAAGTCGTCAATTTGCGTGGTTCCTTTTTCTCTTAAAATATTCAATATTTTTTCTTCTTCGGGAGAATAACTGGTAAATAAATCGGTTTGAATTGGTGTGGAAACTAATTCATCTTGCCATCCCAGTATATCTATTAAGTCCTGTGCGCATGTAATTAAATGAGCCCTATTTTTCTGAATCAGATAATTGCAACCCACAGAACTTGTTTTATCGGCATTGCCAGGGAAAGCAAATACATCTCGGTTATAATCATTGGCCAATCCTGCTGTGATTAATGACCCGCCTTTTTGTGAACTTTCCACAACGATTGTTGCGTCACACATGCCAGCTACAATTCTATTTCGCTTTGGAAAATTTTCTTTTTCGGCAATGGTTTTACTCATAAACTCTGAAATCAATCCGCCTCCATTTTCCAGCATTTTCTTTGCAGTCGACTTGTGTCCTACCGGATATAAATCATCTAAGCCATGGGCCAAAACACCTATGGTTGGGACCCCAAATTCCAAAGCAGCTTTGTGGGCAGCAATGTCAATACCGAAAGCAAGACCGCTCACAATTTGTACATTAAAATCTTGCAAGCCATGGATGAGGTCTTTTGTCATTTGCACCCCATAACTAGTCGATTTTCGCGTGCCTACAACGGCAATATTTCTTCTTTTATTGTAAGTCCCACCTTTGGCATAAAATACTACAGGGCCATCATCACATTGCTTTAATTTTTTAGGGTAACTACTGTCTTGATAAAAATGAGATTCAATGCTGTTTTTATCCATCCATTCCAATTCTATTTCAGCTCGGTTCAAACAATCTTCCCATTTCACTGCTTTCAATAGTTGCTTACTGATGCCTGGAATGGCGGCAGCAATTTTGTGCCTTTCTTTAAATACCCCCTCAGCAGATCCCATATACGAAACTAAGGTTTTGGCTCTTTTGGGGCCGATTCCATTCATTAAACTCAAGGCTATTTCGTATATTTTTTGCTGCATGAAGCTTAAAAATAAAGATTTTACTCAAATTTTTTAAGCTTAGATTAAGATAGTTTTTACTTTTTTTGAAAATCAGTTTTTAGTCAATCACATTCAAAAGCCAAAAGCTGAGGGTTAAATGTCAACAAGCCCACCTTATTTTTTATCTTTGCATTTTTTAAACCGCATTTATAATGGAGTATAATTTTAAAGACATAGAATCAAAATGGCGTCAGTATTGGGCAGAAAACAAAACTTTTCGAACAGCAGACAGTTCTGATAAGCCAAAATATTATGGTTTAGATATGTTCCCTTATCCTTCTGGAGCAGGCTTACATGTGGGTCACCCACTGGGTTATATTGCTTCTGATATTTATGCGCGTTTTAAAAGATTAAAAGGCTTTAATGTTTTGCACCCAATGGGATACGATTCTTTTGGATTACCAGCAGAACAATATGCCATTCAAACAGGACAACATCCTGCTATTACTACTGAAAAGAATTTGGCACGTTATAGAGAACAATTGGATAAAATTGGTTTTTCATTTGATTGGGACAGAAAAGTGCAAACTTCAAGTCCTGAATACTACAAATGGACCCAATGGATATTCAAACAATTGTACAATAGTTGGTACAATGTTGATGCCGATAAGGCAGATGATATTGCTAATTTGGAAATCGTTTTTGAAAACGAAGGAAACGCAACTGTAAAAGCGGAGACCAGTCAAACCGAAATTTTTACAGCAGCAGAGTGGAATGCATTTGATGAAGTAGCGCAACAAAAAATATTGATGAATTACCGCCTGACTTATTTGGCAGATTCAATGGTAAATTGGTGTCCAGCTTTAGGTACAGTTTTAGCCAACGACGAAATTAAAGATGGTGTTTCCGAAAGAGGTGGACATCCTGTAGTGCAAAAATTAATGCGCCAATGGAGCATGCGTATTACCGCATATGCTGAGCGTTTATTGCAAGGTTTAGAAACGATTGATTGGTCTGATTCCATCAAAGAACAACAAAGAAATTGGATCGGAAAATCTGTAGGGGCTTCTGTAAAATTCAAAGTGCAATCTCCTAGAATTGGAGCCATTCAAGATGAAAAATTGTTGGAACAAGCCAAAGAAATGAGAGCGAATCCAACGGAAGCGGAAGCTGCTTTATGGAGTGAATTGAAAGGAAAAAAATTAGGCATTAAGTTTAGAAAACAACATCTAATAACAGATTTTATTGTAGACTTTGTCTGTCTTTCTAAAAAGCTTATTGTTGAAATTGAAAAAGACCATCATGGTAATGAGGAATCGATTGCCAAAGAAAAAATACAAACTAAAACATTAGCAGCCTTAGGTTATAAAATTATTCGTTTATCTGACGAAGAGGTGAAGACGCACTTGGAACAAGTGTTGAAAACAATTTCAGAGGAATTGAAAAGTTTACCTAATCACCAAGAGGAGTCAAATTTGAATCAAGAGGAAATTGTTGGAGAAGATCAATTTATTGAAGTCTTTACTACCCGACCAGATACCATTTTTGGCGTAAACTTTTTAGTATTGGCACCAGAGCATGAATTGGTGGCTGAAATCACAACTGAAGATCAAAAGGAGGCAGTGGAAGCTTATCAAAAGCAAGCCAGTTTAAAAACCGAGCGTGACCGTCAAGCGGATGTGAAAAACATTACAGGTCAATTTACTGGTGGGTATGCTATACATCCTTTTTCTGGAGAAAAAGTGCAAATTTGGATTGGAGATTATGTGTTGGCTGGATATGGTACAGGAGCTGTAATGGCCGTTCCTGCAGGTGATCAAAGAGACTGGGATTTTGCCAAGCACTTTGGAATCGAAATAAAAAATATATTTGAAGGAGTAGATATTTCCGAAGGCGCTTATGCTGAAAAGGAAGGAAAAATCAACAATTCTGACTTTTTAGATGGTCTTTCTGTCAGAAAAGCCATGAAATTGGCCATTTATGAGATGGAAAAAAAGGGGATAGGTACAGGTAAAACCACGTATAGATTAAGAGATGCCGTATTTTCTCGTCAACGTTATTGGGGAGAGCCTTTTCCGGTATACTATAAAAATGATTTGCCTTATTTAATTGAAGACAATCAATTGCCAGTGACATTACCTGAAGTGGATGCTTACTTGCCCACCGAAGATGGGGAACCACCTTTGGCGAGAGCAAAAAAAGAAGCATGGAATGTTTTTGAAGGTGATAGAATGGAGTACAATACCATGCCTGGTTGGGCTGGTTCTTCTTGGTATTTTTTAAGGTACATGGATCCTGAAAATGAAACAGAATTTGTTTCAAAAGAAAAAGCGGATTACTGGAACCAAGTGGATTTATATATTGGTGGTGCAGAACATGCAACCGGTCACTTGTTATATTCCCGTTTTTGGACTAAGTTTTTAAAAGATAAAGGATTTATTTCCTTTGATGAGCCCTTTAAAAAATTGATCAACCAAGGGATGATTTTGGGAAGATCGAGTTTTGTTTATCGCGATAAAGATTCAGGAAAATTTGTCTCTTTTGGAAAAAGAAAGGAATATAAAACTGCAAGATTACACGCCGATATTTCATTGGTCGATAACGATAAATTAGATATTGAAGGCTTTAAAAATTGGTTGCCAGAATATGCAAATGCCGAATTTATTTTAGAAGACGACGGCACTTACATTTGCGGAAGCGAAGTAGAGAAAATGTCTAAGTCGAAATACAACGTGCAGACGCCTGATGAATTGGTAGAAAAATTTGGAGCAGATACTTTGCGTTGTTACGAAATGTTCTTAGGACCGTTGGAACAAGCAAAACCATGGGACACCAAAGGAATTAATGGGGTACACAACTTCTTGAGAAAATTCTGGCGTTTATTCCATAACGAAGAAAATGAATTGACTTTGACGGAAGGCGAAGCAGATAAAAAAGCATTGAAGACTTTGCA
>CBDUKB010000018.1:0-23083 GCA_965367695.1 uncultured Putridiphycobacter sp.
ATTTTCAACTTATTGATTAATTGACCAAATTCACGTCTTAAATCCTTGTTGACTGTTTTTAAATCTTGATATAGCGCCTTTAAATTCCCTTTGGAACCTAAATATTTTATTCTGAATGATTCTAAATCTTCTTTCGATTTAATTGAAAATCCTTCAACTTCTTGACCTATTTTATTTATTTTTTCTTTTAATTCCATTTTTAATTGTAACTAAATGGGGGGTAAAATTGTTTAACCTATATAAGGCGCATTTCAAATCAAAAACATATATTTGTCATGCTTACTTAAAATGTACAGCGAAATTACTGATAAAAATTTAAAATTATGAATAGAATTCTTTTAAAAACGGGATTAATTGCTTCCTTTTTATTGATTATGGTAATTGGGTTAAAATCTTGTAAAAAAGAAAAACCTACAACTGCAACTGTATCGGTTGTGGATACGGCAGGTAATGTTGTTGAATTTGCCATGGTTAGGTTATATCCAACACCTTCAGTTAATCCTCATCCTTCTATAATTATAGATGATACTTTGTATACCAATTTCGAAGGTAAATGTACTTTTGATTATACTGAAAGCTTTAACTTAGGACAAGCAGGGTTTGCAGTATTGGATATTGAAGTGTTACTGCCTAATGCTACTGATGGAGATGATTCTTTAAGAGGTACGGGTATTATCAAAATCTTACCAGAAACGGCAAACGAAGAAGACGTGATTGTTTTTCCAGTTTAAATAATAAAATGATATTTTAAAAAAAAACCTCGACTATTGGTCGGGGTTTTTTATTTTATGGTGATTATTTACTGAATACCTAAGGATTGTTTGCACTTTCGGACTTTTCTTTGATGAATTTTTCTTTCTTCCGGAGTTCTGTGTGCACCAGTAATTAAAGCTTTGCAACGTAAGTCAATGGCTTCAAACCTGTCGAATAAAATGGTAATATCTGCATCACTTAAATGCTCAGAGTTTTCTATTGCCTTGTTCACAGAATCTGTTTTGTAAATACAATCACAAAAATCCCATTGCTTTCCATACTTTTTTTCAATTTTCACTGGGTCAGCATTTACGGCAACCTCTTCATAATCATTCTCAAGTAAACTATCAATTTTTATGGATGAATTGTCAACGGCCATTGTTATTGAATCTGAATTGATTTCATTTGTAGTTATTTTACTTGCTTCGCTTCCTTGACAAGCAATAAATAAAATAATTAGAATCGAATAAAAATAAATTTTCATAAAGTGACGTATATTTACAATAATACAAAATCAATTTTTTATTTAGGTATGGATTTTGTAATTATTGAAGTGTAACAAACATTAAACGCACATGAAATTTTTATTGTCCCTTCTGATTTTGATGAACACGATTGCTGTTTTTTCCCAAAAGAAAGACAGTGTTTTTGTGATTTATCATCAACCAATTGAGGTGTTCGACAATGATTTTATCAAACAGTATAAGTATTTGAAACCAAAGGTCGTTAAAGTATATCCGTATGCTTTGTACGCGGCTGATGTTCTTGATCAAATTGAAAATGATTTGGAAAGTATCAATCGAAGAAGGAAAAGAAATAAACATTGCAAAGCCGCATATAAAGATTTAAAAGACGAATTTAAATATGCCATGTTAGATTTGTATATATCCGAAGGTAAAATACTGATGTCACTAGTGAGCCGTGAAACAGGCATGACAGTGCATGAAATTATTAAAAAATACAGAGGTGCAAAGGATGCAATGGTATTTAACTTGATGGGTAAAATGTTTGAGCAAGACATCAAAGCGCCTTATGTTAAAAAAGACAATTACGTGATTGAGTACATTATACGTGAAATAGAGTCGGGGGCGATAAAGATTGATTCACCTAAATTAGTAACGAAAACAGATTATAAAGCTGAAGAGCAACGCATCAAGGCATTAAAAAAGAAAAACAAATCAAGCGCCAAAGAAAAAAAGAAATTGGAGCGAAAAATGAAGAAAGCAGCAAGAAGTGCAAAGAAAATTACCGAGTAATTTATGACCAAGTGCTTTCTTTAAAAAACATGGTACCTTTAAAAGAGGCAACTAACTTTTCTTCTTGATTGTATATTTTTACTAAATATACACCAAACCGAGTGCTTTTATTCAGTTCTTCTATTTGGGTAGATAAAATGTCATTTGCTTTAACAGCAGCATGGTGCGAGATTGAACTTTCAACAGAAACGGCGTGATTCCCATTTGAATTAGCGGTAAATGCCATACAGGAATCAGCCATTGAATAAGTGATACCTCCATGTGCAATTAAAAAACCATTTAACATGGTTTCACTCACTTTTAGTTGCAGGTCTACTTTCCCTTTTTCTATTGAATTAATTTGTATACCCAACCATTGACTCATCTTGTCTTTCGAAAGCATTTTATCAACTATTTGGTTGGGTGTCAGCATTATTTTTGAATAGCAGCGTTCAATAAACCAATCATAGAAGACATGACAATAAATAATTGTGTTTTTGTCTCTTCTTCCAAACTTTCACCATCTTCATCTTCTGAATCAATTTCATTTACCATAAAACTAATCAAATTAGGTTGGTTAATTAATTCGTGTAAAGCGGTGTAGTCTTCTTCTTTATTAATTTCATCTAATGCCAATAAAAATGGTTCTTGAAATTCCTCAATATCATCTTGATTGATTGTTCTTAAATTCAATTTTTCAATTAAAAATGATTCAACAATAATGGTGAAGTAATAAATTGAAAATGCATTCAAGTCTTCATTTTCATACTCCATGCCAGCTTGCATCACATGCCCAAGTAAATCATCTTGTTTTGCTGCAAAGGTTTCAATCAACTTATCTAATGCATCATCACTCAGTCCATCAATTTTTTTAATGGCTTTTTCAATACTATCAATGCTTACTATACTCATATTTGAATTAATTTAATGTGGACAAAAGTAGTATTAAAAGGTGAATTTACCAGCTACTTTTATAATTTTGTGAAAGATGAAGCACAAAGTGATTGGCATAACTGGAATTGGGACAGAAGTTGGAAAAACAGTGGTGTCAGCAATATTAACGGAAAAGCTTAAAGCCGACTATATCAAATTAGTTCAAGCAGGTGATTTGAATCAATTGGACAGCGAGTTTGTCAAAAGTCACATCCGCAATAAATCCTCATGCATACACAAAACAAGGATATTGTTATCAAAACCAATGTCTCCTCATGCTGCAGCAAAGATTGATGCTGTTAAAATAGAGGTGTCGGATTTTACTTTGCCAATAGTGAAAAATCATTTAATTGTTGAAGGTGCAGGTGGAATTTTGGTGCCAATTAATGAAAAAGGGGATTATATTATTGATGTCATGGAACAGCTAGTTGATGAAGTGATATTAGTTTCAAAGCACTATTTAGGGAGTATCAATCACACCTTGCTCAGTATTTATTATTTAAAGGCGAAAAATATAGCCATCAAAGGAATTGTATTTGTAGGAGATGAAAATCCAACCACAGAAAGTATTATTGCCAAAAATACCGGTGTAAAAATATTGGGTAGGGTAGCTTGGACCCAGAAATTGAATCGAGATTTTATTGTAAATGCAGGAAAAGCCTTAGCCTTATAAAGTTAGCTTTTTATCAGATCTAACAAATGGAACTTGCTCAACAACATCTAGTCCGTAAGCGTGAATAACAGTGGTGTTTAAAGCTTTGCTATTCGAAATTAGTTTTAAATTTTTAATTCCTAGCCCTCTAAGAATTTGAGCACCAATACCATAATCTTTGGAGTCCATTTTTCTCAACTTACTTTGGTCGCTGTACGATTGAATGGTCTCCACAATGGTTTCCACTTTTTCACCTTGTTGCATAAACAATAACACCCCTTTGTCTTCTTGATTAATCATTTGTAAAGCTGCCGATATATTTGATTGTTTATCTGAACGCATGGCATCTAATAGGTTGTGTGAAAACGCAGAAGATTCCACTCTCACTAACACTGCTTCATCTGCTGACCAGCTACCTTTGTATAGCACTATGTGCTCTTCGTTGGTAGTGGTTTGTTTATAGGCAGCTAATTTAAAATCACCCCAAATAGTTGGAAAGTCGACTTCAATTGTTTTTTTAATTAATGATTCATGCTTCATTCTATAAGCAATTAAATCAGCGATTGAAATGATTTTTAAATCAAATTTTTCAGCAACCACGACTAATTGTGGCAACCTTGCCATACTACCATCTTCATTTAAGATTTCAACTAAAATACCAGCTGGTTTCATACCTGCTAATTTGGCTAAATCAATGGCTGCTTCGGTGTGTCCTGCTCTACGTAAAACACCCCCTTTTTTTGCTTTTAATGGAAAAATATGACCAGGTCGACCTAAGTCACTTGGTTTTGTATCGTTTAATGTTAAAAATTTAATCGTTTGTGAACGGTCGTAAGCAGAAATTCCTGTGGTACAACCATGTCCTTTTAAATCTACTGAAACAGTAAACTGAGTATTGTGTAACACCGTATTGTCCTCCACCATCATGTTCAAATTCAGTTCGTCACAACGGTCTTCAGTTAATGGCGCGCAAATAAGTCCACGACCATGGGTAGCCATAAAATTAATCATTTCAGGGTTGACCATTTCGGCTGCCGCAATAAAATCACCCTCATTCTCACGATCTTCATCATCAACTACTATGATAACTTTTCCGTTTTTAACATCTTCAATGGCTGATTCTATGCTGTTCAATTTAAAACTCATTTGCTAATTATTTTAATACAAAATTAAGGTTTAGAATTTGAAATTCCTTTCAAAATGTTACTTTATACTTAAAAAAACTAAATTTATTTTTTTCTGATGATACTTAAGCCATCTCGAATGGGTAATAATAAGTTTTCCACCCTATCATCATTTTGAATAAAAGTATTGAATGAAACAATTGCCTCGGTACTTTCATTCATTTCTTCTTCTTTTTGCAAAACATTACCACTCCATAATACATTGTCGGCTAAAATGTATCCGCCACTTGGTACTAAATCGAAAAGTAGGTGGTAGTAATTCAAGTAATTTTCCTTGTCTGCATCTATAAAAACCAATTGATATTCCTTTTTTAATTGCGGAATAATTTCAAGTGCGTTTCCAATGTGTAAGTTAAGCTGATTTTTAAATGGTGATTGCGCCCAATATTTATCAATGATCGGTTGAAGTTCTTGATTCAAATCAATGGTGTCAATGCTTCCTTTTTCTTTTAATCCTTCTGCCATGCATAAAGCGGAGTAGCCAGTGTAAGTACCAATTTCTAAAATGTTTTGAGGTTGAATCATTTTACTGAGCATACTCAAGGTTCTTCCTTGTAAATGCCCTGATAACATTCTTGGAATCATAATGTTTAAATGCGTCTCTCTGTTTAAGTTATACAGCAGTTCTGATTCAGGTGAAGTATGATTTTCAGCGTATTCTTCAATGGCTTCATTTATAAAATTCATATGTTTTTTTGTTTTTAACAAATATAAGTAAGGGGTTTATTTCTGCCCCAAAACCATCCGATCTTTTCCTTGTAAGTCCTTGATGATTTCAATATTTTTAAATTTAAATTTTTCCATTAATTTAAACATTTCTTTGCCAAATGACTCATGGATTTCAAAATAAATCCATCCATTTTTAGCCAAGTTCTTTTCACTGTATTTTAAAATGGACCTGTAAAAGAGTAAGGGGTCTTCATCTTCAACAAATAAAGCCAAATGGGGTTCGAATTTTAATACATTTTCAGCCATTTGCTCTTTGTCTGAAGCCAAAACATAAGGGGGATTCGAAACAATGATGTCAAAAGGTGTTTGGAATTGATGGGTACTATTTAGAATGTTATCTTGTCTAAAGTCTATTTTAGTTTCATTTTTAATTGCATTTTCTTTAGCAATTTTTAGTGCCCCCATGGAAATATCTATGGCTGATATTTTCCAGTTTACCCTGTTTTTTTTAAGGACAATTGGAATGCAACCTGAACCAGTCCCAATATCGAGGAGGTTTAAATTTTCTTTTGGGTTATTTTGAAGTATCAACTCAACTAATTCTTCTGTTTCAGGTCGGGGGATTAGGGTGTTGGCATCTACTTTGAATATACAGTCGAAAAATTCAACTTTACCAACAATCTGTTGAATTGGCTCCGAATTTAGCAGCTTTTTTACAATGCTTCTTTGTGTGAGCAGTTCTGATTCTGAAAGTCTTCTCGTTCCAGTTCTAATTTCAATTTTTGATAACCCAAAAACAAAAAAGACCATATAATGAAAAATATTTTCTATTTCTTTTTCATCATATAAGGTCTTTAATTTTTCCTTATAATAAGGTAGTAGTGCTGATAAATCATTTGAATTAACAAACATGCAATTAAAATTTTATTGCAAAGATAATTCTAATTTAATTTATATAGATTCGAATTAAAACCTTACGCCAAAAGTTAAAACAAATTGTTTTTTCAAATTATTGATCGTGGCAGTTGATCCTTCAATTTCTGGTGAATAGGCTATGTGATTAAACTTGTCTTGTTGGAAAACTGCCGCAAAATCTAGGTAAGACGATCCAAAATTATAACCAATCCCACCTGTGTAATTTTGAATGGCAGGCGCGTAGACATTTTTCTCACTCTTATAGGCCGACCCAAAGATAGCATAACCACCTCTAATGTATAATTGATTAGTAATTCTTCCTTCTGCACCAACTTTAAAATTGAATGTATTGGTATACAAATTTTCAATTTGATTATTCTCAGCACTAAATGGGTAGTAGTTTATACCACTGTTTGGCAACGATTTCATGTTTGCCATACTGTAGTCAACAATTTCAAATTCCATTCCTAAACTACCTAATTTTTTATCAATTAATCCCAAAGAAAAATTTGCTTTGAAGGGGGTAATTATAATGTAATCGAATCCACCAGTCGGTTCACTTCCCACTTCGGGTCTATAAGTTTCGAAAATAGATTTATTAATCAAATTATTTCCGAATTTTTCGTGTACCACTAGTCTTGTTGGTGTTTCAACTGCTAGTCCAATGCGAATAAAATCATAGGGCATATAAACTGTTCCAACTCTTAAATTAACGCCCGATCCATTTACATTTAAATAGCCTGTGTAGTTTATTGAAAGAATACTAGAGTTATCATCATCAAACCTTTCAGTATGATTAAATTGGGCGTCGTAATTTAAAGTAACAGCGTTTAAACTGGCACCTAACAACAATTTGTTTTTATAGTTCCCACTAATAGAAAAATTAATTTCCCCCATTCCTCCAGATTGTGTAACATTTCTAGTTTGTCTCGCATCTCCTCTTTTATCAGAAGCATAAAAAATGGTTGAATCATCACTGTAATAGGGATCAATTACGTAGTTGTCGTATGCCAGACCAGCACTGTATCTATATTGGCTGTATATTAAATTAGGATCTGTACTCCCAGCTTCAGCAATAAAATAATCAATGATAGACCCTGGACCAGTACCTGTATAACTAAATTGTTTGTTAAATGATTGTTTCCTGTTATAGCCTATGCCTAGCTGCACACCCATCCAACCGTTATAGGTGTTAGGGTTCAATTCATAAGCCTTCACATATGATAAGTTACCTAATTTATAGTTAAATATGTCTTGACTTTGAACGTTTCCTCTAAATGATGCATCTGTGACGTTTTGTTCCACAAAGCTTGTAAAAGAAAAGTTACTTTTAATAAATTTCCCAATCGCTGCTGGATTTTTTAATGTAGTTGAATAGTCCCCACCCAATGCGGTCATGGCACCACCCATTCCTAAATTTCTTGCTGTTCCGCCTAAAGATTCAGTCGAGTAACGGAGTGCGTCTTCTTCATTTTGCCCAAAAGCCAAATTAAAAGATAGTAGAACGAAAAATGATAATGTTACTTTCATAAGTTGCTTTTTTATCTTCTTTTGGTAGATGTACTTTTACTTGATGAAGACCCTGAGCTTGATCGAGTAGGTGCTGACCTGGTAGGCGCAGATCGAGTAGGCGCAGAGCGTGTTGGAGCTGTCCTAGTTGGAGCTGTACGTGTAGGTGCAGTTCTAGTAGGCGCAGATCGAGTAGGCGCAGAGCGTGTTGGTGCTGTCCTAGTTGGCGTTGTTCTAGTAGGTTCAGTTCTAGTAGGTGCAGTTCTAGTTGGCTCCGTTCTTGCAGGCGCAGTTCTAGTTGGCTCCGTTCTAGTTGGTGCAGTTCTGCTTGGTTCCGTTCTACTTGGTGCTGTTTTAGCTGGTTCAATATTGCTTGGAGTCGTTCTTGAAGGACTTGTATTTGCAGGAGTTGCAGGTTTCACAGTTGAATTGTTTCCGTTGTTGGTTCTACTTGTTCCTGAATTCGTATTTGCATTGCTCACTGGTTTTTTTACAGTCCAAGGATTTGTTGCAGGAGCAGAAGTTATCGATTGTCGATTTAATTCTTTACTTACATCCGGTTTAGCATTTGAGACAGGTTTTTGAATACTGTTTTCATTTTGTTTTGCAATTGGATTATCAACTTTATTACCAGGGTTTTTAGCAAATTGAGCATCAATAATCTTTCGGTCATCATCTTTAATGGTTGAAATATTTGGTTTAAAGCTATTGATTTGAGCTTGGTTTGCTATCGAAACATCTTTTCCATTTACATTACTTGGCTTATCCAAAACTTTTAAACTTTTTACCGTTGATGGGTATGCAGTATTGTTATTTGACCTAGATCCCGTAGATATGCCTGAACGGTGCCCATATTGGAAATTACCATTTGAAGCTAAATTGTCATTTCCATTTTGGTTGTACCAATTATTTCCGTAGTATGGATTATTGTAGTATGGATTGTTATAATAAGGATTGTAATAATATGGATTGTAGTAGTAAGGAGAATAATAAGGGTTATTCCACATGGCGTAATTATTATAAAATCCATAGCCATAAGGGTAAGGATTCCAATAACCATATCCGAACGAATAATAGCCATGATTGTGGTAATGGTGATGATAACCACCATAAGCTCCCCAACCTCCATAAAAATTGTAGTTGTAGCTGAATGCCCAATTGTTATTATATGAATTGAATGCATTATAATGGTTGTAATAACAATTGTATTTATAGTGTTCGTAACAATAGTTTGAAGCTGGGCTTGTATAAGTATTGTTTGAACCGTAATAATTGTTTACAGTAATATTGTCATTGTTGCTAAAAGACTGATTTGGATTTTGGTCCAATTTTTCTTCAACAATCACAATATTATCGTTAGATTCACCATTCTCAATGTATTTTTCATATCCTGTTGATTCAGTGTTGACTGTGTAGTCTTTTTTCGGACTATCATATACATCATCATAAATGGGTTTACTCATTTGACAGGACAGTAATCCTGTGCTAAGAAGTAGTACTAGAAAATAAAATGTCTTTTTCATAATGTTTGATTTGGAATGGAAAAACTTATTTTTACCTTTGTTAATCATTAAATAAAGATACAAAAACTATACCAAAATGGCAAGTAAAATAACACCAAGGGCAAATGACTATTCTCAATGGTATTTAGATATCATCAAAATAGCTGATTTAGCAGAGAATTCAGAGGTAAGAGGGTGTATGGTAATTAAACCGTATGGCTATGCTATTTGGGAAAATATGAAGTCTGTTTTAGACCAAAAATTTAAAGATACTGGACATTCGAATGCTTATTTTCCAATTTTTATTCCGAAAAGCTTATTTGAAGCAGAAGAAAAAAATGCAGAAGGATTTGCGAAAGAATGTGCGGTTGTTACTCATTATCGTTTAAAAAGCGATCCAAATAATGCAGGTAAGTTGATTGTAGACCCAGAAGCGAAATTAACGGAAGAGCTTATTGTTCGTCCAACTTCTGAGGCAATTATTTGGAGTACATATAAAAAATGGATCCAATCTTATAGAGATTTACCACTATTAATCAATCAATGGGCAAATGTGGTACGTTGGGAGATGAGAACCAGACTTTTTTTAAGAACAGCCGAATTTTTATGGCAAGAAGGGCACACGGCTCATGCAACAAAAGCGGAAGCCATTGCAGAAGCTGAGCAAATGAATAATGTTTATGCGGATTTTTCAGAAGATTATTTGGCTATGCCAGTGATTAAAGGTTTGAAAAGTGAAAGTGAACGATTTGCAGGAGCTGATGAAACTTATTGTATTGAAGCCATGATGCAAGATGGAAAAGCATTGCAAGCAGGTACTTCTCACTTTTTGGGACAGAATTTCGCGAAGGCATTTGATGTAAAGTTTGCAAATAAAGAAGGTAAAGAAGATTTTGTTTGGGCAACATCTTGGGGTGTTTCAACCCGTTTGATGGGCGCATTAATTATGACACATTCAGATGATTTAGGATTGGTGTTACCACCTAAAATTGCACCTATACATGTTGCAATTGTCCCTATTTATAAAACAGATGAGCAAAGAGAAAGCATAGGGGAGAAGGTAGCAGAAATTTCAGCCGCCCTTAGAAATAAGCAAATCATTGTAAAATATGATGACGACGACCAAAAAAGACCTGGATGGAAATTTGCAGAGTACGAAGCAAAAGGGGTCCCGGTTCGAATAGCAATTGGTCCACGCGACCTTGAAAATAATCAAGTTGAGGTGGCTAGAAGAGATACACAGGCCAAAGAGTCGGTTTCCATTACCGGTATTGAAGATTACATTGCTAATTTATTAATAGAAATTCAAGATAATTTACTGAATAAAGCCAAAGCATTCCGCGCCGAGAATATTAGGAAGGTAGATACTTATGAAGAATTTAAAGCACAATTAGAAAAAGTTGGTGGGTTTTTCTTGGTACATTGGGACGGTACTGCAGAGACTGAAAATAAAATTAAAACAGAAACAAAAGCTACCATTCGTTGTTTACCATTGGATATGGAAGTTGAGGCTGGCGTTTGTATGGTGACTGGAAAACCTTCAAAACAAAGAGTAATCATGGCGAAAGCTTATTAAAAGTATCATTATGGACAAGGAAAGCGCTTATATAGTCGACTTATTAAAGGGTAAATCGTTGATGAAGCAAACTGTGTTTGCAAATTCAAAGGAATGGTTCAGTGTTTTAAAAGCTGAATTGAGCGATTGCGCGGAAATGCTAAGATCTCAAATTGATGACCATTCAAAAATTAGATTGAAATATGTTGATGCAGGACCATATGAAGCACAATTTTTTGTTGGCTCAGATGTGCTTATTTTTTATATGCACACGAATGTATTTCGTTTTCCTAAATCAAATTATGTACATCAAAGTTCCTATATAAAAAATGATCCGACCAATGCATATTGTGGAATTATCAATATTTATAATTTTTTAGCCGATTCTTATGAGTTAAATAGATTCAATGATGCAGGGTATTTAGTTGCCAGGTTATTTATTAATAAAGAAAATCATTTTATTGTTGAAGGGAAAGGACAATTAGAGTTCGTTTATAGGGATTTTTTAAATCAAGTTATTAACAAAGATGTGATACTAGATTTGATTCTAAAGGTAGCAACTTACGCAATTGAATTTGATTTATTAACACCTCCTTATCAGTCGGTTAACATGGTTTCTGTTGAGCAAATGCAAACACTTAGTAGTGATAGTAAATTGAAAACAGGTAAGCGATTGGGGTTCAAATTTCAGTCGGATTCAAAATTTATTGGTTAAAATTTAAATAAATGTTTGCTAGAAAAAAAAATAGAATTATATTTGCACTCCTTTTGTAAAGGGAATTAATTTTTTGGCCCATTCGTCTAGTGGTTAGGACGCCAGGTTTTCATCTTGGAAACAGGAGTTCGATTCTCCTATGGGCTACAAATTGAGGTACTTTATTGATGGCCCATTCGTCTAGTGGTTAGGACGCCAGGTTTTCATCTTGGAAACAGGAGTTCGATTCTCCTATGGGCTACCAATTTTACTTCAAAATTTAGTATAAAAAGTAGATAAATAATAGAATAGAATTATGGCAAATCATAAGTCAGCACTTAAAAGAATTAGATCAAACAACGCGAAGCGATTGAGAAATAAATTTGTGCACAAAACAACAAGAAATGCAGTAAGAGTTTTAAGAGCGACTACTGATAAGAAAGAAGCTACTGAAATGCTTCCAAAAGTTGTTGCAATGTTAGATAAACTAGCAAAGAGAAATATCATTCACAAGAAAAAAGCGAGTAACTTAAAATCAAAATTAACGATACAAGTTAATTCACTTTAAGAAACTTTGACGATAGTATTAAGGCGATTCATTAGAATCGCCTTTTTTTTTGTAAAAATTATTAATCTGACAATCAGATTTTTAAATAAAGAAAGCACTTGTTCTATAATTTTTGGAACGATATATGTAAATTCAATTAACATAATAATTAAAATACTTAATTTGTCTCAATTAATAAATAAGCGCAGATTTGTTTTTCAGAAGAATAAAAAAGCACAGAATTCTTTTGAAAATCGAGGACTTATTGTATTTTTGATGCGAATTGACTTAAATCAGTTTATATGAATATGAAAAAAATACTAATGACATGCTTAAGCCTTGGGCTTTTGGTGAACACAATGGGGCAATCAGCTTCTGATTTAATTGAAAACGGATCTTTTGAAGATATTACAGGGAAAATTAAAAAAGGTGGTTCAATTGATTTAACTACAGGATGGATTTCACCTACTAAAACAGCAGCAGATCTTTATACAGCCATAAATAAAGACAAGTTGGGTGTGCCAAAAAATATGAATGGTAGCGAAGATGCACAAGAAGGTTCTGCTTATGTCGGTTTTAATGCATTTAGTTATGGTGATAAAGAACCGCGTTCTTATGTTTCATCAAAATTGAAATTGCCAATGAGAAAAGGGCAAAAATATTGTGTGAAGTTTTATGTTTCCTTGGCGGAAAGTTCTAAATATGGTTCAAACAATATTGCTGCTAATTTTTCTAAAAAACAATACAACATCAGCGAAGACAAAAGTATTATCGGTCCTTCACCTGTTATGCATGTTGAAAACCCAGTTTTTAATGCCATGTTCGGATGGGAAGAAATTTGTGGAACATACATTGCCGAAGGTGGAGAGAAATTTTTAACAATCGGAAACTTTAAAAATAACGGTGAAACAAAGAGTGAGAGAATGAAAAAGCCTAGTGACTTTACCGGTCAACAAACAATTAGAGCTTATTATTACTTAGACAATGTTTCTGTGGAGTTAATTGATGAAGAAAGTGATTGTAAATGTAAAACTGATACCAAAGAAAAAGCTTCTTTAGTCTATGCCGTAAGTGCTGTGAATCCTGAAGGGATGACTGAAATGCAAGTAGTAAAGTATACGACTGTTTATTTTGGTTATAATTCAGCAAGTTTAGGTATGAATGCGGAAGAGCACCTTGAAAACATATTAAATGTGATGAAAGCGAATACCGCAATGAAAATGAAATTGTATGTCCATATGGATGAAGATGAAGCTACAGATGAAAAAGCAGCTGGTATTGATGTAAAACGTGCTGAAGCCATATCAAACTATTTAATCAAAAATGGAATTGCAAGTGAGCGTATTTCAGTTGAAAATAAAGGTGCTGAAATGCCAGCAAATAATTCTGGAACCGAAATTGGAAAAGCAAAAAATAGAAGGGTAACCTTTGAAATTGTGAAATAATTAATTTCCAAGCATAATATGAAGGGAGAATGTAAATTCTCCCTTTTTTTATGCATATTTGAATATGGAAAAGGGGAATAAGAAAATTATTAGGGCTTGGACATTTTACGATTGGGCAAATTCAATCTATCCATTAGTGATTTCAACCACCATTTTCCCCATTTTTTACGAAACGGTGACACATGACATAGGGACTGGTGAAAATCATGATATGGTCATGTTTTTTGGTAGCAGTATTAAAAATACCGTACTGTATTCTTATGTCATTGCGGCTTCTTTTATGGTGGTCACTTTGCTGTCCCCCATACTTTCAGGGATTGCTGATTATTCGGGTTCTAAGAAATCTTTTTTACGTTTTTTTTGCTACATGGGTGCAATAGCAACTGCCTCCTTATACTTTTTTGATGTTCAAAGGATAGAGTTGAGCATGCTTTCCATTTTTATTGAAAGTATTGGGTTTTGGAATAGTTTAGTTTTTTACAATGCATTTTTACCCGAAATTGCCGACCCTGCCGATCATGATAAAATTTCAGCAAGGGGATATGCAATGGGGTATTTTGGTTCCTCAATAATGCTTATATTTTTATTGTTTTTAATGGGGAAATTAGGAGGAGGAGAACCATATATTTCTGCAAAATCAGCCTTTTTAGTAGCTGGTGTTTGGTGGATTGGATTTTCCCATATTACTTATGCTTATATACCAAGTGCTAAAACAGGTAATAAAATAACGAGAAAAATTTTAGGGAATGGTTTTAAGGAATTAAAAAAAGTATGGGAAATCATTAAGCAAAATACACAATTAAAAAGGTATTTGTATTCTTTCTTTTTGTTTAGTATGGGGGTTCAAACCATTATGTTGATGGCGGTGTTATTCGCAAAAAAAGAAGTTTTTACAGGGGATAATAATACTGCAGGTTTAATTATTGCGGTACTAATCATTCAGTTTATCGCTATTCCTGGTGCCTATTTATTCAGTTTTTTATCTAATAAAATAGGTAACATTAAAACCTTGATGATTGCCTTGTTTATATGGGTGTTAGCTTGTTTATTTGCTTATTTCTTTGTGAAAAGTCCTACACCATTTTACTTTTTAGCCGCTATTGTTGGTTTTGTAATGGGTGGAACTCAATCTTTAGGACGTTCCACTTATTCAAAGTTTTTACCTGAAACCAAGGACACTGCTTCATTTTTCAGCTTTTACGATATCACTGAGAAAATAGGAATTATTATTGGGATGTTAATCTTTGGTTTTGTGGAAGCAACCTCAGGGGATATGCGTAAGTCAATATTGGCTTTAATTGTGTTCTTTGCCTTAGGGATTGTCTTATTGTTTTGGGTGCCTAGCACTAAATCGAAAGAAACACAATTATCAAACAAAAAATAACACTTACACCAACAATTCCTTTGACAAATTCGTACATTTTCCATTGAAAATTTACGAAATAAAACAATAGCATGTTGGGCAACAAACTAAAGATTAAAATGTCCATGCGGTCAGGTGAACCTGTAAATAAATAACGTGTGTACCTGCTAAGTGGTATTTGAGAGGGATAGCCTTTTACAAAATAAGACAATAAAAACCCAAGAATTAATAATATTAATGCGACAACAATACCGATTGAAAGTTTGTCGTATTTAGCTAATTTTTCGCTGATATTCATACTGCAAATTTAATTAAAATTACAAATCCCATTCATTTAATTGACTGATAAGACTAAATGCAGTCATATCGAACTGAGTAGGGACTATGGAGACATATTGATGGTCTAATGCCCACATATCTGTATCTTCTCCATGATCGGTAACACTAAAGTCACCAGTTATCCAATAATAATCTTTTCCAAAGGGATCCTGTCTTTTAATAAATTGATCATCCCAAAATGCTTTTCCTTGTCGACAAACTTTGGTACCCTTAATTTGTTTAAGGGGTCCTTTTGGAATATTTACATTCAGACAAGTATTTTTAGGCAATGATTGTTTTAAAACTTCTTTTGCAATTTTATGCGCATAATAGCCCGATCCTTCAAAGTCGGCATTTGCATCAAAGTCAAGTAAGGAAAATCCAATAGAAGGAATATCTTCAATGGCACCTTCAACTGCAGCTGACATGGTGCCAGAGTACAATATGTTCGTTGCTGCATTGGAGCCATGGTTTATCCCTGAAACAATTAATGCTGGACGGGCTTTTAATATTTCGTATAAGGCAATTTTAACACAATCAACCGGTGTACCGCTACAAGTATATGCTTCAATTCCTTCAAATTGATCTGATTTATTGAGTCTTAAAGGTTCATGAATAGTTATTGCATGACCCATACCACTTTGCGGTTTATCAGGAGCTACCACAACTATCCTTCCTAAAGGACGCATTGCATTTACTAAATTTTTAATACCGTTGGCAGTAATGCCATCATCATTTGTAATTAATATCAAAGGTTTTTTTTCCATTTTATTTTTTTTACCATCCGCTTGAAGAGCCACCACCACTTGAAGATCCACCACCCCACGAAGATCCACCACCACTCCATGAAGAACCACCTCTTGACCCTCCACCAGCATGTCTTCTATTGGATGAACGGGTTAATTTTGGAATGGTGTAGTTGATTACTTTACTGTGATGACAATTTTCGCAATAATGCTTTTTCTGTCCTTTTCCGCTACTTGAATAAGTGGCTGAACGAATTGTTTTATCGTATGCTTTAAAATACGTTTGATGTTTGCATTTTGGACATTTCTTGTATTTATTAAACCAATCTTTATAACCCAAAACTAAAATTCCATCTTTACTACTTGTGACCCAAACATCATAATCAATTGACTTAACACGTTCTTCAGTCACCTGTCCGGCAGACAAATAATCATCTTCTTCTTTTTCAGATAATTTATGCATGATTTCGCCTGTTTTATCGTAAAATCGAATGGTATTTCGCCAATTATTCATTAAGTATTTATTGAAAAAATAAATTAACGCAAAAGGTATTGGCATTAGAATTGGGAAGATAAGTAAGTTGAAAATTTTAATTAAATGGTAGCGCCTGTGGAGGTTTTTAATGCCTAATAGCACTATTAGCAGGGTAATAATATAAATAGATAAAAACACCATACATATGATTGCGTAGAAAAGTAATAATGGGTTTCTTTCATACCACGGAAGTTTGGAATTTGCATATGCTCGGTAGGCGTTTGAATTTGAGGCCGGTAAATCATTGCCTTCAAAAATTGATTGAATTTGATTTAGTCCAGCTAAAATACCGCCTGCATAATCATTGTTTCTAAATGCTGGTTTTATATGGTCTTCTCCAATTGCATAGGTGGTCGCATCTGACAAGACCAATTCCGTACCAGAACCTGTAATAAAGGTAAGAGACCGTGGAGAAAGTACCACTTGTATGAGTAGTCCATTATTTTTATTGCTTTTACCGATTCCCCATTCATTAAATAATCGGAGGCCAAAATCAAAAGCATTTTGTTGATTGATAGTATTTAGCAATACAACAGCGATTTCATAGCTCGTTTTTGCTTCAATTTCTTTTAACTTGGCATCAATTTCCTTTACCGCTTGATTGTTAATGATATGATGAGGGTTGCTTACCCAAATATTATCGATTGCTCTTTGATTTGGAACATCTTGAATGGAATTGATGGTAGCATTTACCTGCTGTATTTGATTGCTGGATTTAGTAGAAGCATTTAATATGAATTCTTTTTCTTCGTCAGTTGAATGATTATTTATTTTCTTAAATTTTATTGGAAAATTAGGGATGCTTGTAACAGATTTGGAATCAAAACTGATATTGGTTTCAGCCATTTTATCGGGATAGATAGGAATGATGAAAGGAGGTGTTTTAGCTAAATCATGATAAAAAGGGACTTTATCAACCAAATACATACCTACTTTTTGAAATACCACATAACTGTATGCCGATTTTTCGTCATAGCTGAGCTTTGCTTCATATTTTCTTTTTAATTCGGTAAAAAAAGAAGGTTCATAAATAGTTTTCAATTGACTGCCTGCATAGAAATAAAATGCCTGATGATCTTTGATATAAAGTTGAATGATGTACCTGCCTTTGGTTAGTGATTCAAGTTGCCATAATTCTACTAACTGGTTTAAATACGCTTCCCCAGAAATATCTGATGATTGAATTGCAATGGTAATGGGTTCAATTAATCGATTATAAAAATAGGTTTGTTTGAGTGAAAGTATTTTCTGAACAAATTCATCACCTATTATTAAGGAAGGATTAATGACAAAATCATTGGTTTTAAAGTTAGGCTTTGCTAAGTCTGCCGGGGCAATACTGATACTAAACAAACTAAATTGTAAGTATAAAAAAAGCAAACCGAACTTCAAATTTTTCATTTATTGATAATATGGTTTGGTTTCAAATTCAGGAAAATCAGCTTGGTGCTGTTTTACCATAATGTTGTAATTTTTAACTGCATCATTGTAAGCTGTTCTTGCAAATGAGATTCTGTTTTCTGCGCCTTCAATGCTAATAATTAAACTGGACTTATTAGCCTCAGCACTGACTAATCCTTTGGCTTCATTAATTTTTTTCTCTAACTTAATCTCCAATGCAATTTTTTCTTCCTTGCTTCCTGAGTCAATTTTATTTTGCAAGGCTTCAATTTCAGCAACGATTTTGTTATTATTATTTGATTGAACAGCTTTTAATAATTCAGGCACCAAATTGTTTCGCCTTTCAGTTGCGGTATGAATCAATTCAAATTTAGCATTCACGTCTTCCTCCAATTCAATTAATTTAAGCTTTGTCTCCTGTTCATTTGTTCCACTATTAACACAATAATTAATGCAAAATAACAAAGCTAATAGTCCTAAACCAATGAAAACATATTTTTTAATTTTGGCATCTTTACCACTAATTCTTTTTTTGTTCTGAACGGTACTTAAAACATTCAAAGCTTGGGAATTGTTTGCATCAACTTTTAATTCTTTGCGCGCATAATAAGCGGCTTTTTCCATCTTAACTAGGTCTTGATCATCAAGCCATTGCATTAAATAGGCTTGTGCCAAAACGGCATTGCCATCTTTTAAGTAAGGGTTAATTGCAGTGGCATCATCAGCCGCTTTTACTGCGTCGACATAATTACGTGCATCAAGGTGATTTTTTGCCAAAGCCAATAGTCGATCTGCTTCTAGAAGTAATTGTTCCCATTCATTATCCGTTAAGCCCATAGAATTGGCCAATTCCTTTAATTCGGCAAGTGAAAGAGGACGATCTCCACTGGCTTCTGTGGCACTGACAATGGCCTTTAATTGAGCCTGGTATTTTTCTTCCTTAAAGTCCATTTAATAATAACGGTTTGGGTTTGTGTAAAATTAAAAAAAAGACGGTAGTTCATACTGTCTTTTTAAAATAAATAAACTTAAAAACTGTCGAAGCGCTAAGTGTTTTATAATTTTTGTGTTTGAACTAAGTTTCCATCCGTATCAAATAATTTAACAATGAAAAGCTGAGGGGGAAAATTCAAAGTAATTTGTGATTGATTCGCATTGATTGCTTTGTTGATGATTAATTTTCCTGTCAGGTCATAAACATGAATAGTTCCATTCGTCATATTAGATTCAATATATAGCATATCAGCAACTTTAAAGATTTTTGCTGTTAAGAGTGTTGATTCATCAAGTTCTTGGTTGCTGAGCACGTAATCTCCAGGAATTACATGGATAGTTTGAGAGTTCGATCCGACGGTTGGACAAGCATTGTCTTTTGTTTTGATGGAGAAAAATGCATTTTTTAAACTTGGTTCATAGTTCCAACAAAATGTAGCAGTAATTGGATTAACGCCAGTATATGTAATGCTTGCATTCGGTAATACTTCTAACATATCTGTTTCAAAACTAATAGCATCTGTTGAATTGACATCCGTAAATGTCAGGTCGAAACAAAATTGCTCACCATCCACGAGTTTAATTTCATAGTCATTAAAAGAAGCAAAGGTGCCATAATTATTAAAATTCTCAATAGCACTGGTGCTTGGTGCTGAATTTGAATTACTCACTGCATGAATGATAAAATCATGCATAAATGTACCTTTTAAATCGCCTTGATCGGAAAATTCCTCCACCAAAATTGTGACACTAAATTTACCGTCAACAGCATTTAAAATAGTTAATTGACCATTTGATTCATCTATATTAATACCAGGCATTGGATTGCTTCCAGATGCACCAATTGAATAAGAAACGGGGTTTCCTTGGCTGTTTAATGCTGAAACTAAACTAAACTTTAAGGAATCTTGGTCAGGATCAATAATGAAGTTTGATAATTCCATTGTTTGACCATTAATTAAAAAAGGGATTTCAAATAAATCACTTAAATAAGGGGAGGAATTTGAGCTTGTAAGGCTATTGTTCAAAGTAGATTCAACATAAACGGCATCACTTGATTGTAGGTTGTTAGATACACCACGCTTGCTATAAGTAAAATTAAAATTCCAATTATTACAATTTCCTGCCAATTGATGAATTCCTTTGTAAGTGAATTTTTTATAGCCAAAAGGAAGTGTGCCTCCATTACAAGAAGAGTTGTTGATTTCAGCTGGACACAATGGTGAAATTTCCGCTTCGGAATCAATATATAACACCAAGGTGGTATCAGAAAATCCACAGTCGTTTTGAATGTTTAATTGCATATTACTTTCAAAATAGAATGCATTGCATTCTGCAATCAAATTAAGTGTGAAAGCTAGTTCATTGGGATTGTTTGTGGTGGAATATGATAAATTACTACCCATGATATTAGAAGTTGCAGGTGGCATGTTCAGCAAGTAAGTCTGAGAATTGGACCCCAAATAAGGGCAGGCATTATCGGTGGCTTTAATTGAAAATGCATTGCTCATATAATTGGGTTGAAAACTCCAACATACTGTTGCCGTTCTTGGGTTTGATCCTGTGTATGTAATGGTTGAATTGGGTAAAACAGTTAATATATCCGAAGTGATACTAAGAGAATCAGCAGTATCTGCATCAGTCATTTGAACGTCAAAACAAAATTGGTCACCTACACCAAGTGTGAGTTCATTATTATTAAAACTGGCATTGGTTCCGAAGTTATTAAAATTTGAAATACTTCCTATTAAAGGATTCGCATTCACATTTTGGTCGTCGAGAATGATAATGTAATCATTTGTAAAAGTTCCTTTCAGCTGACCTTGTTCAGAAAACTCTTCCACCAATACTGCAATTACGTATGTCCCCGCCATAGAAAAAGGAAAACTCAGTTGTCCTGTTGCCGGGTCAATGCTAATATTGGTCATAGGAGCTGCTCCTGTGTATGAAGCAACATAATCTACTGGATTAGCAACCGCTTCCTTTGCAGCTACTAAACTAAATTTAAGTGAATCTTGATCAGCATCAACAATGTAATTAGACAATGAAGCAGTTGCACCCAATGAATAGTTTGGAATATGAAAGATATCGGTAACGAAAGGGGAGGAGTTATTTGGGAAATTTAGATTATCCATAGTTGATTCAACGTAAAAACATTGACTGGATACAAGATTAGTAGAAGGATTTCTGGCGCAAACTAAATAACTAAAGGTCCAATCATTGCAAAATGCGTTTAACTGTTTAATGCCTTTGAATACGACTTTAGTAAATCCAAAACTTCCCCCACCAGTTCCTCCGGCATTGCATGGAGAGGTTATAGCAGATGCTGAACAATACTGAGATAAATCTTCTTCGTTGAAATAACTTAAAGTAACTGATATATCAGAATTACTACATCCATTGTGAATATTAATAGGGTAGTTGTTTTGCAAAGGAATTCCAGTACAGTCGCGGTACAGGGTTAATGTAATTTCGTATTCATTTGGATTATTTGTTGGCGCATACGATATATTTCCACCAGCAAGGTGTGAAGCCTGTAGCGAAAATGATAAAAATGTAATAAGCGTAAATAGTATCGCTTTCATATTCAGTTATTTTGATGTAACCAAATATAAGGAATATAACTAATTAACTATAATGTTAGTTTGATTTACTTGAATTTTATCACCCCTTTTAATTTTATTTCTTACCCGGGTTTCGGTTTGGCCGTTTACCTTTACTTCTTCGTTTTTAATCAGTATTTTAGCATGTCCGCCAGTTTGAGCAACTTTTAAAATTTGCAATACTTTGTTTAATTCAATAAAATCTTGTTCAGGTTTTAATGTCATTTTTAATTCACTCATTGGGGTAAAGTTTTTTATAAATTTGTTCCGCTGCATGAAAAGAGCTTATTTCTCCTTTTAGAATTTTTGCTTCCATGTCTGCTTTTAAAGTGTTAAAGTTAGGTTTTGAAAAAGCGTTTTTGAGAATCATTTCCTTCAATGTTTCGCTCATCCAATATTTTTGCTGCTGACTTCTTTTTTTATCAAAATAGCCATTCTTTAAGGTGTGGTTTTTATAATCATTAATAATACTGATGGCTTTTTCAATGCCATGTTTTTCTATGGAACTAATAGTTTCTACTTTTGGTGTCCATAAATTAGCCGGAAGGGGGAATAAATGAAGGGCGTTTTTATATTCCAATCGGGCTAAATTGGCTTGTTTTACATTTTCACCATCTGTTTTAGTGATTAAAATGGAATCTGCCATTTCCATGATGCCTCTTTTAATGCCTTGTAATTCGTCACCAGCTCCTGCAAGCATCAATAATAAAAAGAAGTCGGTCATGGAGTGTACTGCAATTTCTGATTGTCCAACCCCCACTGTTTCAACTAAAATAATGTCGAAACCGCATGCTTCGCATAAAATAATACTTTCTCTTGTTTTTCTGGCTACACCACCTAATGATCCGGCATTGGCACTTGGCCGAATAAAAGCTTTTGGATGCACAGCGAGCTCATTCATGCGTGTTTTGTCGCCTAAAATACTGCCTTTGGTTTTTTCACTGCTGGGGTCAATTGCCAAAACTGCCACTTGATGACCTTTTGCAATTAAGCTTAATCCAAACTGTTCGATAAAAGTGCTCTTACCAACGCCCGGCACCCCCGTTATTCCAATGCGGATTGATTGACCTGCATGTGGTAAACAGGCTTGAATAATTCCTTGAGCAAGTATTTGATCAGTATTTTTGGTTGATTCCAATAAGGTAATTGACTCGCTTAAAGCTTGTGTATTTCCCTCAATAATTGAATTACTCAAACCTTTTATAGTCTGATTTGATTGTCGATTTTTTTTAATCGCAATCAGGTTTTCAATTTGCTTCGCATTTGGATTGGTACTTTTACTCACACTTTTTTATTGTATTACAAAACTACTAATTTTCTGGCAGGTTTTGGTAGTTATTTATCCATTCAGGGTCTTGTATATCTTTTAATATTTGAAAGAGTTTTTCACCAACAAAATAATGCGTGTTCACATGAAGCACACCATATTGTTTGTATAAAAATTCAGCTTGTCTGGGTGAAGGGTTGTATTTCCCCAAGCCCCAACCTGGACCTAAATCACGGCGAATTGGATGCTCAGGATATTTTATTT
>CBDUKB010000019.1:0-22922 GCA_965367695.1 uncultured Putridiphycobacter sp.
AAAGGAAAAATGGAAGCAGAACTGTATGCTGAGGAAACACCAAAAACGGTGGCAAACTTTGTTAAACTAGCAGAAAGTGGGTTTTATAATGGTTTAACTTTTCACAGAGTACTACCTGATTTTGTAATTCAAGGGGGATGCCCAAAAGGAACGGGCGTTGGTGGTCCAGGTTACACAATTGACTGTGAAGTAACAGCTGAAAAGCAATTTCATGACAGGGGTGTTCTTTCAATGGCTCATGCAGGAAGAAACACAGGAGGTTCACAATTTTTTATCTGCCACAGTAGAACAAATACTGCACATTTAGATGGGAACCATACTTGTTTTGGAAAAGTTATAGAAGGAGTGGATACAGTAGATGATATCAGAGAAGGTGACTTGATTGAAAAAATTGAAATTGTTTCGTGAAACAATTTTTTGGAAAAACAATGATTAGGCTTTTGGGGTGGAACATCCACCCTGAAATGCCGCCTGAAATTAAAAAATGTGTATTGGTCATGGCGCCACACACATCAAATTGGGATTTTTTTATTGGGAATATGGCCTTTTGGGGTATATTTAAAGTTGATGTTAAGTTTTTAATTAAAAAAGAACTTTTCTTTCCTCCCTTAGGTTGGGTATTAAAATGGATGGGTGGTATTCCTGTAGATAGAAAAAATAAAACAAATCTTACAGCACAACTAAAAACACAATATAGTAAGCAAGAAAAATTAACCCTTGTAGTTACGCCAGAAGGGACAAGATCATACAATCCAAATTGGAAAAAAGGATTTTACTATATAGCGCAAGCGGCAAATGTACCAATCGTACTAGGATTTATGGACTACCCATCAAAATCAGGTGGAATTATTCAAGTTTTTCATCCTACAGGAGATCTTGAAAAAGACATTATAGCCATCAAAAAGATATACAGCAACTACAAAGGGAAATTTCCGGAAAACGGAATTCGTTAATTAAAATCTTTCTGCAATATATTGATGTATTTTTTCAATCAATAACTCATCTTCTACCATTCCATGTACCGTTAAATCATTTTCTATAATATTTAACTTCTCAAATAAAGCAATGGTCGATTGGTGATTTTTTAATGATGGATCTTTATTGATTAATACTTTTTGAATCACGCTTAACTCATCCGAAACATCATGATTGTGCGTCTCTAAAAAATGATTCAAGACAAATATTTTTTCTTTCTCAACGTAGGTTCCTTGTAATAATTTGTCCACAAAATTATACAATACCTTTTCTTCAAAATTAATATGGTTGGTTAATTCATTGTAATAATTTACAACAAATGATTTTAATGTTAGTGTAGTATCATTGATACCAAACTCCTTTTGAACCTCCTTTACCAAATTCTCAATTTGTGGAAACCATACATTTAAGTATTCAGAGTGACTTTTTTTTAAATACTCTAAAATCTCTCCTAAAGTAAACTGTTCAAATGATTTAATGTCAAAACTTTCAGGATTTAAGATACCACGATACAATCCTTCAAAAAATTCTGGGCTTAATTTATCCAAAGATTTAAACCTCAGTTTTACTACATTTTTATAATCCTCACTTAAGTACATGGTACAAAAATAAGAAAGTTTCAACGATTGATTTAATAAATTAATTACAAAATTGAAATAGATTTAAAATTTCCAGAACGAGGATAAATATTGATGAATTTAATGTAAATTTAACCATTAAGCTTTATAGAAAATGAAAGTATCAAAATTTGTTTTAATAAGTACCCTGCTTTTTTTAATCAGCTGTGGACCCGCCAAATTTGTAGAACCAATTCCTGTCAAAAAAATCAGTATTGGTGGCCATTTTGGGGGGCCTGTTATCAATTTTGGAGGACCGATTCCTATTCCGTTGTCTGCAATTGAAGTTGGATACGGTATTGACACCAACCTAACTGCCTTTGCCAGCATTCATACTACCTCCATATTTTTTGGAAACTTACAATTCGACGGTGGTGTTACTTATAAGGTGTTGGATCAAAACAAATACAGACCAAACATATCGGTGAGTCCTTCATTTAACCTCCTTTATAGTGTTTCTGGTAAAGTTGCTAAATTTTGGCCGGTACTAGACTTGAATGCATATTGGAATTATGGGCTTAATAAAAATTATTTCTATCTCGGATTGAACAATTACTTTGAATTAAGTAAAACAATGGCCAATAACCAACCACAGGCACATCATTGGCTATTCAGTCCGCAAATTGGTCATGTTTTAAAAGGTAAAAAAGGCAATGGTCAATTAACTGTCGAACTCAAATGGCTTGGCCCGAACTTAGATAACTCTTATGATTTCATTCCTTACAGTACTTTGTTGTTCGGCAATCACGGAGCTTCTGGAATTTTTATAGGTTATAGACATTTACTAAAAAGCAAAAAATGAAATTAAGTCTAACAATATTAATCCTAATTTCGCTTGTGAGTTGTAAAAAGCTTACCCTCGACCAGCTTGCATTCCCTAGTGAATCATTAGAAAAATACGAACTTGAAAATTATGACGCAGGTGATCAAAGCGTGCCTTCAACTTATGATATTCCAGTGTCAAAACGAACTTTGATTACATTAAATTCGAAAGACCAATCCACAGGAGAAACTTTTAAAATTTACGGATTATACATTGGTGATATCAGCACAATTGCTACTGATACCATTATTTTATATTGTCATGGACAATCTCTACATATGGATATATATTATCCAAGAGCAAGATTACTCGCCCATTTAAACGATACAAAAAACCGAGGAGTACTTATGTTTGATTTTAGAGGATATGGCATGTCCGAAGGTACATCTGATGAAGCTGGACTGGCTGAAGATATGGACGCCGCCATTGATTGGTTGTTGAAAAACAATGCAAACCCGCAACAAGTAATCTATTATGGCTATAGTTTAGGCTGCATTCCTGCAATCGATCGAGCAGCCTATAGGACAGATTTTCAACCAGCAAAAATGGTTTTGGAATCTCCTTTAGCTTCGGTCGAGAACCTTGCAAATTCTTCCACTATTATAAATGTCGATCCAGTTTTTATTAGCAATTTAAAATTTAATAATGCTGAAAAAATAAAAGATGTTAAGGTACCATTGCTTTGGATGCATGGAACAATTGATGATTATATTGCCATTGAAAATGGAGAATTAATTTATCAAAACCACCAAGGAACACACAAAAAAGCCATTAGGGTTACTGGCGCTAATCATGGAGATGTTCCAAAAATCATGGGATACAGCACCTACATCCAAGCAATTCATACTTTTATCATCAATTAGTTGGTAAGCCAGAAAATATTTGTTGATTGATCTGTCAATGCATGCAGCAGACAGATTCAAAAAATGTTAAAAAGTATCCTTGTTTTGTGAACAAGTCTAAATAATTTCTGACTAAATTTGCTGCAATTTGAAAAAAAGTAAACTCCCAAATTATGCCAAGAGATAATAGCCTCAAATCAATTTTAATAATAGGAAGCGGACCAATTGTAATTGGACAAGCGTGTGAATTCGATTACGCTGGTTCACAAGCTGCTAGATCATTAAGAGAAGAAGGAATTGAAGTCACCCTTATCAATAGTAACCCTGCAACCATTATGACTGATACAGTTGTAGCGGACAATATTTATCTTGAGCCATTGGAGCCAGCATCCATTTTAAAAATATTAGAAAAGCACAAAATTGACGCGGTTTTACCAACTATGGGTGGTCAAACTGCATTGAATTTAGCAATTAAATGTGATGAGCTCGGAATTTGGGAAGAACATGGTGTGAAAATTATTGGTGTAGATATTGCCGCCATTGAAATCACTGAAAATCGAGAAGCTTTTAAAAACTTAATGGAAAAAATTGGGGTTGGAATGGCACCCCAAACTACTGCAAAATCATTTTTAGAAGGTAAAAAAGTTGCACAAGAATATGGTTTTCCATTATGTATTCGTGCTTCATACACACTTGGAGGTACAGGAGCTGCCGTTGTTTTTGACGAAATTGATTTTGAAAAGCATTTAACATCAGGTCTGCACAAATCACCCATTCATGAAGTGATGATTGACAAAGCCTTGATGGGTTGGAAAGAGTATGAATTAGAACTATTGCGTGACAACAATGACAATGTTGTTATCATTTGTTCAATTGAAAATTTTGATCCAATGGGAATTCATACAGGTGATTCTATAACAGTTGCACCTGCCATGACCCTTTCTGATACCACCTTTCAAAAGATGAGAGATATGGCCATCAAAATGATGCGTTCAGTTGGAAACTTTGCTGGAGGGTGTAATGTACAATTTTCAGTAAGTAACGACGAAAAAGAAGACATCATTGCGATTGAAATCAACCCAAGGGTTTCTCGTTCTTCGGCATTAGCCTCAAAAGCAACGGGATATCCAATTGCAAAAATTGCAGCAAAACTAGCAATTGGTTATAACCTTGATGAATTAAAAAATCAAATTACAAAAACAACTTCGGCACTTTTTGAACCAACATTGGATTATGTAATTGTAAAAATACCACGTTGGAATTTTTCAAAATTCCCAGGAGCAGATGATAAATTAGGATTACAAATGAAATCCGTTGGTGAGGTAATGGGAATTGGAAGAACATTCCAAGAAGCCCTTCAAAAAGCATGTCAATCGCTTGAAATTGGAAGAAATGGATTGGGTGCAGATGGGAAAGAAATTACTGACCAAAATAAAATTCTAAACAGTTTGGAATTCCCGAGCTGGGATCGTTTATTTCACATCTATGATGCGATTAAACTAGGAATTCCTTTTAAAACCATCAAAGAAAAAACAAAAATTGACAATTGGTTTTTAAGACAAATTGAAGAGATGATTCAACTTGAAAAAGAAATCAGTAAATTTTCAATTGAAAGTATCACAAAAGAATTACTATTCGAGGCCAAGCAAAAAGGTTACGCCGACAGACAAATCGCACACTTACTAAGATGTTTAGAGTCGGAAGTGTATAAAAAAAGAGATGAATTAAATATCAATAGGGTGTACAAGATTGTTGATACTTGTGCAGCAGAATTTCCTGCTTACACTCCCTATTACTACTCTACTTTTGAACTTGAAAACGAATCAATTGTCTCAGATAAAAAGAAAATTGTGGTATTAGGTTCTGGACCAAATAGAATTGGACAAGGAATTGAATTTGATTACTCATGCGTTCATGGTGTTTTGGCAGCAAAAGAGTGTGGATATGAAACTATCATGATTAACTGTAATCCTGAAACGGTTTCAACTGATTTTGATACGGCTGATAAATTATATTTTGAACCTGTATTCTGGGAGCATATTTATGACATCATTCGTCATGAAAAACCAGAAGGTGTTATTGTGCAATTAGGGGGACAGACCGCATTAAAGTTAGCAGAAAAGCTAGAACGTTACGGCATTAAAATAATGGGAACTTCTTTTGATGCACTTGATTTAGCTGAGGACCGTGGAAGATTTTCAGCGCTCTTAGAGAAGAATAACATCCCTTTTCCTAAATATGGTGTAGTAGAAAGCGCTGAACAAGCATTGGAATTGGCTAAGGATTTAGGATACCCTTTATTAGTGCGTCCTTCTTATGTATTAGGTGGTCAAAAAATGAAAATTGTTTTAAGTGATGTAGAATTAGAACACCATGTAGTGGATATTTTACATGAACTACCAGATAACCAAATCTTACTAGACCACTTTTTGGGAGGGGCCATTGAAGCAGAAGCTGATGCAATTTGCGACGGTGAAAATGTAAAGATTATTGGGGTTATGCAACATATAGAACCAGCAGGAATCCATTCAGGTGATTCGTACGCCGTATTACCACCCTATAACTTAGGTGATTTTGTCATGCATCAAATTGAAGAAATTACTAAAAAAATTGCGGTCGAATTACAAACAGTTGGATTAATGAATATTCAATTTGCTATTAAAGACGACGTAGTATATGTAATTGAAGCAAATCCAAGGGCTTCTCGAACGGTTCCATTTATTGCCAAAGCATATAATGAGCCATATGTAAATTATGCAACTAAAGTAATGCTTGGACATAATAAAGTGACTGATTTTAATTTCAATCCTCAATTAGATGGATACGCGATTAAAATACCAGTATTCTCATTTGATAAATTTCCAAACGTGAACAAAGAGTTGGGACCTGAAATGAAATCCACTGGTGAAGCGATTCGATTCATTAAGAATTTAAAAGATCCATTCTTTCAAGAAATTTACAGTGAAAGAAACTTATACTTGAGTAAATAATTTGTGATTGGAATCAGACAAATATTAGTCATCATTGGCGTTATTGTTATCATTCGAATGATTGGAAAAGTAATGATGGTCCGTCGAAATATGCAGGAAGATAAAAATGTTAAGTCCACTGCAAGTAAAACAAAATCAAGTTTTAATAATGTGGGAAAGACCAGCATTCATAAGGTTGATAAAAATAAGATTCGTGAATCGGAATATACCGATTTCGAAGAAGTGGAATAAAGCATGAAAGCAATTCGTAAACTCTTGGTGAAATTATTGGGTATTAAAGGTTACTTAAAATTAATAAGTAGTATTTATTTGAAAATGATTGCTTTAGGATTTTTTAAAAAGAAATACGCCGAACTCCACTTTATTCAAAAAATAATTCAACCCCATGATGTGGTAATAGATATAGGTGCAAACTTAGGTTATTATTCCTTTTTCATGGCAAAATCGATACATAAAAACGGGGCCTTATTCGCCATTGAACCCATTCCTTTATTTGCTGATGTTTGGAAAAAAAACATGCGGAAGTACCAAGCAAATAAAAACATTAAACTCTTTAATGTAGCATTGGGAGATGAAGCAAAAGCAGCTGTTAAAATGTCTATCCCTATCGTTCATGGAATTGTGCGTCACGGCTTGACAAAAATTGACAATCACAATGTTGATCAAGCAGCTTTGAGTTTTGAAGTACCCATGTATATAGGGGATCAATTATTAAGAGCAGAAAAAGTAAATGACATCAATTATATAAAATGTGATGTGGAAGGATACGAACAGTTTGTGATGCCTTCACTAAAAAATCACATTGAACAATATAAGCCCCTTATCCAAATTGAATTGAATGGTAAAGAAAATCGAAACGCAGTTGTAAAGTTCTTATTGTCGCTTGATTATGTAATTTACATCCTTGATTTTAACAAATTAAAAGGAATTGAACCAGAAGAAATTCATACATTTAACCAAGATTTTTACTTTTTACATCCTTCAAAAAAAGAAGCGTATTCTAAACTAACTGTTTAATATTATGAATATTAAAGCCAAAATTTTACAGAAAAAAAACCTGTGGCATGTAGGCGCTGTGGCCTTATTTTTATTAATCTCCATTGTTTACATGAGTCCTGCCTTAGAAGGGTATACCATTAAACAGGCTGATGTTACCAATTTTACAGGGATGTCTCGTGAGATTGTAGATTATAGAGAACATGACGGCGAGCAGGTATTGTGGACCAATGCCATGTTTTCTGGCATGCCTGCTACACAAATATCAATGATTTATGAAGGTAGCTGGTTTACTAAAGGGGTTTCAAATGCCTTTCGATTTTTAATTCCTTTTCCTATTGGGTTTTTATTTTTATACTTTTTTGGTTTTTACATTTTAGGTTTAAGTTTAAGAATAAAACCACTTGTTAGTATCTTAGGTTCCATTGCATTTGGACTCTCTTCATACTTTATCATCATTATGGAAGCAGGGCATAACTCAAAAGCAGCAGCCATCAGTTTTGCACCGCTAATGTTGGCAGGTTTTATTCTAACTTATCGATCCAAAAACTATCTACTAAGTGCCGCTTTTGCAGCCATAACTTTGATGGTTGAATTAACAGCCAATCATATTCAAATTACTTATTACATGTTATTCATCATGTTGTTTATTGGCGTGGTAGAATTAATTAAAAGTATCAAACAAAAAAGTTTAATCGATTTTGGTAAAAGGACTGGACTATTATTGATCGGTTATGTTTTAGCTGTAATGATCAATTACGGTAATATATTCGGCACTTTAGAATACGCCAAACAAACTATTAGAGGTGGTTCTGAGTTGACGCAAAGTTTAGATGGCAACACAACTGATAAGGTAAATCAAGCAGGGCTTGACAAGGATTATGTTACAAATTGGAGTTATGGAATTGATGAAACTTTTACTTTTTTAGTTCCTAATTTTAAAGGAGGTGTTTCTCAGGCCATGGGGCAAAATGATGGTTTAAAAGAAATAATCCGTGAAGCGCCTGGTAATTACCGTAACAATATTGCGCAAAGTAGTCAATACTGGGGGGAACAACCTTTCACTTCAGGTCCAGTTTATATTGGAATCATAGTTATTTTACTGGCAGCACTTGCCTTGTATTATGTAAAAGACCGTTACAAATGGGCCCTTTTGGTTGCCACTTTGTTAACCATTGCATTGAGTTGGGGTAAAAATTATGTTTCAGCATTAATTCTCATACCAATTTTATTATACCTGGTCAATTTATTTATTGACGGTAAAAAACAACTCATATTCAATATTGCCAATTCTTTGCTTTTAATCACCATTATTATGGGAGGTTTTAGCATTACCGATAATAGCTTAACTGATTTGTTTTTGAAATTTATTCCAGGGTATAATAAACTAAGAGCTGTGACTATCATATTAGTAGTTGCGGAACTTTGTATCCCACTTTTAGGAATTTTATTCCTGAATAAACTGATTAGTAAAAAGGAAGAAATACTTGCCGACTTAAAGCCCCTATTTTATATTTCGGGTGGAATGCTTTTATTATTGATTGCATTTTTTATGATGCCTAGTACGTTTAATAACTTTTTAAGCGGACAAGAGGTCGGCATGCTTGAAAATATCAAAGACCCCGCGCAAATACCACAATATGAAGCGTTTTTTGATGCATTATCTGAAACAAGAACCGCAGTATTCAAAGCGGATGTTGGTAGGTCAATTGGTTTTTTAATTGCAGGAATTATTGCTTTGATTGCATTTTTAAAATTAAATATTTCAAAATATTTATTCGTCGGCTTTTTAATCTTGATGGTATTTGCCGATTTATTTACAGTGGACAGAAGATATTTATCAACCGAGTCGAAAGGAAAGAATTACGAGCAATGGATTGAAAAATACAAACAAGTATACCCTTTTAAAGCTGGAGATGGCGAAATAGCAATTTTAAACAATGAATTAGCTCAAAATCCTGATTTAAAAGTAAAAATAGATGCTGTAATTGATGAATTAAGCAAAGAATTAAAAGCAACAGAAGCTTCTAACCTAGAGAAACAAAGAAGGATAGATTTTACAACTTTTAGAACCTTAAATAGAAACTCAAATTTCAGGGTATTTGAAGTTGGAAACGCTTTTAACAGTTCTTATATAGGTTACTTTAATAAATCAATCGGTGGCTATCATGGAGCTAAATTAAGTCGCTATCAAGATTTAATTGAATTCCACTTATCGCAAAACAACCAAGCGGTACTTGATATGCTGAATACAAAATATTATTTACAACCAGAAAGAGACAGAAAAGGAAACATTGCCAATTCAAAATTGGTAAAAGTTAACAATGGAGCAATGGGTAATGCATGGTTGGCAAAAAACATACAATTTGTCGAAAATGCAGATGAAGAAATCAATGCCATGTCATCAGAGGCTGTATTTCAAATAGAAAATAAAAATTTAACCACTGTTTTGGTCAATAAGCAATCAGTTGACAAGGGAATTGTCAAACCTAATGCATCCATTTCAATCATAGCTCCAAATAGCAATGATACGGTTCCGGTAGAAGTTCCTTTTCAATCTATTCTTGATCAACCAATAGCTTTAATCATTGATTCAACAGGTTTAAATTGGGTATATGATGCAACACCTGATTCTGTAGTTACCAAAGTATTTTCAATCGGAAAAAGTACGGGCAGCGGCTGGAACCCAAGAGAGACTGCGATTGTAGATGTCCGTTTTAAAGGCGACAAATATGTAAATAAAGATAAATATTCAGGTGAAGGGACCATAAAAATGGAAAGTTATCATCCTGATAAATTGGTATATAAAGCAAATGTTTCAGAAGCACAATTAGCAATTTTTTCTGAGATATATTATGAGGATGGTTGGAAAGCATTTGTAAATGGAACAGAAGTTCCTATTGCACGGGTTAATTATGTTTTAAGAGCCATCAATATTCCAGCTGGAGAAAATGAAATTGTATTTGAATTCCATTCTCCTTCCTATGAAAAAGCAGGCATAATCACCAACATTGGTAACATTGGTATTATTTTATTTTTGTTCATTGCAGTATTTATTACTTTAAAGAACAAAAATCAAGAAGCAGAACCTACTATTAATGAATAATACTTGGAGCAAAAGAAGCAAAAAATACTCATTATTACTTATTATTGGCCACCAAGTGGAGGCTCAGGTGTTCAACGTTGGATAAAATTTACCAAGTTCCTTCCAAACAATAATTGGGAACCGATAATTTTAACGGTCGACCCCAAGTATGCATCCTATTTTTTAGTCGATCAATCATTAATGCATAACGTTGATCAGTCCGTAAAAGTGATTCGTACGAAATCCTTTGAACCCAGGCGTTTTTTTTCAAAAATAATTGGAAAAAAAAACATGCCTCATTCTGGCTTTAGTAATGTGAATACTACTTCAAAACTTCAAACAGTATTCCGGTTTATTCGTGGGAATTTATTTACTGTTGACCCTCGAAAAGGTTGGAATAAACATGCAATTAAAGCTGCCCTTCAACTCATAGATAAATATGATATAAAGCATGTGGTGACCACAAGTCCACCGCATTCAACACAATTAATGGGAACTCGTTTAAAAGCAGTTAGAAACATTAATTGGATTGCTGATTTAAGGGACCCTTGGACAGATATATTCTATTACGAGCATTTGATGAAAATCAATTATCTGAAGAAAAAAGAGGCGAAACTTGAAAAACGAGTGATAAATGAAGCTGATATTGTGCTCACCGTGAGTAAAGGTTTAAAAGCAATATTTTCAGCTAAATCGAAACATCCCGAGAATATTCACATTGTGGAAAATGGTTTTGACACAGCTGATATTGGTGAAGTAAACCCCAATTTTAAAATCAAATTAAGAGGACCTTTTAACCTGCTTTATGTAGGAATACTATCAGAACAATATAATTTGAAAGGTTTTTTTAATGCCTTTTATAACACAACCAAAACTCATCCAACAATTCATTTAAATTTTGTTGGGGTACAAGACCAAAGTGTTCATGAGCTGGTAAAAAATTTAAAATTAAGTGAATTCGTTTCTTTTTACGAATATGTTGAAAAGGCTGAATTAGTAAATTATTACAAGCAAAGTGATATGCTCTTACTAGCCATCCCAGACACTGAAAATAATGAAGGTATTATTACAGGCAAAATTTTCGAATACCTCAGCTATCAAAAACCTATAATAGGAATTGGGCCCATACTAGGTAATGCCGCTGAAATTCTGGCACAAGTAAATGCAGGAAAAATGTTTGACTATGCTGATGAAAATGGAATATTTAAATTCATGAAGGAAGGTGTTGATGGACTTACTTCTTTTTCATTTCAAGGTATCGATCAATACAGCAGAAAAAACCTCACCCAAAAACTAGTTTCAATTTTAGAACAAACCTCAAACCATTAAAAATGAAATATTTTTTAGACAGTAAGGTTAAAATTGATGACCAACAAATAGAAATCGCCACCTATTACTCCTCCAATTACACTGGACAGTCAGGTAACAATATTGAATTTCTTTCATTAGATACCGAAGTTCAAAAAAAAATAAATCACACCTGTTTTCACGCCATTCCAACATATTACAATTTCAATGAAACTGCCTTCAAGAAATTTTATAATTATACTGGAATCGATATTTGGTTCTTCGGACATTTTAGACTTTATTTTCAATACCGAAATTTTTTACTCAATTTAGCCTGCATTCAATTATTTCTACAAAAGTATCCTGAAGGGATTGTATTAACAACAGACCATAAATTGGAAGGATTTATTCCATTATCAAACATTCAATTTGTGCATGGAACAAAAACTGGATTAAATAAAATGTTTTTTATCAAAGAATGTTGGACAATAATGAAACAACTTCGAAATTTAAAATCATTTGAATCTAATCATGTGATTATTGGGCTTCCAGACCAAATTGAAAGTCGATTCGGAAACTTGACTAAATCATTCGACCTTATTTATAATAGAAATCAATTTGATGCTAAAAAAACATTAAATAGTGACTTTAAAAAATACAGAACTAAAAACAATGTAGATAATATAGTAGCGAGGTATTTACTAAGCTTGAAATGGATTAAAGATTTAAAAGTATTGAAGAATGGATTCAAAGCAATCCAAAAAAACTTAAAAGACAATGCCGAAGATGCACATTTAATTCATCATTTTTTCTTCAATCAAAAAATGAGTTATTATATTTTTTACATCCGTTACCGAGCATTTTATAATTTTTTTAATACGAGCAAAATTGAATCAGTCATTTTAGTCGACGAGAATAGCCCACAACAAAGAGCAATACAATATGCGGCCAAAGCGCATCATCTCAAAACTTATGCTATTCAACACGGCGCTATTTATGCTTTGCACCCTGCTTATATGTATGGAAAATACCAGTCAAAACCATTGCTTCCGGACCTTACTTTCACGTGGGGCGATTATTATGCAAATTTGCTAATAAATGAAGGTGGCTATATAGAAAAACAGGTTCAAACCACCGGTAGAATTCCGGAGATTAACACAAAAAACACAAGTCATGAAATACTACAAACTACAAAGGAAATAGTATTGTATGCCACACAACCACAACCTGATGAAAACATGAGAAAAAAGGAATTGATGGATGTGTTTTCAAGTATTAAAGCACTGGGTAATCGATACCAATTAGTACTCAGACCGCATCCATCTGAAAAAGATGATGCTTATTTTAATTCAATTGGAGAATCCTTAAACTTTCGTGATTTTTGTATTGATCGCAAATCTGATTTAAAAACACATTTTGAAAAATGTGCCATACTCATTACCAGTTATTCGACCGTGGGTGCAGAATTTATTCCATATTACAAACCTTTACTTGTATTAGACTATTTAAAAACTGATTTGGTCAATTACATCAAACAGGGGGTTGGAATCCCAATTTACAACCAAAATGACTTAGTAAAAACATTAAATCAACCTGTATTAAACATCAATAAAACAGCTTATCAAGTATTTGAAAACAATTACTTTTATAAAAACGGTACGCAAGCTATAAAACTTATTGTAAATTCAATCACCGCTGCTTCCAAAGATTGATTATTAAATTAAAAGTCCTCTTGATTATTTTTCATCAACCACTCGCAGTAGTTAAAATCTGCGAATGTATCAATATCCAAGGCTTCTTTTTCTGAGGTTTTAAGGATTTTCATATCCTGACCATACAAAGCCTCACTTTCATCTAATAAAATGGTAGATTTAATTAAGTCTACACAACCATTCAATCGAAATACAGGTGGTAATAGCTGGCTTTGATAATACTTTTCAATCGTGACGTCTGGCATTAGATTTTCGGCAGATCCATTTTCTTCTTTGAACATCCAATATGGATGATGCACACCAAAAACTTCTGTCATGCTCCTTACGGAATCACATTTTTTTTGTTCTAAAATATCGACTCCTTTATCAATCAATGTTGCTGATCGAAATGGTGAAGTGGGTCGCAATAAACATACGGCATCTATTTTAACTTGGTGTGCTTCTTCATACCACCTAAGTGCATGAATTAAAAAAGCACGATCTCCACTTCGATCGACTGCCATTTCTTTTGGTCTTAAAAAAGGTGCCTTTCCACCCATGCGGACTGCCACTTCTGCTATATCCTCATCATCAGTTGAAACAATTGTATCGAATAGTTTTTTCGATTTTTTTGCAGCATTGATACTATATCCAATTAATGGTACTCCGTTTAAAAGTTTGACATTTTTTCCTGGAACACGTTTACTTCCTCCCCTTGCTGGTATAATCCCTAACACTTTCATTATAATGACTTAAAAATTGCCAAAATTCTATCCTTTAATTTGGGACTCAAACTTTCTGCCGTTGGAAAATTGATCCCTTGTTTTGATAGAATTTTACTATTTGAATTAGAAAATACAAAATCTTTATAAATCTCCATGTCCCCAAGTGGAAAGAAAAATTGCCGGGCATCAATGTTTTCGGCTTTTAATTTTTCAATTAACAAGTCTCTTTTACCCCTTTTAATGATAGCTGATACCAACCAAGTAACTCGTTTACAATCCTTCATATCTTTTTGGAATTCAATAAACCCATTGTCTGCTAATAAGTTTCGATAATCAAGTTCAATTTGTTTTCTGTAAAGTAGAATTTCATCAATTCTTTCTAGTTGTGCAACACCAATTGCAGCTTGCAAATTAGTCATTCTGTAGTTATAACCAATCCTATCGTGCCAATACCTTTGGGTTTTACTCATCCCATGATCTCTTAGCACCCGCATGGTATCATTTAATTTGTCTGAATTGGTTACACACATGCCACCTTCACCGGTAGTAATGATTTTATTAGCGAAGAAAGAAAATGTTGAAATATGGCCGAATGAACCTACTTTTTGTCCTTTAAAGGTAGCCCCATGCGCCTCAGCACAATCTTCAATTACAAATAAATTGTTTGCATCAGCCAACTGCATAATAGCATCCATATCGCATACTTGTCCATACAAATGAACAGGAATAATAGCATTGTTTTGCGGAGTGATTGCTTTTTTTATCTCTTCGGAGTCAATACACCAGCTGTCAAGTTTCACATCAACAATAACGGGAGTTGCTCCAGCATGAAAAACCGCATTAATGGTTGCAGCAAATGTCAAGTCTGGAATAATTACCTCATCCCCTTTTCCAATTCCTAATGCTTCTAATGCCAAGTGAATGGCAACTTTACCATTTGAAACTGCTACCCCAAATTGCGTTCCACAATACTTTGAAAAACCTTCTTCAAATTGAGAAATATAGATCCCTGAACTTGAAATCCATGTCGAAAGAAATGCATCCACTAAGTACTTAAATTCATTCCCTTTTAAATTCGGAGATGCAACTGGGACATATACCTTATTTTGGTATTGAAAAAAATCAACGAGTACGTTTGCATCATCTAAAATTGGTAAAATACTTACTTTTTCATTGGTTTTCACAAGCATCTCTTGGAAGGACTCTCCTACTTTTGCAATGGCACATTCATTATTTGCCAAGCCTTGAATAGGAGAAGTTAAATCCTTACCCGCTAAAAGTAATCTTCGAATGTCACCGTCGGTTAGTACACCAATAAATTTATCATATTTATCTACAATAAACGCAATACCTTTTCCATTGGTATTAATTATTTTAAGTACCTCAAATAATGTTGAAGACTCTAGACATTTTAGTTGATTAAGCATGTATAATATTATTAATATTGTTCTTGGATTCCATCACTTTTTCTAATGACTCATAAACTTCAATTGTCACTGTTTTATTGTTCCAATTTAACTTTGATAAATCTTTAAATAATGTTGAATTACTTGTTAGCATTTTATTGGTGTCATGTTGTCCATCATTATCACTAATGTGTATATATTCCGATTTACTAAACAATTCATTCAAAGATTCATTAAAATCATTTCCCAAGGTTTGAGAACTGACTTTTAAATGTGCCACATCTAAGAGTAAATTAAAATCAATTTTGTTTTTTAATAGCTCATAACCCTTCACATCTGTTAACATCAAAGGATTCTCACCGTTAAAAGACTCAAAATTTGATTTAGAAAACACATTGTTTTCAATATATAACTTGACATCTTTACCAGCGAACTTTTGCAATTTATGAACTGATTCACAAAAAATGTCATAAGATTTATCTTTGTCTTCCAAATGTTTATTGCTAATTTTCTTTCCGATTTCACGCACAGCAATATCAAGGAAAAAACCCGCATGAAAGCCGTATTGTTTGGCTCCTAATGTTGCAGATAAGTGAATTGCATTTTTACAATGATCTAAACTGCTTTTAAGTATCATTGAATTTGAAGATGCTAAATTCAAAACAAAGTCATTTGTGGGTGGTGGAAAATAATTATGTAATAACAAATCGAGTCCTAAATCATTTTTTATTGCTAATAAATCAGTCTCAATATTAGCATACGGTTTTGTTCCCCCAGAAAGCTCAATGGCTTGAAAGCCAAACGTTGCTAGTTCCTTTACTGAATCAATTATTTTTATGTTTTTTACACAAGATGAAGAGATATAAGTCATACTACTTTAATGATTTAGAAACACCTACAATTTTAGATCCAGCAGTAATATCTTTGATTATGATACTATTTGCTCCTGAGATTACATGTGCCCCAATGTTAATTTTATCAATTACTGTTGTGCCGATTCCTAAAAAAGTTTGGGTTCCTATTTTTACCCTTCCCGCAACTATTACTCCTGGAGCCAAATGAACGAATGATTCAATTTCACTTTCATGATCTACAATCACTCCTGTATTAATAATACATCCACTATCAATACGGACCCCTGCATTAATAATTGCGCCTGCATTGATTAAAACACCCTTTCCTATGGTAGTTAATGATGAAATAATTGCTGTAGGGTGGATTAAATTTTGGATATTATATCCTAATGAAACTGCCAAATTATACCAATATGCCCTACTATTATTATCCCCAATCGCAATAAAAACATTGGCTTTTGATTTCAATTCAATAAATTTTTGTTCTCCTCCCATTACTGGCACATCAAAAATATATTCATTTGAGCTTTTGAAAGCAGGATCAATAATTCCAATGATTTGAAAACCATTTAAACGTGCAATATCAATTATAGGTCTGACATGGCCACCTGCCCCTACTAAAATAATTTCTTTTGATTTGGAGTGTATGTCATTCATTAAAATAAAATTACATCATTAATTTGAAAATCTTTAATCGCGATTTTTCCAATAATTTGATCGTATTCAATTGCTGATATTCCAGCCCCACCAGTTCTTTTAGCGATTAAATTTGCTTCTGTAAATGGGGTCCCTTTTTTAATCAACTTGGCAGCAACCAAAGATTTCTGCAATCTTTTTTTAGTATTTAATTCGCTCAAAGAAGGCTTTTTTTCTGCGTGCCCTAAGTATTTTTCAACTTTTCTGATTTCTTTGATATAGGCTGTTAATTCAGCTGGATCTAATGAAGCTTTATGATCGGGCCCTATCATATTTTTATCCAAGGTAAAGTGTTTTTCAACAACTTTTGCCCCCATTGCTACCGCATAAGGTGATGCCCCTATTGAAGGTGTATGATCAGAAAAACCGACATTCATATTAAAAGCATTCTTAAATGTGCTGATTACATTTAAATTTACCTCATCATCAGGAACCGGATAATTTGAAGTGCATTGTAATAAAATTATATTTGGATTGACTTCGCTTACAGCTTGAACTGCCTTTTCTACTTCAAGCATATTACACATACCCGTTGATAATATAACTGGTTTACCCTTAGCTGCTACTTTTCTAATAAATCCAATATTAGTGGTATCAGTTGATGATATCTTGTAAGCATTCAAATCTAACTCATCTAGTAAACTCAAACTTTTTTCATCAAAAGGTGTTGTTAAAAACATCACCCCTTTCAATTCACAATATGCTTTTAAAATTTTCATTTTATCCACTGCAAACTCTAGTTTCTTTAACATTGAAAATTGAGTTTCAGCTTTACCAGTTGTTACTTTTTGATAATCAGCCTTTTCAACATTGTTTAAAATCAATTCTTCTGTAATAAATGACTGAAATTTAACTGCATCTGCACCCGCTTCAACTGCTACATCTACCAATTGTTTTGCTAATTCCATGTCTCCATTATGATTGACACCTGCTTCAGCAATTATAAATACCGGATAAGACTGACCGACAGTGAATTTACCAATTTTAATACTTTGATTTATTTTCATATTTCTCGATATCCAAACAAAGTTAATAATAGTTCCTTAGAAAGAATAACTTTAAGAAGTTTTAAATATTTAAGCAGCTACTAAGGTTTTTCTAAAAGCCAATTCATACTTTTTAAGTTATATTAATTATAAATTAAACACACAATTAAACAAATGACTAAATTTGATTCAATTTTAAATATTTAAAAACACAATTTGGGCACAATTCAAAAACAAAGCATGCATTCAACTGCAATTACCTTTTTAGGAATTGGGGTTGGAATAATTAGCCGTTTTTTAATGCCTTTCTTTTTGACCAAGGGTCAGATTGGGACCCTAGCACTATTGGATTCCATTTCTGCAATGATTTCTATTATATTTTGTCTAGGTTTCCCGCAAATTACCCTCAGGGTTTTTCCATCTTTCAGGAACGAAGAAAATAACCATTCAGGATATTTAAATTTCGGCCTTATCGTTTCCGTTGTCGGTGTTTTATTGGGTTGGTTTGCCTATTATGTATTGCAAGACCAATTGGTAGGAAATACGGAAGAAACTACTATGATTCAAACCTATGCTTATTTAATTTACCCCTTGATATTTTTCAGCATTTTCTTCAGGAATATCGACATGTTTTTTAGAATGTTGTACAAATCTGTGATAGGTGTATTTTTAGAAGGTCTGCTTTTGAAAATAATTACACTAATCGGTATTTTATTATATGTTTTTAATTTCGTTGACTTTGAAAAATTAGTGTACATCTACGTGATTGCATTTTCTCTTCCAGGGGCCGTTTATATTTTCTTGGCCTTAAAGGAATCGAACATTCGAGTCGCGCCTTCTAAAAAATTATTTACCAAAGAGAAAAGAAAACAAATGTACGGTTATGGAGCATTTGGTATATTAGCATCAGCATCAGGTATTATTATTCTTACAATTGATCAATTAATGCTGAATCATTTTTTAGGAACCGAACAAGTTGGTTTGTACTCAATTATGTTTTTCGCAGGAATTTTGGTGAGTACCCCTGCAAGAGGAATTAAAAGAATTGCTTCTACTGTAATAGCCGAATCATGGAAAACAAAAGATTTAAATAACATAGGAGATATTTATACAAAAAGTGCTGTTACTTTATTGATTACTGGTCAATTTCTATTTATCATTGGTTGGGCTTGTATTGACCAAGTAATTACTTTTTTACCCCAATACGAAGAAGGAATCTATGTTTTCTTTTTTATAGGGTTAGCGCAATTAATTGACATGATGACTGGTGTGAATCATGAAATAATTTTGACCTCAACCAAATATCAATACAATACTTATTTTAATGTGTTTCTGGCCATTCTGTCTATTATCACGAATTATTTTTTCATCAATTTATATGGACTTGTAGGTGCAGCAATCGCCTCTGCACTTTCTATTTTTATTACCAATACTTTAAAGTGGTACTTCTTAAAGAAAACATTTAATTTACAACCTTTTAATAAATCATTTTTAATCTCCTTGATTTTTGGAATTGCCTTATTTATGCTTGTTTCGTTTATAAAAATTGACATTTCTCCAATACGGGCAATTCTCGTCTATAGCATTGGGATAACTACTATTTATTGGTTTATTGTATATAAATTAAAACTCTCGGATGACATCTCTTTTTTGGTGACTAAAGTCTTGAAAAGGCTCAAATTTTATAAATAAACTTTATATTTGTTCCATTGCCAATAATATTAAATCCTCTATTCAAAATTATTTTCTGACCTATGTTCACCCCAAACATGCTTAACAAAATTAAAAAATCAAAATTTTTAATTACTGGTGGTGCTGGTTTCATTGGCTCCAACTTAGTCGAAAAACTGATTGAATTAGGGGCAGAAAAGATTGTTATTATTGACAACCTTTCTACTGGTTTTATTGAAAACATTCAAGACTTCTTGCACTTACCCAATGTCAATTTTGTAAATGTTTCGATCACAAACCTGAGTGACTTGTTGGTACATTTCAAGGACATTGATTTTGTTTTTCAAATGGCTGCTTTAGGTAGTGTTCCACGGAGTATTGATAATCCCATTGCAACAAATGAAGTTAACATTACTGGATTTTTAAATGTCTTGTCAGCATCAAAAAATGCAGGCGTTAAAAAAATAGTATATGCTTCTTCATCTTCTGTTTATGGAGATGATAAAACAATACCGAAAATTGAAACTTCTACAGGTAAACCATTATCGCCCTATGCCGTTACAAAAAAAGCCAATGAATTATATGCCGAAACCTTTTCAGACATATACAACATGGACATTATTGGCCTAAGGTATTTCAATGTTTTTGGGCCCAAACAAAATGTAAAAGGCGCTTATGCTGCTGTTATTCCAATATTTATAACAAATTTAACACAGCATAAACCTTGCTCAATAAATGGAAATGGAGAAATTTCAAGAGATTTTACCCATGTTTCTAATGTCGTGTATGCAAATATTCTAGCTGCCTTTACCCCCAATTTAAACCGGCATGAGGTATTTAATATTGCTTTGGGTGAACAACTCTCTTTGAATGAACTATTCTTCGCTATAGAACAAGAAATTAAATCAGGCTTGAAACCCATTCACCTATCCAAAAGAATTGGTGACATCAATAATAGTCAAGCGGATATTGCAAAAGCGAAGCGACTTTTAAATTATACCCCAATTAAAACAACAGCCGAAGGCTTAATTGAAACTATTCGTTGGTATAAATCACAACTAATAGTTCACACTTAGTATTTCATCAATGGTATTATATGAAATTGCATGGTAATTTGGCCTTGCCATCTTATAAATAGAAATTGCATACATTTTATCATCACTAGACTGATTAGCAAGCGCTTCGTAGATTGGCTCTAAAAACTTTCTCCTTCCTATTTCTATTAAAAAGGCACTTAAATCTTTTCTGATTGCATGGTAATTATTTGTAATACACTTTATATACCACACAGTTTTAATTTCAGCATTAGCTTTAGACGAAAAATAAAACTGATTGTCTAAGGCTTTTAAATTGTAGTGCGCTATACCGTGATTTGGCAACTTTTTAATGAAGTGAATCCATTCTTGTGTAGTCCATTTCAAGGTGTCAAGTTTTAAATTAGCATAAACAGTATTACTGTCTATCAAAGCAGATATTGCATCAACCCTTTCAAAGCGAATGGATGAAATGTTTTTATGATTACTTGGTATTCCTTTTTGATAAACCCATTCTTCGGTATTAAATTTCACTTGATTTGGCGCTAACAAATGGTAATTCAAATACGAAATAAACGCTTCGGTGGTGATGGTTTGAAACTTGTGCGTTTGAAAATAATTCTTTACAAATTCATCAAATTTTACTCTTCCGACCGTTTCTTCAATAGTTTGCAAAAACAATGCTCCTTTAACATAAGCGATACTTGTCATGCCATCATCTGGATTTCTTCCGGCTAAATCTAATTTTAACTTCGTGTCCTCAGGGTGTTTTCCCGACATTATTTCTCCGTTTTCTTCTAGTAATTCTTGATACTCAATATTCATTAACATATCTGCCACCAAGTTGCCATATAATGCTTCCATGATTCTATTCTCAAAGTAAACAGTAAACCCTTCATTTAACCAGAAATCATTCCACGTAGAATTGGTTACTAAATTGCCAGACCAGGAATGTGCCAATTCATGTGCAATTAATGACACTAATGAACGGTCTCCAGCAATAATTGTAGGTGTTGCAAAAGTCAATCTTGGGTTTTCCATGCCACCAAAGGGAAAAGAAGGCGGCATCACTAAAATATCATATTGCCCCCAAGCATAAGGACCATATAAAGTTTCCGCAGTCTCAATCATTTTTTCAACGTCTTCAAATTCATATACTGCTTTTGCTAACATATCAGGCTCCGCATACACTCCTGTTCTTGGGCCTAACTTTGCATAAGATAAATGTCCTACTCCTAAGGCTATTAAATATGTTGGAATAGGTTCTTTCATTTCAAATTCGTACACACCCGGTTCGTTATAATCTAATTTTTTCGCACTCATTACCCCTGTTAAATTTGTATCGCAACGTATTACTGCAGAGTAAGTTACTCTATTACTTGGCGCATCCTGACAAGGGATCCAAGTCCTGGTTAAAATAGCTTCCCCTTGGGTAAATGGAAATTCTTTTCCTGAAGTTTGTTGAGGCGCTAACCACATTAAAGCTTCTGAATTTTCTGTGGTTTCGTAAAAAATAGAGAGGATTTTTGTATTGGGTTCCAGTTTTACCTTTAAAGGGACCCCAAGTAATTCGTCTTCTTCACCAAAAAAATAAGAAACCTCATTTCCATCAATTTCGACCCTGGTGATATTTAAATCTTTTGTATCAAAAACAACCGTATCGGAAGTGCCTAATTTTGAAATTTTATGGTCAACCCTTCCCTTCAATTTATTTGATTCAAAATCAACGGTCAAATCCAAATGCAGGTGAGTTGATTGTACTTCATTAAAATTTGAAAAAGAATGTGGATCTATCACTTCCTTTTTTCCTACTTTTTCAAAAGGTATATAAGCATCTTTATTTTCAAATTCACAGGCCATTATCGTCGTAAGAAATATGAGCCCTAATATTTTGGTAAAAGTCATCAATTTGTTGTACATCAGCGAAAATTAATTAAAAAATTGCAACTATTAAAGTTGTTGGTAAAAGAATGCAATTTAAGTGTAAAAAATTACCGTTTACACATTAATGTTCTTCAAAAAGTAAAAAATAATATATTTTGCTTATTTTCACCATCAAAATTTATCATTCATATGAGCAATACGACGACGAATATTCCAACAAGAACCTTGTTTGGACATCCAATAGGACTTTTTATATTATTCTTCACCGAAATGTGGGAACGTTTTTCCTATTACGGAATGCGTGCCCTGTTAGTATTGTACATTTCGTCTACTATGAGTGATGGTGGACTAGGATGGACT
>CBDUKB010000020.1:0-22827 GCA_965367695.1 uncultured Putridiphycobacter sp.
TGCGCATCAAAGACGAAGACATGTATTTACTTATGTAGGTGGTGGTGAAGAGTCGGCGATCTATAAAACAGTAGACGGAGGTAAAACCTGGCAGGAGTTAAAAAGCGGTTTACCAAGTGGAAAAATGGGTAGGGTTGGACTGGCAATTTCTTCAGTTGATAATAATTATGTTTATGCCATTGTTGAAGCTGAAGGCGATAAAGGAGGTTTTTTTAGATCTACTGATAAAGGGGCGAGCTGGGAAAGAAGAAGTAGTTATAAAACAAGTGGGAATTACTACCAAGAAATTGTATGTGATCCTTTTGATGTAGACAAAGTATTTAGTATGAATACTTGGCTGCACCACACCGAAGATGGAGGTAAAACCTTCAAAAGAACTGGTGAAAAAGACAAGCATGTAGACAATCATTGTATGTGGATTGATCCGAATAACAAAGATCATTGGCGTATAGGTTGTGATGGTGGATTATATGAAACTTGGGATCATGCTGAAAATTGGTCATGGTGTGCCTATTTACCATTGGTGCAGTTTTATAAAGTGTCCTTAGACAATGACAAACCATTTTACAATGTTTATGGAGGCACACAGGATAATAATTCAATTGGGGGTCCTTCAGCAACGATTAACAATGCAGGGATATTAAATACGGATTGGTTTATCACCAATGGAGGAGATGGATTCGAGTCACAAGTAGATCCAGTAGATCCAAATATTATTTATGCCCAAGCGCAATATGGTTGGTTGGTGAGATATGATAAACAATCAGGTGAAAGAATGGGGATTCAACCAATGCCTAAAAAAGGGGAGGCTGCTTTCCGTTGGAATTGGGATGCACCATTGGTCATTTCAACGCATGACCATAAGCGTTTATATTTTGCAGCTAATAAAGTGTTTAAATCAGATGATAGAGGGAATACCTGGGTAGCCATTTCAGGTGATTTAACCCGACAACTTGATAGGAATAAAATGAAAGTGATGGGGAAAGTGCAATCCCCAGATGTAGTGATGAAAAATAAATCTACCACTATTTTTGGAAATATTGTTGCTTTGGATGAGTCACCTAAGAATGAAAAGGTATTATTTGCAGGGACAGATGATGGATTGATTCAAGTAAGTAAAAATGGTGGAGAATCGTGGACAAAATATGAAAGTTTTGCTGGGGTGCCAAGTATGACTTATGTAAATATGTTATTGGCTTCACAACACAATGAAAACCATGCTTATGCAGTGTTTAACAACCATAAGCGTGGTGATTTTAAACCTTATGTATTTAAAAGTACAGATGCAGGAGGGGAATGGAAGAATATTAGTGGTGACTTACCTGAAAGAGGAAGTGTTTATGCCATTGCTGAAGACCATGAAAATCCAAATTTATTGTTTGCAGGAACAGAGTTTGGTGTGTTTTTTACCATTAATGGTGGTGAAAATTGGCATCAGTTGAAAGGTGGATTGCCAACGGTTGCCATTCGTGATATTGCCATCCAAAAACGAGAAAACGATTTGGTATTGGCTAGTTTTGGTCGTGGTTTCTATATATTAGATAATTATTCAATATTAAAACAATTGAATGAAGCCCAATTAAAAACCGAAGCAGCTATAATTTTCCCTATCAAAACTGCTTTGGCTTATGTGCCGAGTAACCCCTTGGGCGGAAGAGGTAAAGGAAGTCAAGGTGCCAATATGTACCTTGGTGAAAATCCAGCATATGGTGCTACGATCCGTTATTATGTGAAGGATGTACCTACTTCTCCAGAATCGAAGCGAAAAGAGGCTGAAAAAAAGGCATTTAAAGATGGGACAGATATCGACTACCCTAGCAATGATGATTTATTAGCGGAAGATAATTATGAAAAACCACAACTTGTTTTCATCATCAAAGATGCAAGTGGAAATGAAATTCGAAAACTAACCAAGTCGGCTTCAAAAGGTTTACAAGTATTAAATTGGGACTTAAGATACCCGAGTACTAAACCTGTTAAATTAAAAAGTAATGCACCAGGCAGGTATAGTTATCCTGATGTTGGTCCATTAGTAGTACCCGGTATTTATCAAGTAGAAATGTATTTGGTGGATAATGGAGAAACCAAAAAATTAAGCACTTCACCACAATTTACTGTAAAAGCATTAGAAAATTCATCTTTAGATCATCAGACAATTGCCAGTATTGAATTTAAAAAAGAAGTGGCAGAATTGAGGAGACAAGTTTTTGGAGCCAATGAACAAGTTAATAATTTTGACAAGCGTTTGAAATATGTGAAGGCGGCCATTGCAAATTTTCCAAATACTGATTTAGCTTGGATGAAGGAAGTGAGTGCCATTGAAAAACAAATTCAAGCTGTGGAATTTGCCATGTGGGGTAAATCATACTTGAGCAAAAGAGATGTAGAGACTTTGCCTGGTTTAGGTAGTCGGATTGAAACTATGGTGTATCAAATGTGGTATTCTACTTCTGACCCAACAACCACTCACAAAGAGCAGTACGCCATAGCAAAAGAAGAATTTCAGGCCATTAAACCTAAGGTGGAAAAAATTAAAGCTGACTTATTGGTGCTGGAAGAAAAATTGAATGCAAAAGGAATTCCTTACACGCCAAATAGAATTGATTTTAGAGAAGAATAAAAAATTAAATAGGCTGTGAATCGAAATGAATACTGCTGAAATAGGTTGAACGAAAAGCGTAGTATCGTTTGAACCATGTCTTGTTGCAAGTATGTTTTCCTCGAGTGAAGACTATAATGAGGTATAGTTTTAACTAATTACTAATAGTTAAGTACTAGTTTTTCCTTTTCGTCTTTGCACTCCTTGTTTTTGGTTTATTGTACTTTGCCTTAATTTTATTCTTATAAGATCCGCCTTGGTTGGTTTTACTATTCTTCGCGCTCTTTTCGTGAAAAGCACCTTTTGACTGTGTGATTTTCGCTTCTTTTAAATAGTGTTTGTCAGCTAGATTAGGAATTTCATCATCTGTAAATACAGCAGAAATTTCCACTTCTTTTGGAATCTCGACCTTTGGAATCTCCTGTCCCATCAATGCTTCAATTAATTCCATTGATGGCACTTCAACTTCGTTAACGAAAGTAATGGCACCACCAGTTTTATCTGCACGACCAGTTCTACCAATTCGGTGAATGTAATTTTCAGGCACATCAGGGGTGTCAAAATTAATGACATGCGTAACATCTAAAATATCTAAACCACGTGCAATTATTTCAGTAGCTATTAATATCCTGTGCTCACCATTTTCAAATTTCTTAATGGCATTCAGTCTGTAATTTTGTGATTTATTAGAGTGCATTACACCAATGACCTCATTGTATTTTGGATCTAAATGATCAGCCATTCTATCAGCTAATTTTTTACTATCAACAAAAATCAGGACTTTTTCTAAAGACTCATCTTCTAAAATATGATTTAATAAATTGATTTTCGTATAAAAATTAGGCACTAAATATGCCGATTGTTCTATCAATTCCAATGGAGTACCATTTGGAACAACTTCAATTTTTTCAGGATGATAGAAAAAATCATTGATTAATTTTTCAACATCTTCAGTAATGGTGGCAGAAAACATCAAGTTCTGACGTTTTTCAGGTAATAAGTCTAAAATATTGTTCAATTGGGTTCTAAATCCAAGGTTTAGCATCTCATCAACTTCATCAATGACCAGTTTCTGAATTTGCTTAAACCTTAAGTTGCCTGTTAAAGCAAGGTCTAATAGCCTACCTGGCGTAGCTACTAAAATATCTACCCCATCATACACTTTTTGTTTTTGGGTATTGATGTTCGTTCCTCCGTATACACCCACTACTCTTGTCGTAATATAGGTTGTCAATTTTTCGAGCTCTCCAACAACTTGTACTACTAGTTCACGCGTTGGAACTAAGATTAATACTCTTGGATGTTTACTGTCTGAAAATTTTAATTGTTTTAATATAGGCAATAAATAGGCAAAGGTTTTACCCGTACCTGTTTGGGCAATCCCAACCATGTCTTTCCCCGATAAAATAATGGGTAATGCTTTTACTTGAATTGGAGTAGGGTATACAAACTCTAGGTCAGCCAAAGCATTTTGAAGCGGGGTGTTCAAATTTAATTCTTGAAAGGTCATTTTGCCAATTTTTTGACAAAGGTAAACTATTAAAATTAATATTTACAGTTTACAAGGATGTTAGGATTCTTTTAATCGGGTTTTAAAAATAGATTTTTACTGGTAATATGAAGTAAAAAAAGGGAATTTCAAATGAAATTCCCTTTTTAATATTTTGTTGATGAGGCTTATAAGTTCCTAATCGTATTTAATAAATCTTTATAAGTGGTAGGGTCTAAAGTTGTAGTTACACTGTAACCATTACTTACAACCATATCAATTTTCTTAATGGAATAATCCCCATCTATTTCTGAAAACAATACTAGGCTGACATTTACACCAACTGGCACAGTTCCAGGCGTCACAAATTTTTGTCCGTCAAAATAACCTGACATAATAGATTGGAAACTGTTAAAGTGAATGAAAAATAAAGTGTTGGAGTTATTGTGTTTATCACCCAAGGTTACTGACAATTGAGTTTTGGCTCCTAAAGCATTGTAGAAGTAATCGCAATTAATCCAGTTTGAATTTAAACTATCGATTGAAAAAGAATAGTAATCTTGAAATAAGCTATTTACTGTATCTGTAGTAATGCTAGTTGCTACTGGCTGACCAATTGTATCTAACACTGGTTTCCAATTAACGAATCCTGTAGCATCTTCAAAGCCTTCAAATACTTTCATATTTGGGGAACTGATATCGGTTGGTACGTTTACGTATACAACGGTGTCTGAACTTATATAAACAGGGTTATCATTCAATGTAAAATTAATTCTGAATTGCCCACCTGTTACTAATACTTCATTGTCTGAGGTGGTGGTTTTATTCATTAATACCATGTTCGCAGGGTCTAATATTTCAATAATATCAATATTAACATTTCCAAAAATGGTATCTCCAGCAGCGCCTCTAAAAGTATATGGTGGCACATTGAATACAATCCCTTTGTTGGTTGTAAAGGTTCCTCCACCTGATCCATTCACAGTAAAATATTGAATAGAATCAAAAAAGTTAAACTGTAGTGAATCTCTTATAGATGAAGTTGGCGTCGGTGGTGGAATGATTTGATATTTCTTTTTACAAGAATATAAACCAGCTCCGATTATCATGATGGCCAAAATTAAAATCTGCTTTTTCATAAGTTGTTTTTTCTTTAATACCCTGCAATTAACAAAAGGTTGCCCAAATATAATAAAATTTTAAGTTTTTCTTTTCTTCTTTTTTGCAGCAGGAAATAAAATGTTATTTAATATTAATCTATACCCAGGTGAATTGGGGTGTAATTTCAAGTCTGTTGGAGGGTCTCCTACCATGTGTCGGTAGTCTTCTGGGTCATGACCACCGTAAAAAGTCCAGGTTCCCATGCCCAATTCTCCATGAATATATCTCGCCGTATTAAATGCTTTGCTTTCCCCCAAAATTAAAACTTCAGATTTAATAAATTCTTTTTTAAAATCAGTTGTTTGACCCATAAAACCATTAATTACTTGGGTGTGGTTTTGGCATAACATAGTGGGTACAACGTCCCATTTTGCAGAAAAGTCAAACAAGAAAAATTTATCTTGGCTTTCAGGTAGTTTATGATCTGTTGTTGCATCAATATCGGAATACTCATACACCATAGGATCTTTTTCGATTGTGAAATCTTTAAATGCAAATGTTTGGGAATAGTCTAATTTGTTTTGGTAATTTGGTTCCGAAGGGTCGTGGTCATACATTTGCTCACAGATGTCAGTGTTTTGAGCTGCCAAGGCTATATCAAAGCTATCAGTACCAGAGCACATAGTGAATAAAAAACCACCACCGATTACATAATTTTTTATGTTTTGGGCGACCGCCAATTTCAGGTCTGAAACTTTACTGTAGCCCAATTTACTCGCCATTGCTTCATTGTCTCTCACTTGTTGTTGATACCATGGCATACCCCGATAAGAACGATAAAATTTACCGTATTGTCCAGTAAAATCTTCATGGTGCAAATGCAACCAATCGAATTCAGCCAATCCACCCCTTACAATACTTGAATCATAAATTTCGGTGTATGGAATTTCGGCATATGTCAAGACCAAAGTCACTGCATCATCCCAAGGCTGTTTCCCTTTAGGTGTGTATACAGCAATTTTAGGCGCAGATTCTAATTGCACGACTTCCATATTTACTTCAGGGTTTGCAATTTCGGATTTAATTTGTTGAACTTTAACCGTTGGGATTACTTTGTAGGAAATTCCTTTTACTATCAATTGTTCTTCAATTGCCTTGTTATATGGATATAACTTCCTCCTTGATAATTGAGTAGCCATTCAATTACTATGTTATTTTCCAATGCCCAAAAAGAAACACCATAAGCTTTGAGGTGGTTTTTTTGAGAAATATCCATAGGGACAAGAATAGCATTTGCTTTTACTAAGCTTAAGCTAAATATAAAAAGTAAGGTTAAAAAAAATTTAAAACGGTATATCATCATTTAGTATTGAACCTCCAGGAAGGTCATCATTCATTTTACTACCTACAGTATACGTGCCAGAATTTCCACTTTCTTGGTCAAATTCGTTATTTTGAGTGAATTTACTTCCATAATCAACTTCAGCAAAGGCATCAAGGTTATCAAAACGAATTAATTCTTTGATAAATCTCAATCGAACATTATCCAATGAACCATTTCTGTGCTTGGCAATAATTATTTCGCCTGTACCTTCTGTAGGCATGCCATTTTCATCCTCAATTAAACCATAGTATTCCGGTCTATAAATAAAACAAACCATATCTGCATCTTGCTCAATGGCACCTGATTCTCTCAAATCCGAAAGCATGGGTCTTTTATCACCACCTCTGGTTTCAACCGAACGACTTAATTGAGACAATGCTATGATTGGCACATTAATTTCTTTGGCTATTTCTTTGATAGAACGCGAAATCATACTGATTTCTTGCTCCCGGTTTCCACTTTTTAATCCAGCAGTCATCAATTGCAAATAATCAATGATAACCAATTGAATATCGTGCTGCATTTTTAATCGCCTGCACTTGGCACGGAGTTCAAAAATTGAAAGTGCGGGTGTATCATCAATATATAGTGGCGCTTCAGATAGGTTGGTAATATTTTCATGTAATTGTTTCCAATCTTTTTCTGAAGTGAAACCTTTTTTTAATTTTTCTGATGCCAGTCCTGTTTCCATGGACATGAGCCTTTTGGTGAGCTGTACACTCGACATTTCCAGTGAAAAAATAGCGACACCTTGATTGAATTGTACAGCAGTGTTCCTTGCCAATGACAATACAAATGCTGTTTTACCCATACCAGGACGAGCGGCTAATACAATCATATCTGATTTTTGCCAGCCAGATGTTAACCTATCTAAATCTGTAAATCCTGAAGGGACACCACTTACACCATCTTTGTTTTTACTCGCTTTTTCTATTTCTTCAATGGCTTCAGAAACCAATTCTTTTACACCCGAATAACTTTTCTTTAAGTTTCCTTCTGTAATTTTAAATAAACCTTCTTCAGCTTCATTTAATACTTCAAAAACATCTTTGGTTTCATCATAAGAGTTTTTTATCACTTCAGAGGAAATACCAATTAAGGACCGTAAAATATATTTTTCGGCTATGATTCTTGCATGGTATTCAATGTGGGCGGTAGACGCTACTCGATTGGTGAGTCTTGCTACTGCTCCCGGTCCACCTACTAAATCTAAATCACCATTTTTTCTTAACTTTTCAGTTACGCTTAAGATGTCAATTGTTTCAGAATTTCCAAATAATTGTAAGATGGCATTGAAAATTTTTTGATTTTCAATTTTGTAGAAACTATCGGCATGTAAAATGTCAATGGCATCATTTACTGCCTCTTGTCCTAACAACATGGCACCCAATACAGCTTCTTCAATATCCGTAGAATGGGGCGGTATTTTGCCTACTTCATTGGCCGCTAATACTTTATTTTGACTTAAAGTTCGGCGAGGACGTGTGTTTGTATTAGGGTTTTCCATCAATCACAAATTTAAGCAAAGTTTGTTCCCTACAAAACCTAATGGCATACTTATTACAAACAAGTTGTGGACATGCAAACCTTTAAAATGTTGATAACCTAAAAATTTATTTTAATCCCCCTTCAAACAAGCTGTTATCAATTTTTTTACCCATTTCAACTGACTTTAACTTCAGCTCAATGATCATTCCATTGTTGTTCATTACTTGATTTTCAGAAAATAAAATTCCCGTTTTTGCATTTCCAAACATTTTATAGTCAGAAAGTTCCATAGTGATGGTCATAGATTCACCTTTGTCATTACTAACAATCGACTCTGTTTTGTGAAGTAATCCATCTGCTACACCGTACCATTCGTATTTTAAATCATCCGTCATAGTATTTTTAACTTCTAATTTATAATATTTTACGCCTTTAATATCATCAATACCAAGGGCTGTGATCACCAAATTTGGATTATTAAGATAATGGTATTGGTCAAATGGGTAACTGGGCTGACTTTTCTCTTTTATCTCATCAGCTGTAAATACAGTTTCGCCTTGCATGGTTACCGATTTACCAGTAGTACCATTAAAAAATTCCTGTTGCATGGTCATGCCATTGGCTTTCATCAAAGAGGCGGTTTTATTTGGTTGTGCACCCAATGTTGTCAACTCAAGCTTCATACCCATTTGTGGTAAAGTCCCCTCGTAAACTGATTTTATGTATTTGTTTTTCTTTAGTTTTTTAAGAATGGTTTTTTGATTGTCAGCCATAAAAACTTTATTAATGTAGTTGTCAATGATAGTTTTTGTATTAACACCCGCTGGCAATGCATCCAATGTAATTGCATCATCACCTAATCCATTTTTAAAGTCAATTTTTCCGTCTGAATCAAATTTGAGTAGTTTATCTGCAATGTCTTCATTACCGACAATTAAAATGTTTAAGTTGTTCGGTCTTAAATAAGCTTGTGCTACCTGCAATAGGTCTTCAGCAGTTACTGCTTCTAAATTTTTTAAATAATCAGCATAATAATTCAATGGTAGATTGTAGCGAATAGTATTTAAGGCAAATCTCGCAACTGTTTGAGGGTTTTCTAAAGAACGCGCAAAGGCACCAGTTTTTGACTTAATAACAAGGTCTAATTCTTCTGGGGTCACTTTTTCTTTTGTGATTCTTGTAATCTCATATAATATTTGAGTGACAGCACTATCAGTAACTTCATTTCTAAAACTACCACCAGCAGAAAATTCACCTACCAATAAATCAGCATCAATTGATGAATAGCAACCGTATGTATATGCTTTGTCTTCTCTTAAATTAGACATTAATCTGGCAGAAAAACTACCACCTCCTAAAATAGAGTTTAATACACTTAATTTAATGGCATCTTTTGAACCCGGTTTTAAATCGATTGTATTAGAAATATTAATCACACTTTGAACTGCTCCTGGCTTATTTACAAAATAAACTTGGTTCCCTTTTGAATTGTTTACAGTAAATTCTTTTGTCGGGATATTTTCAGTTGCAGGTTTCCATTTTCCAAAATAAGTTTCGACTAAGTTTTTTGCATTTTCTTCAGTAATATCACCAACAACTACTAGGTAGGCATTGTTCGGACGGAAATAGGTGTCGTAATATTGACGGATATCAGCCAAAGTAATGTTTGCTAATGTTTCTTCAGTTAAAACTTCTCCGTAAGGGTGATTTTTTCCATAGTTAATCACTGCGCTTGCATTCGAAGACATGCTATTAGCGTCTGATTTATTTGCCTCTAGTCCAGAAAGTGTTTGTTTTTTAATTCTTTCAAATTCGCTTTCATCTAATAAAGGTGATGTGATTACACTTCTTAAAAGGGTAAGTAATTTTTCAGAATGTTTCGTCAAAGAAGAAGCGTAGAAGCCATTGCTATTAGGGTAAAAACTAGCTCCCATGAAGTCAACTGTTTCGTCAAATTCTGCTTTAGAAAAATCACTGGTACCGCCTCCTAATAACTCTCCGAACAAATCAGCTGTTCCAACTTTATTCTCCTCTAAGTGTTTTGGATTATCAATAAATAATTGATATGATATTTTTGGAAGATTATGATTTTCCACCACAATTATTTTTAATCCATTATCCAAGGTTGAAATTTTTGGTGTTGGGATATTAATTATTGGGTTTGGTTGTGGTTTTGGTGCCTTAGATCTATCAATTTGTGCCAAGGCACTGAATGAAACTAAAACTATAATTACTGTGATTAATTTTTTCATCTTAATAAAAATTATTTTTTTGGTAAATAGTATAATACAACTCTATTGCTAGGGTTAAAATAAGTGTTTGCCACTCTTTTTATATCCGCTGGAGTCACTGCTAAATACTTGTCTATTTCAGTATTGATTAAATTAGTTTGTCCTTGGTAATAAGTATAGTACTGTGCTAAATTTTCAGCTATGCCCGCCATACTTGAAAAAGATGAAATGACATCATTTTCAATTTGGTTTTGAATTTTTTGTAATTCTTTATCACTCACCAATTCAACTTGTAATTTTTTAATTTCTGCATCAACTGATGCTTGCAAGTCTGCTAAATCAACACCCTTTTGTGCCAAAGCAAATGTTAATACAATACCGGGATCTTCTAATGGAAAAGGAAAAATAAATGCTTGTAAAGCTTTTTGTTGCGCTTCAACCACATTTTTATATATTCTTGAAGATTTACCTTCTGACAAAATTTTAGTTAACATTTCAACCGCATAATGATCAGGGTGATTTAATTCTGGAGTTCTATAAGCGACAAACATGCCTGACAACTGGATGTTATCATAAATTGTGTCTTTAATTTCTTTTTTTAGCAATCCTTCTTTTATGGTAGGGCGCGGAATTGTATGTGGTTTTTCAGAAGCTTTCGGAAAGTATTTAGCAATAAAATCTTCAGTAGAAAGGCTGTTATAATCACCAATAAAGTTTTTACTGTCCATGATCATACCCACTTCCGTTTTATACTTGGTGGCAAATTTTTCACGACTTAAAAATTCTTTATCTCTATAGATATTCAATTTGTCACCGTTTGGAATTGTTCCAAAATAATCAGCAATCCATTTTTTTGTTTGTTCAACATTAATGTCTCCTGCTATCGATAAAGTTACGTTATGAGGAACATAAAAAGTTCTGTAAAAATTAACATAATCCTTTTCTTCAGCAGCATTTAAATCATCCATGCTTCCAATAACAGTCCATTTGTACGGGTGATTGCTATAAGCACGTTTGAAAATGTTTTCTTGAAATGACCCATAAGGCTGGTTATCCATTCTTTGTCTTTTCTCTTCTTTAACAACTTCACGTTGGGTTTCAATTCCAATATTTTCGACTTTAGCGTGTAATAATCTTTCAGATTCTAACCACAAGCCCATTTCAATTTGGTTAGATGGTAACAATTCGAAATAGAAAGTACGGTCTTGAGAAGTGTTCGCATTTAACGTTCCTCCGGCTTTTTCAACATATTTATCATATTGATGACGCTCAATGTTTTCGGTTCCCTCAAACATTAAATGCTCAAAAAAATGTGCAAATCCTGTTCTACCTTCGTTTTCATTTTTAGATCCAACATGGTACATTAAGGTTACCGCAGCAACTGGTGTCGAATGATCTTCATGTAAAATAACATGCATGCCATTTGGCAGGTCATATTCTATAAATTCTATTTTTGTCGACTGACTGAATGAAAATCCTGATATCAATAAGAGACCAAGACTACTTAAATATTTCTTCATCATTTTTATAACAATTTGTACAAATGTAATAACTGTTTTTCTAAACTTCGTACATTTAAGGATTTTAGGTCGTTAAATAATTATAAACGGTATGATTTACATTAAAAGGTCCATGTTACTTTTCAGTTTGCTTTTTGTTTTTGCTTGTAGCCAAAGCAAAGAAGTCGATAAAATCAAATTAGATGAACAGATGAATCAATGGCACCAAGCTGTTGCTACTTTTCAAATTGATGAATATTTTAATTTTATGCATTCATCTTTTATTTTTTTAGGAACAGACCCCAGTGAACGTTGGACGAAAGAAGCGTTTTATGATTTTTCTAAGCCTTATTTTGATAAACAATCAACTTGGGATTTTAAAGTAAATTGGCGCAATTGGTATTTTTCAGAAAATGGAAAAGTAGCCTGGTTTGAGGAGTCATTAGATACTTGGATGGAAGAGTGTAGGGGGTCAGGTGTTTTGATTTATGAAGAAAATAAATGGCAAATTGCTCACTATAATTTGACTGTACTTATCGAGAACGATAAAATAAAGGATTTTATATCACTCAGAAAAAAATAAATACTTTCCTTATCTTCGCACTAAAAGAACAGAGTTATGCTAAAAATTGATTCACATACCCATATTTTACCGAATGAAATGCCTAATTGGACCAATAAGTTTGGTTATGGAGATTTTATTTGGATGAAAGATTCTCCTGCTGGAAAAGGAAAAGCGGATATGATGAAAGGGCATGAGTTCTTTAGAACTGTGGAGGAAAATTGTTGGAATGAAGATGTGAGAATTCCTGAATATGCTGCTTTCGATACCCAAGTTCAAGTAGTTTGCACTGTGCCTGTGATGTTTTCTTATTGGGCAAAAGCAAAAGACACGCTGGAATTGAGTCAATTTTTAAACGACCACATTGCGAATTTGCAAGTGAAATATCCAAAAAATTATGTAGGATTAGGTACCATTCCCATGCAAGACGCTGATTTAGCGATTCGGGAGATGGAAAGACTAAAAAACGAATTAAATATTCCTGGAATTCAAATAGGTTCAAATATCAATGATAAGAATTTAAGTGAAGCAGAATTTTATCCAATTTTTGAAGCGGCTGACCGTTTAGGGTTGTCAATTATGATTCACCCATGGGAAATGATGGGGTTTAGCAGTATGGAAAAATATTGGTTGCCATGGTTAGTAGGGATGCCTGCAGAAACTTCTAGAGCAATGGCTTCATTAATTTTTAGTGGGGTTTTAGAAAAATTACCTAACTTAAGATTTATGTTGTCACATGCTGGGGGCTCTTTCATTCCTACAATTGGTCGTCTAGAACACGGATTTAATTGTCGACCTGACTTGGTTCAAATTGATAATAAAGTAAACCCGAGAGAATACTTGGGTAAGTTTTGGGTGGATTGTATCACCCACGATATTGACATGTTAAAATATATAGTGAATGCTGTAGGGTCTGAAAAGGTTTGTTTAGGCACCGATTATCCATTTCCATTGGGTGATTTAGAAATAGGTAAATTTATTACAGATAGTGATATGGCTAAAAGGGATATCGAAAATATCTTTTCAAAGTCTACATTAGACTGGTTAAACTTACCAAAATCAAAATTTTTATGAAAAAAATAAAACTATTATTGTTACTTTTTATTGGAAGTAACATTGGATTGGCACAATCAGGCGCGCATCATTGTGCGGCTGTTAAATCTACACGTGCTAATTTAACCCAAGCAAGATCTAACACATTATCATTGGCTCAAATTGCACTAACTGAATTATATGATGTACATTTTTATCAGTTAGATTTAAATGTGGAAAGCACCACCACGGATTTATTCGGGTCGGCTGAAATTCATGCCCAAGTGATCGCTCCTACATTAACTAGTATATTGTTTGAATTACACGAAGATTTAATGATTGATTCAATTTATTTAAATAATGTAAATGTGAGCACATTTAACCGTAATGGCTCTGCTGTAACGGTGCCTTCAAGTTTTGTTCAAAATGACTTTTTTAAAGTGCGTGTTATTTATGGTGGTACACCACCGAATCAAGCTACGAATCCCCTTGCTGGTGGGGGCATTAATAATGGTACTTCTGGGTCATGGGGCAATCAAATTACATGGACGTTGTCAGAGCCTTTTTCGGCATATGAATGGTGGCCATGCAAACAGTCTTTAACTGATAAAGCCGATTCAGTTTATGTGAATTTAACAACAGATTCAACCAATAAAGCAGGTTCAAATGGCTTATTAAAACAAGTAGTTGACTTAGGGAATGGAAAACACAGGTACGAATGGGAATCTACCTATCCTATTGATTATTATCTAATTTCAATTGCAGTTGGCGAATATGTTGATTATTCCATTTATGCCAATCCTATCGGTGCGTCTGCGCCAATTTTGGTGCAGAATTACATTTACAACAACCCAAATACATTGCCTGCATTTCAAAATGAAATCGATAATACAGTAGACTTCATTGAGTATTTTTCTACCTTGTTTGGTTTATATCCTTTTCATACCGAAAAGTACGGTCATTGCATGGCACCTTTTGGTGGTGGAATGGAGCATCAAACCATGACCACTCAAGGTTGGTTTGAAGATGGTTTAACTGCACACGAATTAGGTCACCAATGGTTTGGAGACAATGTTACTTGTGCGACTTGGGCTGACATTTGGTTGAACGAAGGATTTGCTTCTTATACCGAATACTTAATGGAGGCGCATTTTAATCCAGGAGCTGAAGATGGACTGATGTTAGGTGTTCACAATAATGTAATGAGTCAAGCAGGCGGATCTGTTTGGGTACAAGATTCCTTGAATACCAATCGAATATTTAGTGGCAGGTTGACTTATGATAAAGGAAGTGCGATAATTCATACTTTGCGGTATTTAATAAATGATGATGTGGTGTTTTTTGATGTTTTAGAGACGTACCAAACTCAATTTGCTGGCAGTACCGCAAGGGCAGAAGATTTTAAAAATATAGCTGAAAATTTATCTGGATTGGATTTAACTTCATTTTTCGAAGAGTGGTATTATGGTCAAGGATATCCTACTTATTCTGTGAAGTATCATTTTAATGGGGTAGAAACCATTTTAGAGATTTCACATACTGGCTCTTCAAACAACAACACACCTTTATTTACAAACGATATTGATATTAAATGTATTGGACAAAATGGTTCAATTGCAACTTATAGAGTTCCTATTTCTGCAAACGTGATTAACACTTCGGTACCTTTTGCACATGAGGTGAGCAATATATTGGTAGATCCAGATAATTGGGTAGTGAACAAAGTTGGGACCATTCAAGAAAATATTGACCTAGTAAATGTGCCACAAACAGCAGTAACTGAGTTTAAATTATTCCCTAATCCAGCTGAAAATATATTTTTTATCGAAGGTCCAATTGGAAGTATGATAGAAGTTTTTGATGTTTCAGGTAAATTGGTGTTGAACAAAAAAAGTGTACAAGCAATTACAAAAATCCAAATCAACTCATTGACACAAGGCGTTTACCTCGTAAAAATGAATGGACAAGTGAAGCAATTAATTGTAGGGTAATTAACGAAACTTTATTATTGCTTCATATTTCGTAGCATTTTAATTGAAAACCATCCAAGACCAAGGATGATAATGCTGAGCATGACGAAAAGCCAGTTGATGTTTTCGAACAAGGGGGCTGTTTTTTCTACTTGTGGTTGTTCTATTTCTTTAATTTCCCCTAAAGCTAAACGCTTAAGGTTTGTTGGTATTTTATCGGCATAATAAGAAATGTCATAATTTGGAAAACCAGCTTTTCCATTTCCATAAACCAAATAATATTTTGCAGGCAAAACAAAACGTGTAATCAATTGATAGGTTGGTCCAGCTGCTGAAACTTGAGAAAAATTTAGTGCTTGATTATCTTGATTGAAGACTTCAATTTTAAACTGTTGTGCGATTACTGAATTGAAAGTGATGGGTTCATTAAAAAATGAATGGATGACCCCAGATTTAATATGACGATAATTATATATAAATCCTTTTTCCGTTTGAACACTATCAGTCAAATATGAAAGTGTATAATTTCTGTAATAATCAATCGAATCATTCGCCTTTAAGTGAATGGAAGAGATGGGTGTTTTTTCACTTAAATTAAAAAGTAGGTTCGTTTTTTTATTTGGCATGTCGTGCGTTGCACCAAAAGTTTTTACAGTCGCTTCAAGCAAATTAGGAGTTTGTTTTTCTGAAATTAATATGCTTGAGTGCCTGAGTTGTGGTTTAGTTTCAGACTTGATGGAAAGTCGGTAATATTTGTATTTGGCTTGAGAAAAATTTAAAGTTGAATAATTAAAATCTACAAATTGATTGCGTACCCCAATCAGCTGATAATTATTAAGCAATGTAAACCATTGATTTTGATTATTACTCCCTTCCAATTTTGCTGAAAAGTTAAAGTTTTTATTGTTAAAACTCAATTGAATTTGATTGATTAATTGGTGCTGATTCAATTCAAAAGTGTAATAATAAGCACTTTTGTTTTCACTGACATTGATGAGTTTAAATTCAATTTCTTTTATTGCTTTTTGTTCATCCGATCCCTTAATTATATAAGGCACCTCAATGGTGTCTGTTTGCGTCAATCCATATATTCTAATGTCGGAAAAATTGGGATTTATTTTCTCAAAAATGGAACTGGGTAATTTTATTTGATGCCATTCATTTGAATAATCAGCTATGGACTGCTGAAAATGATAATCTTGAAGCTGAGCATATAAGCCAAAAGAAAAAAAGCATGAAAGGAATAAGAATATTTTATTCATCAATGGAAATTTTATGTTTGAATTTATTGTAAAGGAATGAGATGATCAATAAAAGTACGCCCAATGCTAAAAACACTATTGTTTTAGATATGGTATTAAGATGGGCAATGTCGTAAAAGAATAATTTCACCAAGGTGATTCCAAATAATACAATACCTGTGATACGTAAAAAAGCTTTTTGCTTCCAAATTCCGATAGCCACTAAAAATAATGCATATAGACCCCAAAGAATACTTAAGCTTAGTTTATACGCCCCATTTGATAATGATAAATCCAAGATATGAATTAATTCACTACTTAAAATCCAAAGGCTAAAAGTATGCAATGCAATATCAATAATTACCACAGTTATCTCAGTTTTAAAGTCTGCTAAAACATTTTTTCTTAAAACTATTATGCCAAATAAGGCGAATAAAATGGCGAAATAACGAATGGCAATATTTGAAATGCCAATGGCATAATAACTATTTTCGCTTGCATTTAAATAATTAAATCTTAATTCACTGATACCATACAACCCCGCCGTTAAAAAAAAGACAATTGCCAGGGATAAAAACACCATGTTAAAATAACCAAAAACCTTAATTTTCAGCCATTTCTTATTGAATAGACTCATCAAAATTGCTAATGATAATACATATATGGAAAACCAGACAGTTCTAAAATCGACTATGTTACTGTTGTATTCCCACGCACCTTCGGCTTCGTTCACAACAATTAATGATTGCTTATATTGGATATCAAAATAGTTAAAAAGTTCTAATCTACCGATATTGAAAACAACAAAGAGAAGCATCCCGGGAATGATATATTGTGCAATCGTTTGTATCAATGGATATTCAATTTCGGTACTGTTATTTTTGTTTTTCATCATCAAATAACTGACAATGCCCAATGCGATAATGAATAATAAATTGGATAAAAAACTAATATTAAAAATAGGAGCCAATGCCTCATGATTCCATTTTGCATAAAAGCTATTCCAATCATTAGTAAGACTAAAAAATGCAAGAATAAAAATAGGGTATGAGATCAGTTCATAAGTTTGGATTTTGTTTGAGCGACCGAGCCAAAATAAAACCAATGCTACTCCAGCCCATAAATTCGTGACAACATACCCATCAAACTGCACCGGAATAGCAATTGTAATAAATACAAATACGAGACCAATGGTGAAGAAAAACAATTTTTTATCTGCCGATTTTTTCTTGTAAAAAATATAACTAATGATAAAATTAATAAAGGCGAGAAATACGGCAAATGCTCCCAGGTAGTTTTCTCCCGCTGGATGTTCTGATAATAAGCCATAACCAATGAAGAAGTAAATAAAAGTGTTGAGTATTATTATAATAATATCCGAAACATTAAATTTTTCAGATTTATAGATTTTGTATACAATAAATGTGGCGTAAAAAAGCAGGTAAAATATCGTTGAAAAAATCATCCCATAGCTAAAATATTGGATTTCATAAGACTTGAACAACCAGGCAGCGAAAATGAGCCAAGTAAATCCAAATGCACAATAAAAAAGTAACTTCCAATACCTGAGAATTGATACCCCTAGAATACCTACATTTACTATCGTTATATACGTGAAAAATATATCGAACCTACCTGATCCAGAACTTAGCAAAAAAGGTATGGCATAAGCGCCTACCAATCCGTAAAGAGCGATTACTTGTTTGTTATAATGAATGGCTGCCACCACAGTAAACAAAGTAAAAACAATCATCAGCACAAAAGCAGCCCCTTGCGGAATGAGGCCATATAAGCTATAAGCTAAAAAAGTGATGATGTAAAAAATAGCCACCGAGCCACTTAAAATAACTGCGCTAAAATTCTCATAGTTTTTCTTTAATCCAATGGCTGCAGCTAATAAGCCTGCACCAACAAAGTAACCTAAGACTATACGGGTTAAAGGACTTATTAAATCGTGTTCAATGGCATATTTGGCCCCAATTCCTACACCAATGACTAAAATAATGATACCAATTTTACTAATTAAATTTTCGCCAACAAATTTTTCTAGACTTGATTTAGACTTGATTTTTTTAGCTTGGGGAATTTTTATTTCGGGTTCATTCACTGGGTGAATTACTTGTTTCTGATCTGAAACAATAGGTTTAGAAATGGATTCTTCCTTTGTGTTAATCAGCGCTGCTTCCACTTGAATTGAAGGAGTTGTAGTTGTGATTTTACTTTCATTTTTAAGCAAATCAATAGCAGTTTGAAGTTCGAGTAAGTCATCCTTCAAAGTGTTTTGACGCCTTAATAAAATGCGCATCCTATTCTCCAATAATTCAATTCTATCCTTGTTACTTTCCATTCATGATTCGCTTAAGTAAATGTTAAATTACTATTTTTTATTTGTTTGACTGTTCAATTGAATTGTTTCTGCATAAAAAAAGCCAATTCAACTAATGAGAATTGGCTTTTTAAAATGGTATGTTAATTTATTTAACCCCGTGCATTAATTTTTTAATAAACGGTCCTAAAAATAAAATTAATAGTCCTGCTACAGCAGGCACAATTGTGAATATTAAAAAGAAAGTTGATAAAGAATAAGCTTCGGTAATGTTTTCAATTTGACCACCTAATACAGCTGCTAATTTATTTCCAATGGCAATGGCTAAATACCACATTCCAAACATAAATGCAATCATTCGTGCCGGTACTAATTTACTTACATAAGAGAGCCCAACTGGTGATAAACAAAGTTCACCAAGGGTGTGGAATAAATAGGCAAATATTAGCCAAACCATGCTCACTTTAACGCCTTCTTGAATACCGTAGGATCCGAATGCTAATAATCCAAATCCAATAGCCATGATTATTAAACCAAGCGCATATTTTCCTGTCGCTGAAGGATTGTATTTACTTTCCCACCATTTCGAGAACATGGAAGCAAATGCAATAATGAAAAATGAATTTAAAATACTAAACCAACTTACTGTAATTTCTACTTGATTGTCTTTAATTTCAACAATTTTTGCAGTTACAACTCCATTGTCAATTTTTCTTTCTAAGGCATTTTCTCTTGCTCTTGCTAAAGCTTCTTCACTCAAATACCCATAAGTAGACATTTCATTATCCTTGGTAATCATTGATATGGGTTGACCAATTTCAAAATCAATTGGCTCAGCAATTTTCATTGTTTTTTGAACTAAAACTTCACTACCATTTAAGGCCATGTTTTCAGAAACAGCTGTATAATTAAATACTAAGTTTCCTTCCTCATCAATCACTTGCGCTCCTGTTTTTTCATCTAATAAAGGAGTTTCAATAGCCGTATATTCTGCCATATAAGCAACCGTGTTCAAATCTCTGTTGATCATCCAAATTGCAATCGCCCAAACACCCGCAAAGCAAATTGCCAATACGATATTAGATCCTGGAATTCTTTTAAAGGTTCTTTTCCACAATAAAACTAACACCCATGTGATTATTGCAAGTGGGACAATGGTTAATAATGCATTAATAATATTAAATGCAATGGCGCCATTACCGACTAAATTTCTTTGCACAGAATCCCTAGCAAACAAAACTAAAGAAGAGGCACCTTGTTCAAAACTCAACCAAAAGAATACTGTAAAAAAAGCGAATATGATGAATGCAAACATTCTATCTCTAGTTACTCTTTCATAACGCATAATTCTAGTTCCTACCAAATATAAAAACAAAGCCAATCCGATTAGTACAACAATGTATTGTCCGTCTAGACCAAATGCTTTGAAATTAAATAAATTGACACTTGCTATTTTTGATAAAGGGTCATTAATTAAATAACCAACACCAATGACAGCAGTTACAAAAATCAATAGTTTATCCACCATTGTAAATGGATTACTTGCCTCTTTTTGCTTTTTCGCAGGCATTTCATCAATTGTATCTTCAGATGTTTTCGCTTTTTGAACAGTTGTTTCAACTTCATCTTTGTCTCTTTTGGGTACTTCACCAATGGTTCCAAACAATGGTTTTGCTAACCAGAACTGAAGGGTTCCTAATAACATGAAGATTCCTGCTAAACCAAATCCCCAACTCCATCCAATTCGCTCAGCTAAGTAACCACAAAGCATCATTCCAAAAAATGCACCAGCATTTACGCCCATATAGAAAATAGTGTATGCACCATCTTTCTTTTCAGGCACATCTTTGTACATTTCAGAAATAATAGAAGTCATATTGGGTTTAAAGAAACCCGTTCCAATCACTAAAAGTGCTAATCCTAGGTACAAGGAAAACTCAGTTTCTAAAGCCATGGCAGCATGACCTGCGGTCATAATCAATGAGCCAATTACAACAGCCCAACGATAGCCAATTAATTTATCAGCAATTAACCCACCAACAATTGGGGTTAAATATAAAAGTCCTGCATAAGTACCAAACAAGGCGCCTGCGTTTTCAGCTGACCATTCCCAACCAGGATTGTAGCCTATTACAGCCATGGTTAAAAAGTTAATAAGCAAAACCCGCATGCCATAGAATGAAAAACGTTCCCACATTTCCGTAAAAAATAGGACAAATAGTCCAGCTGGGTGTCCTAAAACTTTGGCACTAAAAAAGTCTTCAGTTTGATTTGTTGTTCCTTGCATTGTTTTTTTTTAAGTTGATGTTTATTGATCTGCCAGCTCAAAGCCTTCGGTCTCGTCGTTTATAATATGTTCATTATCTTCAGCGCCGTGTGTCAATCGCTTTAAAGGTTTAAGTAACGCTAAAACTAATAATCCAAAAACGAGGGTCAAGATAAAAATAAATAAGAATATTTTGTGTTCTTTTTGACTTTGAATTTCTTCGATAACAAATTCACCACTGTAGTCTTTTCCGTCTCCTTTGTTTTCTTTTAGTTTTTTAGCTTCCACATCTTTTTCGAATCTAAAAGAAGCATGATAAGGTTCCGTTTTACTGGCTTTATTCTCTGCAAGTAATTCAATTACTTCAGCTTTTTTATCGGCTTTTTCAAAATCGAATAAATATTTTACATCTTCATTGTTTTTGTAGCTTGTCGCAATAAATTCACCATTTTCAATATAAATGTTTGCTCTAATTTTAAAATCCTTATCCTCTGCAACCAATGTATCAGCTCTATCAAAAGCACTTAACTGATTTGATTGTCCAACAAATTCAATGTTAATTGGTTCTGATTGTGATGCTTCACCAATCGACCCTGCCAACTTATTTCCTAATCCAGTTGCTGCAAAATATACACCCATCATAATAGAGGCATATTTTAAAGGTGCAAGTTTGGTAATAAAAGATAATGCAGTAGGCGACACGCATAATTCACCAATTGTATGTAGTAAGTAAGCACCGGTCAACCACCAAAAACTAGCGGTACCAAATTCAATCGCACTTGCTTCATTTGAAGCACCCACCATGAGTAAAAACCCAAGTCCCATGATGATGGTACCAATACCCATTTTTAATAGGGTTGATGTTTCTTTTCCTTTTAATTTTCTGCTTGCCCAAAAACCAGCTACAGCTGTTCCAAATATGATGATAAATGCAGCGTTAAATGATTGGAACCAAGTTGCGGGCATTTCCCATCCAAGAATAGTTCTGTCTATTTTTTCGTTTGCGTAAATATTTAATAAACCACCAGCTTGCTCAAAAGCACCCCAAAATACAATGATGATTAAAAATGAAATTAATAATACAATCATCCTGTCTTTTTCAATTTTATTCAGTGGTTTTTTCATGAGTTCTTTTTCTGCCTCATTAGTAGAGCTTCCCAAGAAATTACCAACATGGGTCAAGTATTTTTGACCCCACATGTATACGACTAATCCAAACACCATTCCTATTCCGGCCAAACCAAATCCATAGTGCCAACCGTATGTTTCACCAACATAACCAACAATTAACGCGGACAAAAAGGCGCCAATATTAATACCGATATAGAAAATGGTAAACCCTTTATCTCTTCTAACATCTCCTGTTTTATAGAGTCCACCAACCATTGTTGAAATATTGGGTTTTAACATACCAACACCCAAAATGATTAATGTTAAACCAGTATAAAATGCCCATTCTGCTTCAATGGCTAAAATTCCATGTCCCGCAACTAATATCATTGCACCATAGAGCACAGATTTTTTTGACCTAAATATTTATCTGCAATGATTCCACCAGGAATCGACATTACGTAAACCAACATGGTATACCATCCATACAATTCTAATGCATTTGCTTTAGTCCATCCTAGTCCACCAT
>CBDUKB010000021.1:0-22762 GCA_965367695.1 uncultured Putridiphycobacter sp.
CCTTAACTAAATCATCTTCTGGATGGTTATTTTCCATTTTTATGGTCTAACAAGTTAACGTAGCAAATGTATTAATTTTACTAATTCTTTTTGATTAGTTTGGTTTTCAAATGCTTTATTTATTTTTACTTTTTCAATTTCAGTTAAATGCCAGCTTAATGAAATTTTATCTTTTGGGTCTTTTCTTAACAAAAATGAGATCTTGTCTATTTTTAAATTTGATTTTTCTGCAAATTCGAATAATTCAGAGGCATTATACTCCTGGGCATGTAAGTAATTACCATAAAAATTACCAATAGGTCTTAATAATCGATCTTTAATTGAAATGTTGTTTTGACTCATCAGTCCATAGTCTTTATTAATGTCTCTAATTTCCAATAAAATAATTCCACTTGTATTTTCAATTAACCAGGCTTGCATTGCTTTGATGTATCTTAAACTTGTTTTAATACCATAATTATCCCTTATACCTGCATCCATCACTACAATTTCAGGCGTAGTGGGTAAATTAATCATAGGCAGAACATACGGAAAAGTTGCATTCATCCGCAAGGCAGTTAAGAAGCTTAAATCATAAGGTGAATTATTTGCGAATAATTTTATCAACTCAATATTTTCAGGTCCAACATCCTTGTGGTCAAAATTTGTCCCATTTAAAAAACTATAAGGTTGAGAACCTATGATGAGTCTTCTGCCATCATTCACTATTGTTGGTGACAAAATGACCAAGGGAATTTTCGATTCCTTCTCAGGGTGTACATAGTACCCCAATGATTTATTGAGAATTGATTTAGTATTGTCGTTGAAGTCAGACTCGAATGTCACCCCCCTATCTGCCTCATAGGTTTTATTTTCAAACTCATAGGTTCCTCTTCTTAAAAATAAATCATTGGTCACCATGGCGAATGAAAGGCTATTGAGTAAGTCTTCTCCCATTTGGTCGAAGTAAGTAGAATCATTTAAATTAATTCCCAAAGAATCTGCTTGATAAAATAATTCTCTAAAATAGGAAGCGCCTAACATACCACCCGAAGCACCAGTGATTAAATGTGTACTTTTCATGAATTTACCTTCGAATGCTTCATTTAATTTTTGCATGACATTGAAGGTCCACAAGGCGGCCCTTAATCCTCCTCCTGACACATTGATAATAATCAGTTTAGGCTTTTTTAAACCTTGAACTTTTGCGGCTTTTCTTTTCCATTTCCTCAATATTTTAATGTGGGTTGATAAATCGGATTTTAACAAATCGTCGTTGTATTGAATCGCAATTAAACTATTTAAATCATAAGAAACATTTTTATCATAATCCAAACCGTAAGCATAACTTTTCAATGACCAAGTCTCTGTATGATAAGAGAGGTAATTTAAAAAAATTGACAATATCACAAGAATGGCCAAAGTCCATTTACGCAACCAGGAATAAATGATACTGAATATCATGATGAATAATGTAAAAAGCAACATAATACTTGTTGCTGCGGGAATCAGTAAAAAATCATTCCCTTGAAATAAACCCAATCCGATAAATGAAAATACAACAATCAATTCAAATAAGGTGGCATTGAATTGATTTTGCTTCAGTACTTTTTCAAACATTACTTTATCGTAATGCTCCACCGTCCTCGTTTGCTTAATTACGAACAGGCTCTTCATATAATAATGTGGGGTATACTTCACTGAAGCCCCCAAATTCATATAATTAAATGGTTTTATAAAAATAGACTTGGCTAAATTTTCCTCTTGATTGGTAAACTTGGCAGAATTTTTATTTGTCAGCCTGAAATAAAGCATGGCGAAAATTAAAAAGAAAAATACACCAGCTATGAGTGACAAAACATAAAAATGAATATTATATAGCGATTTAAGATCTTCATAGTATTCCAACTGATAAATATTTTTAATCAAGACCACTAAAAATACTAAAGGAATGAATGAATTGTTGATACAAAACTTGTAGAAAGGCCTTGCTAGTGTAGCGATAAAAGGAAAAGAAGGTCCTAAAATAAGGTAACTATAGAGATGGAAAGCCATGAAAAAACCACCGATTCCAAAGCCTAAAATAAAATAAGATAAGTTACTTACTTCATTCAAATATTCTGGGGAAAGAAATAAATATGGAATGCCAAATGACAGGGCAACATTTTGCGTGATAATTCCAAAAAGTACAATCCAAATTAAAAGTAATGCTTGATTTTTCTTAAAATGAAGCAAAAACAATTGAAGTGGAAAAAATTGGAAATATTTTTTTAATTGTGCCATATTAATTACTTGTGAAAATAGTTAAAAAATAGTTTGGGACAACTATATATTGTAAATATATTTTTAACTGATTCTAAGCTACCTTAACGCCATTTTAATTCGTTTCGATCATCTACTTCAAAACTGAATTCAGGTGTTTTTTGTATGGCTTTAAATATGTCTGATTTCAATTCATTCTTTAATTGAAAAGACAAAGGCGTAAATTTTATAATGACAACAGTGGTATCATAAATCTCACACCAAAGTGCTTCTTCATCTACCCCTTTTTTATTTTTTAATAAATCAATTTCAACACAAGCCTTTCCAAAGCAGTCGAGCCAATTATTAAAAGCATTGTATAAAGCAGCACTATCGCTAAAATGGTAAACAAATAAATCTGCCGTCACTGTAGTATCGGTTTTTGACTTAAGTGTTGATTTGATTGTTTGATTGAAAGAAAAACGATCAAATAATGTTTGTTTATTCAATGATTGAATTTGGTAGTGATGACTTAATTCTGTTGTCAGTTTACTTTGAAATGTATTTTCATTTAAATTAAGCGTATCATTTTGAATATGATTTATTGAAGCCTCGCTATTTTCACCTAATAATTCCTCCATTGAAATAATTTCACGATTTTGAGGTTTTTTACTACATGCTAATAGCAAGATAAAACAAGGAATAAGTAAAAGGCAATATTTTAAATTTATCATTATTCACATTCTTTTGCCAATTCAACCTTTGTTTCATAATCCAATCGCACTAATTCTTCTGCTATTGGGGTGTGATTCATTAGTTTTTCGAGAAAGCATTCGCAATATTCACTTGTACCTCCTTCTTCTTGACATATTTTCATAAAATTCTTTTTCTCCGATTTCGACCAATTATCGGACTGACAAGACAAACTTGTCAACATAAGGATAACATAAAAAATGCCAAAATATTTCATTAGTCCTCTTTCATTATTTTATGAATTTTTTCAATGGCAAAATCAATTTCGTCTTTGGTAGTAAATCTACTGAAAGAAAAACGAACATTGCTTCTTGTTGTGTCTGCATTCATTCCTTTTAAGACATGAGAACCTACATTCGCTCCTGAGGAACAAGCACTGCCACCTGAGCATGCAACACCTTCTAAATCGAGCATAAATAATAACATCTCTTGCTTGTTAAAATTAGGGAAACAAACATTTAAAACGGTATACAAACTATTCTCGGGATTAATATCTCCATGAAATTGAACACCAGGAATTTCTTTTTTCAGTTTTTCAATCATATATGATTTTAAACCTTGCACATGTGCTTGGTGCCCTTCAATATCTTTACTTGCTAATTCAAGTGCGGTTTTTAATCCAACGATACCTGAAATATTTTCAGTCCCCCCTCTTAATCCGCGCTCTTGACCACCACCTTCAATAAGAGGATTGATTTGAAGATTTTTATTAACATATAAAAAACCGATCCCTTTTGGTCCATGAAACTTATGTGCCGAGCAAGTTAAAAAGTCAATGTCTAAATTTGCTAAATCAACTGGGTAATGCCCCATGGTTTGAACAGTATCTGAATGAAAATAAGCATTATAACTTCTACACAATTCACTTACTTTTTTAATGGGTAATAGGTTGCCTACCTCATTATTAGCATGCATTAAACTCACCAAAGTTTTGACGTTGGCATTTGCTTTTAAAATGGCTTCTAAGTCATTCAAATCAACATGCCCTTTTTCTGTTAATTTAACAGTCGAAAGTTTCACTCCATATTTTTTAATAGCAGTATCAATTGCATGACCCACAGCATGGTGTTCAATATCAGAAGTTACAAAGTGCTTGACTCCTAAATCTTTTGCTGCACATAAAATTGCCATGTTATCAGCTTCAGTTCCTCCTGAAGTAAAAATAACTTCTTTGGCAACACAATTTACCAATTTAGCAATTGTTCGCCTTGAATTTTCAATAATAGCTTTGGCATCTCTACCAAAAGAATGAATAGAGGATGGATTTCCAAAATTATTTTTTAAAACTGTGGTCATGGCATCCACCACTTCATTGGTCATAGGTGTTGTGGCTGCATTATCTAAATAAACGTTCATGCTATTATTTTAATTTAAAATAGTTGATATCCTTAAAAACTTTATCAAAAACAAAGTATTGGATTTCAACAAATTGATCTTTTTTTATGAGTGCGAATAAGTTGTTTTGATCATATTTAATCAAGTTACCATCAAAATCAAACTTCTCAAATTCTGCTGGTTTTAAGTAAGCGACCATGTTTTTTTTCTCCCCATTTATATCCGTTACGCTAATGGTATAGTATGGGTCAGAATTTAATATAGAATCTCTCAGTACCATTGGCATAATAGGCTCTTTTGTATCGTAATGCATTTTTTGAAAATTCGCAACAAAACTTCGAACTCTGGTCGTATCAAATTGGTATACCGGGACCTCGTTAGAGCTTAATTCAAATAAATTAGTTCCTTTTTTAAGTACTTCAAAATTTTTGCTTTCATCTTGGTGAACTTTTACTTCAATCCTTTTGATGTTCGCTAAGTCGTAATTAAAAATGCCTGAACATTCATAATCCTTTTTTCTCAAAGAAAATTGATCCGCTAAATTACCATAAACATTTGGCATGAAAGTAATAAATGGTTCAGGTGAAATTCCTTCCCCTTCATTTTTTAAAATCATATAGGTCCCATAATGATCTGAAGTAGCCGAACCGATATACCATGTTTTTGTTAATTTATCATCCACGTAGATTTCTAATTTTTTATGCTGACCGAGCGTTTGCTTGTTTACATTTTCAACAGCACCCTTCGGCACTGGCGATTTCACAGCAATGTATTTGATTGTTTCCAAGAAATTATAAATCATGTGTTTTTGAATACAAGAACCATCAGCGTATTGCCAGTTATTGTCCTTTTTAACAAAATCAACTTGCCCACCCATACTACTCGATATGACCAATCTAGTGATAGAAGCAGTGTCTTTAATCGCAAAATCAGACAGTGCATTTTCTGATAAAGATGATTTCTCTTCATTTAAAATTGAATATGTATAGAAACCTAAAACAATTAACAATATCAACAATAAATATGGTATGATTTTTTTCATAAAAGTTACTTTGCGTATTTTCTTTTTCTAATAATTAATAAAATAAAACCAAAAATAAAAATGATTAAAATGGGGGTAACGATATTAAGTGTACTCCAAAATGATTTTTCTTTTTTTACTTTTTGATCATCCAACAACCTCAAGGAAATACTTTTAGAACGAATAGAAATTAATGCATCCTCACCCATTAAATAGTCAATTGAATTGAGGATAAATTCCTTATTACCGTAATGGAATTTTGGAGAGCCATTTTTTGTGACTACGTTAAATCGATCGACATTCAAAGGAATTGGAGCCATTTTCTTTTTTCCTTGTTGATAGTAGATAAAAGAACCATCAATGATATCACCATCCGATACTACAATCATTTTATTTGGTACCGATTTAAAATTTGTATGGTAAGCAGAATCGTTTACGAAAGCCGGACTCAATCTATTTTCAAAAGGTGAAGTAAATTCTCCTTCAAGCAATAATGCAATTGGGTTATTTCCAAACTTTGGATCAGAAAAATCTGGTTTATATTCATCAAAAGCAAATCCGTAATTGACTCTTACAGGTGCCATTAAACTTTTCGATTTGGGAGAACTTGCCAATAATACTGTTTTTTTAACAGCTAAATCATTTGTATTTACAGGGACAACCGAACTAGTATATTTGGTTTTAATTGGATCTAAGTTATTAACTATTGGATGCTTACCAGTTTGAATTAATGGATAAAAAATCCAAGGAAGTCCTGGTGCTTTAATATGTTTGGGTGGGATTAATTCATGGGTTGAATTATCATCTATGACAATATCATTGTTGATGCGTGCACCATATTTAAACAACATGTCTTTTTGCAAGTTTAAATCGATTGATAATCCCATTGTTTCACCGGTGAAAGCAAGTGAATCAAGATTCACATCAATTGGATCGATAAACCACATTACTTTTCCACCACGCATAATAAACTGATCAATTACAAATTTGTCTTTTTCACTAAATCGATCCGTTGGTTTTGCAACTATCAAAGCTTCAATTCCATCCAAAGCATGAATTTTCCCTTCTATTTCAATACTCCCTACTTTATAATCTTTTTTTAGAGCTTGTCTTATTTCCCTGGTTTGATTCTCATTTAGTTCACCATGACCTTGTAAAAATCCAATTGATTTTGGATTTACTTTCGTTACCCTTCTGATGGAAGAAATTAATTTATATTCAATATCATTAATTGTTTTGTCGACCAAATTACTTACGTTTTCACCGAGTACAATCATCTCTCTATCAATAAACTGCACAACATCAACAGTCATCCCTCCATATTCGACAACAGCACCAGGCCAAACAATGAGTTGTTCTTTGCTATCGGCATCCATTGAGTTAATGTAGGTCGGTAAAATTCCTTGACCTTTATTATAAATTTGTTCTTGAACCGCACGATTATAACTATCATCCGATTCGGCAGTAGGGTTAATGAATTCATATTGAATTTTATCTCCTGCATAAGCAATAAATTCATCTAACACATTTTTAACACTATTCCTAATTTGCTGCATATCGGCAGGCAAATCACCTTCTAGGTAAACTTTAAAAAATATTCGCTCTTTTAATTTAGTCTCATCTTTTAATAAATTGATCGTGTTTTCAGAAAGTGAATAACGGTGATCTTCTGTTAAATCAATTCGGAAATTAAAAGTGGAAATGATGATGTTAAGTAAGAAAATTATTCCTACCACACTTACAAATTGAATAATACTTAATCGTTTCAAGGAATTTTTATTTTTACTCATTTTTACCATTTTCTAGAAAGTAATACAAGTTTTGTGGCTAAAATAAATACGACAATACAAGATAAAAAATACATTAAATCTGATAGGACAAGGACGCCTTTTTGAATGGCTGTAAAATGTGTCAATACGCCTAAGTTTCTAATAAAATAATCGGCGCCACCAAATTGGCTGTAAGTTGCTAAAATATCAAACCCTAAATAAATAAACCATGTTAAAAAGACTGCCAATATTAAAGCTACAATTTGATTTTCCGTTAAACTAGACACAAATATTCCGATTGATACGAATACCCCTCCAACCAAAATCAATCCAATGTAAGATGAAATTGCTACTCCATCATCAATATTTCCAACTGGACTTCCTAAAAAATGAATGGAAACATAATAAATTATTGTCGGTACAACCGCTATGATAACCAGGGTTAATCCGGCAAAATATTTTGCCAAAATAATCTGCATATCAGTTAAAGGCCTTGTAAACAACAACTCTATTGTGCCAGTTCTTTTTTCCTCAGAAAAAGAACGCATGGTGATGGCAGGAATTAAAATTAAAAATATAATGGGCGCTATGGTAAAATAAGAAACCAAATCTGAAGTTCCCCCTTCTAAGATGTTTGTGCCGAATGAAAACACCCATAAGAACAAGCTATTTAAAATTAGAAAAATACCAATTACCGCATAACCAATTAAGGAACCTAAAAACCCACGAATTTCTTTTAAATACAAAGCTTTCATTTCTTCAAATATTAAGAAACCAAAGGTAGAAGAATTCGCTTAAAATTCATATTAAAAATCCTTAAAATCTCAATAGATTATAGTATACGGTAGGTAAATTTGTTTAAAGTAAATTTACTTTTTAACAATCGTAAAATCAACACGTCTATTTTCTTGACGACCTTTTGGATTATCTTTTCCATTAGGCAAGGTATTTTTGGCTTTTGGTAATTTTTCACCATTACTATTAATCCCTTGAATTTGATCATCTGAAATCCCTTGAGACTTCAAGTAATTGTACACTGCTTTCGCCCGTTTTTCTGACAGTTTTAAATTATACGCTGAAGAACCCATAGAATCAGTATTACCTTCTAAAACAATAACATAACCTTTGTTTGCTTTTAATACTTCAATATTTTTATTGATAATTGCCTTCGCTGCACTTGTTAAATAATACTTATCGAATTGAAAATAAACAGGGTTAATATTTTCTAATGAAGCTGTATTATCAACTGTATTAGTATTATTACCAGCAGTATTGTCTAGTTTTGGATCAACATCATTCCCATTATTGTTGTTTCCAGCATTCGTATTGTTCGTGTCCGAATTGTTGTTATTTTGATTGACTCCTGAATTATCATTTGAATTGTTTTGTGCAAACTCGTCAGTTAAATCAGTTCCAGCACCGTTAAATTCTGGAATAATTTTAGTTGCTTCTAAAGTAAATTCAGGCTCTTCTTCTTCGTGCATGATGTAACTAACAACTTTCACTACTGCCAAAGGCTTAAAGTCGTATTTTAACAAACTGGTAGTTCTTCCTTTTACGACTTCATTATTGATGTACCATTCGTAAAATATTCTTCTACCATTTGGCACATTGTACAATTCCGCCTGCATGGCATTTATTTTTCCTGTTCTTGGATCTTTATTATCCACCAATTCTAATTCTGGCATATAAGAAGTACTTGATGCGAGTAAATTGTTTTCATCATAGATATAAATTAATTTATCAGATTCAATTTCAAAACGCTCATGTGTTAATTCATCCTCAATAATTGCTTTTACTTTCACTTTATGTATTCCTGTATCTTTGAATACATAATTAATGATGGTATCGGTAGAATTGAAAGGTTTATCATCAATAAACCATTTGTAGGTTGCAGATTTAGGTGGATTTAAATTATCAATTTGTGCAAGTAAATCAATTCCTACACCAACTTTTTGTTTTTTATCCGCCTTCACATGTAAGAATAAAACACCTTCTTCAGCCACATCAATTGTTTTGCTGATACATTCCATCATGTAGGTATCAGTCTTTCTATCGTACCCATATATTTGAGCAGTTACATCATGTTTTCCAGCTGTTTTAAAAACATAATGCAAAGCGACATGGTCGAACTTTAATATTTCATTATCAACTTTCCAAAATGTATTTCTTATTTTGGCATCTTTAAATTTTGTTTGAGATACATCAAGAATAACTATTTGATTCATCACAGGTTCACTTAAGACAGCCATACTCACTTCGTTTTCTGAATTTGCAATTGCCAAGTCACAATCAAAAGTAGGATAAGGTTTTTTGGTGAACATATAAATATCCATTGAGCCAAGACCTCCACCTCTATTAGAGGATAAAAAGCCAGTTTCTCCATCATCATTCAAGGTATAAAAAATATCATCCCCAGGAGAGTTAATTGGAACCCCTAAATTTTCTGGTTCTCCCCATTCTCCATCTGTTAATACAGAACGATAAATATCGTATTTACCAAAACCACCTTTTTTATCAGATGAATAATATAACATGTTTCCACTTGCATTTAAAAAGGGGCTATCTTCATTTGCTTCTGAATTAATTTTATCACTCAATAAGACAGCTTCTGACCAAGTACCATCTTCTCTCAATTCAACTACATAAAGATCCAATTGAATTTTTTTATCGGAAGAACTAAAAATAAAATGTTTCTGATCTGGCGTAAACACACCATGTGGTTGATAATAACTCCTGTTTATTTGGGCTGGTAAAAGTACTGGTTTCGTAATATCACCATTCACATTTGTAGAAATCCACAGCTTGTTATCTTTATAAAATACCAAGGTATCGCCATTGATAGTTTTACTTACTACCGAAAAATGAACACGATTCAACTTTGCATCATCTACTTTTAAAGGTTTAGGTGAACTGGTATCCCTTTGACTGTATCCAGCTTCATAATACTTTAAGTCCAAATATTTTCTTTCCCTTTGGTTATCTTGATACCTTGCAGTATACATTAATTGTTTATTGTCATTAAAAAATATTGAACAATATTCACTCAACTCCGAATTAATGTCGGTCCCTAAGTTAATAACTTCTGTATACGTCAATCCTTTTTCTGAAACAGCTGATTTAGCTAGTTTACATTCATCAATTTTCGTATCAATATCTGAGACCAATATACTTGCATTACGTTTAGGTTTTAATCCATAATTTTTAAAAAAAGTGTAATTTTCTATTGCCTCAGGAAATTGACCTAATAATTTTTTTGTTTCAGCCAGGTAATAATACGCCATGTAGAGACTGTCCTTTTCTCCAAAATTACTGATACTCTTTTCAAAAAATGTTTCTGCTTGATCGTATGCTTCTTTATTAATTAAGTATATGCGTCCTAGTTCATAGTTCGCTATTGGATTGTTTGGGTCATTTTCAAGTACATTTCTATACTTTAAGATTGAACCATTAATTTTGCCATAGGAATATAATTTTTCTGCTTTTTTCAGTTTAAACCAACCATTCCCTTGTCCATACGCACTATTCGTGCACAAAAACAAAAACATCAGCAAAACGAGGTTTTTTAAAACCTTTAAAATCATAATCTTAATTTTATTAATCAGCATACTATTAAGCACAAATGTAATTAAATTTACAAAACAATATTTGATTGGTATTAGCTTGTACGACAAGTTGTGCAAAAAAGTTCTGCTAATTGTTTATATTTTAAGGCACTTACCCCCATTTCATTCCATTCAAATATCTTACAAAATTCACTTTCACTTACTTGCAAAAGGTTTTTGAATATATTTAAATTTTTCCTTAACTCACTTTCTTTTTCAAATTCCTCAAAATAAAAGGATAATTTTAAATATTGGCGATATAATTTTGGAAATTGTTGTTTTCTTTTCGCGTAACGTTTCAATAATAACTTTGCCTCATTTAAATACTGATACCTAATCAAGTATTGGCTTACAAAATAAGTTTGAAATTGATCAAACCTTCCTTTTATGGCTAATTGAACCAACTCAAGATTAAATGCTGTATCTTGATAAAAATCTAAGTCTTCCGCTATGATCTTTAAGGCAAGTAACCAATTTTGTGTTTTTTTAGTTTTTACACTTTCATAAACTGCATTAAAATCAGAAATATCAAATTCATTATTTTGTTGAAAAAGATTATACATCAATTTGTATTCTATATACTTAACCTTATTTTTTATTGCTCCTAAATCATACAATTCCTTTAACTCACTCGGAGTAGCTATATGATGCGTCACTTTTTGATTTAACACAAAGAGGTCCCATTTTAAATCCGCCCATTTTTTTGTAGCTGGGACTTGAATATGAATTAATGAATCTAGCATTAAACTGTCCATTGACTTTAATGCATCATTCGCTAAAATTTGAAAAGTAAGGGCAGCATTGAGTTCATTTTCATTATTAATAAACTTATTAAGCTTACTTATGGATGGCTGGGTTAAAACAGAATCTGTAAATTGTTTTTGATAAACAATGAGTACATCAGACTGTCTAGATTGGTCAAGCAAAGTTTTAATTTCAATATTATTAATTGCTCGATTTGCAAATTTCCTTAAAGCATTATCGGAACTATCGGCCCAAGATTTTTGATTAGACAGAGCTAAGCCTGTTCGGAAATCTTCAAAATTTTCAAGATATTCAGAAGTAATATTTAAACCAGTATAGCTTTCAGTAATAATTTTTTTAATGGCAGCTGCCCTTCTTAAAATCAAATCTTTATTACCTTCTCTACTCCCCTCAATGGAGGCAATTCCAGTAAAATTAATTTTCTTAATTTTAAAATTTGAGGCCGTAATTTCATTTAATTCATTAATTAATTCCTTAAATACGCTTGGGTCTTCTGCAACTTTACCACTTTCAAATGGAATTTTTAATAAAACAGAATCAGTGACTGTGTAAACATTATCTTGATTTTTAACTGGCTCACTAATTGAAAAATATTCCCAAGGTTTTAAGTAATCCGGTTTGACATATATAATGCTGTATATTGAACATGGTCTTTTCTTTTTTGTTAAGTGATAATCAATCTGATAATAAGGATCTTTAAAAAGAGGTAATTGACCAACGTACACTTTATAAAATGCATTATTGGTACTTATATTATTCAATTTTAATTTTTCTTTATCTATGTAACCTATATAATAGCCATTTGCATATAACTCAGGTGAAAATGTTTCATCTCCAATACAATTATATTGGGAATGATGGATTACGTCAACAGCAATAATTCCATTTTTACTTGTAATTTTTTTTCGATTAAAATTGACATGTGGAATATTGAATGTTTTATTGAAAAAATTAAGTTGAGTATTATAAAAAATAGCTTTTAGATTTTCATAGTAAACAGAGTCATTTGAAATGGAATACCAGCCTATACTTGCTTTGTCTTTTTCAATTTCTCCTGTGGTAGCGCGACAATTGTAGCAGGGTTCTTTAGGTTTTATATTTAAGGGAGCACCTTTTAAATAGTCAAAGGCTGGATTAAAAACTTGACAAGCATATAAGTTCCCGTCGATTAAATAAAACCCATGGTACGCACCCGTGTAATGTTCATTAATCATGTTGTTGTAATGCCCTTTAGACTTTCTCCAATTCTCTACTAACTTTTCTGCCAATACTTCATAGGTAAAAGGCACTTTACTATTTTTAAGCCAAGCAGTAACCGGTACCATTTGCACGTTTTCACCAACAAAATTTGCATCCCCTCCAAAAGTAACCAACCTTTCTTTTACAGTTTTATAACCTTTCCGTTGTTGGTTGTGCCCAACATATTGATAGTACCCCATGTACTTAGCGTGATATCTTGCAGCCTTTGATAAAGCGGGATAATTTGAAAGGGTATCTTTTTTTCTTTTGATCCTAAGCTCATTGGTATAATGAAGTACCAATAGATTTAGTTTTTTTTTGTCCAAACTATCAAGGTCAACTAGTTCACCCGACACTTTAGTTTGTGCACTCAGGCTAAATAATGTAAAAATGTATAAAAGACTGATTAATCTCATTGAATAGGCATTAAACTAGCATGCCAACTATTTTTTAATTCCACTCTCCAATTTTTTAATAAATCGGCTTTAGTATTGATTAGATTATTGTAAACAATTGTGTTTTGACGAATGGAATCGTTTTGAATTTTACTTTTAAAATTGGAGAAATCAATTAACGCAATTTGATCTTCCATAGGTTCATAAGCAATGACCATTCTATCTAAAAAATCGCATCCTATTGCATTTCCTACTGCTTGAATTTTTTGGGTAAGACTATCTTTTGAACAACCACTCGCTGTTGTCAAATTTTCATCTACCCCAACAACAATAAACAATTGCTTTAGCACCTCGAAACTAGCACCTAAATTGGCGCCATGAGCTGACCATTGTGGGATAAACTCATTCAAGCTTTCTTGTATATAAAGTATTTGATCCTCTTTTAATATTTTATTTGATTGAAAAACCCAAACACTTGCGTTTTCACTTAAATCAGGAAGAATTTGAGATGAAGTCATTTTATCAATTGTCATTTTTAAAGTATATAAAAATAAAAAGGATTATCGTAACGATAATCCTTTTTGCTAAAAAATATTGGTTTTTATTTAGTTTGCCAATGCATTTCCTAAAGCATTATCATAGATATCTTTCATTTCTGAAACAAATCCGTAGTGTACATCATCAACGCAAATTTTTCCTTTTGTTACATGTCCTAATAAGGTATATGCTACATTTTGTTTCATCATTGTTTCAAGGAATTCATCTTCCATGTCTTCATTAACAGTTACCACCACTCTACTTTGGGCTTCTCCAAATAAGAAAGCATCTTCTCTCACTTCTGAATCAGAAACAATATCAAATCCTAAATCTTTATTCATGGCCATTTCTAACAAGGCAACAAACAATCCTCCATCAGCACAATCATGCGCTGCATTAATCATTTGTGCATTGATTAAAGACTTTATTGTTTCTTGTAAAGCAAATTCTTCTTCTAGATTAAAATACGGTGCTGGCGAAGCCTCGATACCATGATAAGAAACTAAATATTCTGATGAAGAAATATCATTTTTGCTTTCACCCACTAAGAAAATTAAATCACCTTTAGATTTAAAATTCATGGTCATAATCTTTTCTTTATCTGGAACAACGCCAATCATTCCAATCGTTGGGGTTGGAAATACAGGTTCTTCTTTACCATCAATTACTGTTTGGTTATAGAATGATACATTCCCTCCCGTAACAGGTGTTCCGAACTTCAAGCAAGCAGCACTCATTCCTTTGATTGCGCCAACAAATTGCCAATAGCATTCAGGGTTATATGGGTTCCCAAAATTTAAACAGTTTGTTACAGCACTTGGAATACCACCTGAAACAACTATATTTCTAGCAGCTTCCGAAACAGCAATTTGCGTACCTATTTCTGGATCAGCATTTACATATCTTGAATTACAATCAACGGTCATGGCAAGGGCTCTATTAGAATCTTTGATGTTGGTGATACCAGCATCTGAAGGATTATTAGTCGTCATAGTCCTTGTTCCTACCATAGAGTCATATTGCTCATATATCCATCTTTTTGATGCAATATTTGGGTTTTGAATTAATTTGATTGCTACTTCTTTTAAATCAGTTGGTTCAGCAACATCATCAATATTGAATTTTTTAAACTCTTGGAAATAAGCAGGCTCTTTGTATTCTCTATGATAAACTGGAGCTCCTCCACCTAATACTAAAGATTCTGCAGGTACACTTGCTACCTTTTCACCATTCATAAAATAGTTAATGGTATCACCTTCTGTTACTACGCCAATTTCAACGGCGTGTAAATCCCACTTTTCAAATATATCTTCTACTATTTTCTCTTTTCCTTTTTCAATCACAACTAACATTCTTTCTTGAGATTCAGATAATAATATCTCCCAATCTTTCATGTCGGTTTGACGTGTTGGTACTTTACTCAAATCAATGTCCATTCCAACTTTTCCTGCGGCACTCATTTCACATGTAGAACAAGTGATTCCAGCAGCTCCCATGTCTTGCATACCAACTACGGCATCAGTTTTTGCCAATTCTAATGTTGCTTCTAACAATAATTTTTCTTGAAATGGATCCCCTACTTGAACAGAAGGTAAATCGTTCGCCGACTCAGCAGTAATATCTTTAGAAGCAAATGCTGCACCTGCAATTCCATCTTTACCTGTCGCTGACCCGACAATATATACTGGATTTCCTGGTCCTGAAGCCGTTGCTGAAATCATTTTCCCTTCTAAAATTCCCGCTGAAAAAGCATTTACTAAGGGATTTGTATTGTAACACTTGTCAAACATTACTTCACCACCAATGATTGGCACTCCAAAAGAGTTACCATAATCACCAATTCCTTTCACTACTCCTTTGACTAACCATTTAGTTCTGTCTTTTTCAATCTCTCCGAATCTCAATGAATTTAATTGCGCAATTGGACGTGCACCCATGGTGAAAATATCTCTATTAATTCCTCCAACACCTGTTGCAGCACCTTGATATGGCTCTAATGCACTAGGGTGATTGTGAGACTCAATTTTAAAGACACAACCTACTCCATCTCCAATATCAACTAAACCGGCATTTTCTTCTCCAGCTTTTACTAACATGTGAGGACCATCCTTTGGTAATTTTTTTAACCAAGCAATTGAATTTTTATATGAACAATGCTCCGACCACATTACCGAATAAACTGACATTTCTGTAAAATTTGGGGTTCTACCCAAAATTGATTTGATATGTTCAAATTCTTCTGGCAATAAACCTAAAGTTGTCGCTTGTTCTAAGGTTGCTAATTCTTGGGTATTCTTTTCCATGAGATACTTTAAAATAATTTCCACAAAATTAGTGATAATATTATTTTTATATCTATCATTTTATCAAAAGTTTTAAACGACTTTTAATCCACACTAAAGAATAGACAAAGGCTGCTTAACAATTACTTTCCAAGCTTAAAAAATATTTTGCTAAAATTTCATGATTATCAATCCCAACCGTAGAGATTTCCATCAATTTTGGTCTAGCATTATCTTCAAATTGATAGAAGTTATACATGTTTTTCTCTAACCCTTCCATGTCACTAACTACTTGATAATTGATTTGAAAAGCTTCACAAATCCCTTTGGCATTTGCTTGGTGAGGAGCAACAAATAATTTATTTTCTGCAGCATTTCTTGAACCCGGTAAAATATTAAAAATTCCCCCACCGTTATTATTGACTAGGAAAATCCGCAAATTGTTTGGGATTTCATTGACCCACAATCCATTCGAGTCATAAAAGAATGAAATATCTCCCGTTATTAAAACCACTAATTGTGCTGGATTGGCAATTGCCATGCCTACTGCGGTACTCGTAGACCCGTCAATACCACTCACACCCCTATTGCCAAAATACTTTACACCGCGTATGGGATTAAACAATTGGCAGTAGCGAACTACTGAACTATTACCCATTTGCAAAGCACTGTTTTCTGGCAAGGTATCCAATAGAAAATCAAACACCAATAAATCGGAAAAAGGAGCCATTTCAATAAAATTTTGGTGTTGCGCTAAACTTAATAAATCTTTGGTCTTCCACAAATTCGCAAAGTTTGAATTGGTAGTATCTTCTTGATCTGATAGGGCCTGTAATAATTTGTTGGGTGCGATTTCTAATGTTTCAGTTTTGGATAAGAAAGTATCTTCATGAATTAAGTGAAATCCTAATCGCCAATTATGAATCACTTTTGCTTTTCTTAAAAATGCTTTTATTTTTTTGGAAACAATGGCGCCACCTATTTGCAATATGAGTTGTGGCTCGTAATCACCAATTTCCTCTTCAGTTATCATTGCCAATGTTCTATCAATATTGTGACAATAACGTTGAAAATTTTGAAGATTTGAGGTATTTTCCACTAATATCGCAACCGACCTTTGTTCCGCAATTAAATCAATAAATGGTTTTATATCTTGACCATCATTTAATTGACCTATGATAATTAATTTCTTTTCAGTTTTATTCCAAATTTCAAGGAGTTCATTTTGTTTTTCCATGCCAACATTTGAAATGAAGGGTAAAACCTCAACTTGATTGATTGGATAAGTTGCGCGAAACTCATTAATTTCATATAATGGTTCATTTAATGGTACATTTAAATGAACTGGACCATTCGGAGTACTCGACACCGCTTGAATTGTTTGCTCAATTACAGCAATGGCTTTTTCGATTTCTCGACCAGATTCAACGTGTTCAGGCATTTTAAATGCTGCTTTTATAAAATTTGCATAAATTCCATCTTGTCTGATACATTGTCCATCACCTTGATCAATCAAATGAGCGGGCCTATCCGCAGTGATAACCAATAAAGGCACTTGACGATAATAAGCTTCGGCCACAGCAGGCGCATAATTCAGCGGTGCAGATCCTGATGTGCATACAATTGCAACTGGTTTTTTTAATTCGTCGGCCATGCCTATGGCAACAAAAGCGGCGACCCTTTCGTCGTGTATTAAATTAACTTTTATTAATGGGTGCCGAGACAAGGCAATTGTAATGGGCGCATTCCTAGACCCAGGTGATATTACAACATTAAAAATTTTATTTTTAGCTAAAATTTCTACAAGATAAGCTACAGATAGTATGTTAGTCGTTTCCATTAAGCGCTATGTTCAAATTCTAAAACGGTGATTTCTGGCCAAATTCCTATTCTCCCTGGATATCCTAAAAAACCAAATCCTCGGTTTATATAAAGTTTTTGATTTTCAAGCCCGTACAATCCAGCCCATTTATTGTATCTAAATTGTATTGGACTCCATTTAAATCCATGTGTCTCAATTCCCATTTGAGCCCCATGTGTATGCCCACTTAAAGTCAAATCAATATCTTTATAATCAATGCTCACTTCTTTATCCCAGTGCGTTGGATCATGGGATAATAATATTTTAAAAGGTGCTTCACAACCATGGTAGGCTTTTTTTAAATCCCCAATTTGATGAAAACCAGCACCCCAATTTTCTACACCAATAATGGCAATTTTTTCTCCTTCTTTTTCCAAATAAACATGCTCATCCAAAAGTAAATTCCAACCTAATTTTTGGTGAATATTTTTAATGTCTTCAAAATTTTTCTCTCTAGCTTCTATACTTTCCCAATTATGATAATCTCCATAATCATGGTTTCCCAAAATGGAATACACTCCAAGTGGTGCTTGAATTTTATCAAAGACCTCATAGTAATCATCCATCTCAATTGCTTGCTCGTTCACAATATCTCCAGTAAAAAAAACTAAATCTGGCTTTTCATCAATAATCATTTGCACCCCTCTTTTTACAGCTTCTTTGTCATAAAAACTACCAGAATGTATGTCTGAAATTTGTACTACTTTTAAACCATGAAAGGCTTTTGGAAAATTTTTAAAGCTCAATTTTTCTCTGTGAATTTTATAACGATAAGCTCCTCCTATCACTATTCCGGTTGACAAGGCGGTAAGTGGAATAGCGGCTGCAATTAAACCAGCCTTTTGTAAAAATACTGAGCGATTAATATCTTGGTCTGAATGCTCAATTTTCTTTTTGGCAAATAAGCCCAATCTCCTAAAGTCATCTAAAAAAGCAAAAGGCAACATTACCAATTTAACAATTAAATTAACAATAAAGACACCTATAAAAATATTGGCCAAAGCTGCCGAGCTTTGTGTGCGGACTGTTAAGATTAATACTAATGAAAGTAGCGCTGAAAAAGTCCATATTAAATAAAAATACTTGACTACTTCCCTCCCCCTCTTTTTCTTCACTTTCCAATAAGAACGAATCCAAAAAAACAGGTATAATTCGATTCCAAAATAGATGAGTAAGATGATAAAAAATCGGATGGGTGAGTTCATTTTTTAATTTAGTGGTACAAAATTAATCAATAGTCACCACAATTAAAGTTTAAATGATTTTTTTTGAAGTAAAATATGATCATTTTCATAAAGATAAAAAGTGTAAGTCCCTTTTGACCATCCAAGCACCTTTAGATAAATTGGATATTTAAACACCCCAGTATGAACGGGTGCATTTTTTAAAAACACTGCTAATATTTCATCTTTTTCGTTTTTAAGTAACAAGGTGATGCTGGTATTGTTTTTAATTGATGCGGTATAATCACCATAAAAATTATTGTGTTGCCCGGTAAAGACTATCGTATCATTTTTTGTATAATCCAACGAATACCAAGGAACTTCAATGCCTTTTAGTTTGGCTAACAATTGACGTAATGGTAGAATTGCTGCCATTTCTGATTGACTGACTGCGCTTATTTCATGATTGTTACTTAATACCCAAACTGCCTGTTGAATGACAGCAGGTTGATAGTTGTTTTTATTGATGTGATTTGCCAGTTCAATCCAAGCTGCAGCTTCCATTTTCCCTGAAGTAAATTTACTGTCTATTTTTGGACCTTGATGATGGCTTTGGCAACAATAACCGTGAAGATTTGTCACTTTTGTTTGGTTGGGCGCCAGCACCACATATGCTTCTTTTACAATTAACAAATCTTGTGCTAAAGTATCTATTGAAAATAATCGTCGACCGGGTGCTATAAAACAGACTAAAGTATCAGCTGTGAGATTTTTTAAAGAAGCTTTAACTGATTCTCCTGAATGACCACCTATACCTGTAAAAGTAGCGCTTAAATATTTTTTCTTTAAAAGCGTATCAAGACTAACAGGTTTTAAAGTAAGGGCTATTTCACTTGCAAAACCAATTTGTTGAATTCCTATTAAAACTAAAAAAATGAAAACTTTCGACATAAAAATAACTTATAGCATCATAAGTCTTTTTTATTTATTGCGTTACATAAAATATATAGTCATGCTCAATAATAAGTCTAATTTTTAGTAATGCGATAGGTACTATTCTGATGTTTTAAAAAGTATACACCTTCTGGAAGCATTTCTAAATTTGCCTTCACTTGACCCTTATTAACTTGTGTAATTTGAATAAAAGAAGACAGGTCTTGTCCTAGACTATTGTAACAACTTAAATTTGCTGCAGAAATATCCTCGCCTTCAATTGTGATAAGCCCCTTGGATGGATTAGGATACACCTTCATTTTGACGTTCATATTAGTGGAAGCAATTGATAAAGTATTTTGAATTTGAATGGTAATGGTAGTATCACAATTATTTTCATCTATGATGAGTACGTCATAAGTTCCAGCACATAAATCGAAGGCATTATTCCCAATACTATTGACGTTATTAGCCCAAATATATGTGTAAGGTGCCGTGCCTCCAGATGGATTCACATTTGCTGTCCCATCACAACATGAATTGCAATTGATATTTGTAGCATAGGTTTGGACAATAATAGGAGTTGGAGACATGATTACAAAGGAATCAATTTCGTTACCACAAGCTGCCAATTGGTGATTGTAATTTAAAAAATAAGTTCCCTGACTTAAATTGGCATTTGTAACAATCAATGAATCGCCGGCAGCATTGCTCCAAAATGCTTCATCTATTCCAATTGGTAAATCGAAAACTAAACTACCGTCATTCGCATTGTAACAAGAGATATCAGTAACGGTAACTGCGGGTTTCTTAGTAAAGTGAATTCTTAACCTTGCTTGATAATTGTATGCTACTTGTTGGAATTGATAAGCCGAATCAGTTTTTAAATCGGTAAATGTTCCAGTTGTCAAATCTTCAATCAACACACAAGACATGTTATCGATTCCTGAAATATCAGTTGCAGTGATAGTACATACATCATTAAAAGGTAATATTATCTTCAAATCAATGCTTGTTAAACTATCTTCATCAATTGAATTGATAGTAAAATCTTTATTATTAATTGTGGAAGCAATTTGTATACTATTTGCATCACCTGAGTAAAACTTCAAAGCATCAAAATCCGAGTCAAAACCACTTGTGGTATTGTCCTCCATTCTAATTACCGTTTCGTCCCAAACACCTGTTGAACTAGCATTTAATTTTAGCCTCAATAATTTTGGTTGAATCCCAGCCTTTTTTATAAAACCATGATCTTGGTTAATTTTACATGATTCTTTGATGGTTAATTGTGGTGAAGCAGCATTACTATGAACCCAAAAGGCTTGAGAGGAAGCAATTTTATTATCACCTAAATTAGTACCTACACCCGCTACATAGCTAGCATATTGCGCATTGTCAGGATTCCAGATAAAAATAGCAGCATCTATATTATTCTTCACCCAATCACTTGCTTCCCAATCTATGGTACAAGGATATGGATTAGCCACCATGTTCCATCCGTCTTCAGAAGGATCACCTGCAGTTGGAGTATATGTCACAGGTAAATTCAAGTCACCTTGGTAAATTGGACCAAAAGCATCAATTGTAAAAGGGTTCGTTCCTTGCAAAGAATCTCCACACCAAATCCAAATACCTTGACCCATTCCGACTGCATCTGAAGTGCTGCTTGGTACTACAAATCCATCATTAAAATTAACCCCTTGTGATTCATTGTAAAAATAAAAGGAACTAAATGGATTTGCAGCAGTTGGAAAATTTGGGAAATCAGTGCCTGGGAAACCAGAAGAAACAAAATCATCATCAAAAGATTCTAAGTCTTGTCCCGATACCGCTTGTGTTAGAAAACGCCAATGGGTCGCACCGGCATCAATGTACCTTTGCATTTCAATATTACCAGTTAATGAACCATTTTTTATAGCTGTTATTCTACCAGTACCATTAGCATCAGAAATAACCACCAAAGAGTCATTTGTATTATAAGACCCATTTTCTAATGACAATGCCCCAATTAAATTAACTTTTGATCCAGTCTGATTAACTTGTACTCCATCATTAATTATAATATTATTAAAATTTTGAGCCGCTGCATTATAAAAACCTACTGTTGACAAGCAGTTACTATTAAATTCAATATTACTATTACTCCCAACAAACTCACCTTCATTATTCCAACTTCCATACACTTTTAAAGTATCCGTTCCAATTACATTTAATGAATTATTCTGCCCAATGAACAATCCTGCACATGAAGCTGCACCATTAATGGTAGGATTATTACCAGGGTTTGCGTCAATAATTGCTTTTTTAGATGGAGAAGGCACACCATTGTTCCAATTTCCTGCATCTAGCCAATTTGAATTACTCGCACCGGTCCACAGCGTTTTTTGTAATCCTACCTCTTCAAAAGAAAACAAATTTGAGGGAACCGCTGTACTGGAGCAACTATTTATATCAGGTGTTACTTTACAATACAAGGTATCAACTTCAGTTAAATTTAAATTTGTATAGGTATTGCTATTGTTACCCACCACTTGATTGTTCAACATCCACTGGTAAGATGGGTTTGCCCCCACATTATTGGCTGAACAAGTAAAAGTACCACCCATTTTTTGAAATACGTTTACATTGTTCAATGTGCCATATTGCTGATTAAAACTAACATCTGCAAAAAGCGGTAAAGTTGGGGTAAGGGTACTCGTATAAAATAAATTATCATTTTTATAATAACCTAGTACCCCATTATTAATTTGGATACTTATTGTATCATTGGCAGCATAATTACCGAAATCACCCCTATAAGTACCTGATTCATAAACATACAATAAACCATTATTATTTAGATACACAGCAAACTCAATAGAAGCAAAACCAGGGTCAATAT